>JACKAH010000004.1 GCA_020635175.1 Deltaproteobacteria bacterium
CTCTTTGATCACTATCAAAGGTTCGCCATGCAATCAGATCGCCATTCCAATCACCCGTAAAGAAAAGGCGGCCCTCTCTGTGCATTGCAATTGCATTTATCACTGAAGATGCTCCCGTGTAACGTTGCAAGTACTCCTCTTCATGTTTTCTGCTCTGCTTAATTTCGTCAGCAAACTTCCATTCATAAATCATTCCATCAGCAGCACCAACGAAAAGTGATTTTCCATCGATCTGAAATTTCAATGATTTAATCCTAGTGTTTAACTTACGGTTCGAAATTATCTTTCTTCCCTCTTGCAGTGAGTAAACTGAGAGCTCGCTACCCTTGAGGTATCCAAAGAGTCCCTCAGCAAGCGAATAATCAATTTGGGAGATCCCCGCCCCAAGAGATGCAAGCTTATAACTAGCGCCAGATTCTGAACTTGCTGATTTCCCAATAATCTCACCATCTTTCATGGCTGTACTAACAAGCTGCTGTCCAGAGCTTAGAGGAATTGGAAAAACACCAATAACTTCAGACGATTGCAAGCCTTTCGATCTCTCTAAGGAGGAAAGGTCAATTGATAGTTTTTTCTCTGGGAGAGCAATGATTTCAGGTATTTCTTCAGCTTCAACTTCAATTTTGGCAGGATATGGACTTCCATCCCTGGACATGACAGTATGAGTGCCTTCAGACAGCTGTTTGTCTTGTTGACTAATTGGGGATGCCGTAGCACATCCGATAAAAGAAGCTGTGCTACCAGAATAGAAGAAAACTCCTAGACAGCTAAGAATAGTAGTAAATGTTTTGGCGCTATCATAACGGTCAAACAAAACTCTTAACATAATCACACTCTTATATTATTGGGTAATAAACTCATGACAGAAGATAATGTAACAAACTCAGATGAAAAAAATACAGTTGATTCACTTCAGGGCTTAGACCGAATCATAAACACTGAATCACTTATTAACAACATCAAGGGTATTGAAGATAAAAGCATAAGCGCGGCTCATGTTCAATTTGTGGATCTACTTTGTTCCCCAAACAACATGATCGCTACTGGAACTACCGACCGTTCACTAGCCATCGCATTACTTGCTGGCTTAATTGAAGGCTATTGTTCTGGTGATGCTCGCGGCAAAACAGTCGTCTTGGTCTCTTCAGACGACGAAGTAAAAGAATTAGCTACTGTATTCAGTAAATTAAATGATGGATGTAATATTTCATCAGCAGCACTAACAAGCGATGCTGACTATTCTGTAAGTGATGCTGAAATATTTATTGGCACAACAGATTCAATTACTGAAGCAGTTCAAAATGACTATCTTCCAGCCAGTCGCGTAAACAAGGTCGTCCTTTATAATGCTAGCAGTATTTTTGATAAGATTTCATCCGCAGGAATTGAGCAATTCTTTAAGCAATTAGAGAGTCGTCCAAAAATAGTCACAGTGACTGCGACACTTTCTCCCGAGCTAGAAGAGTGCATGAACAAGCTTAGCTCTAACGTTCAAAACTTAACTCTAACTGATGAAAATCATAATCTTGAATATCATCTGTATGAAGTTGGAAGTGATTTACTAGATAAAACTAATGCGCTTTCAGATTTAGTTGAGCTGAATCCTGGAAAAAGCCATTTAATCTTCTGCAACACTGCTTCTGATACTGACCTTGTAGCAGTTATACTTAGCAAACGTGGCTTCGATGTAGAGAAATTCATCACTGAGCGAAGCTTCAGAGGAGCAACAAAGCATGTTGTTAATCGTGTACGCAACAAAGAGATATCAATTGTAGTTACAAATGATGAGTCAGGTGCTGACTTTGATAGTGGCCACTTTGATGTTGTTGTGAACTATGGAACACCTGAAAAACCTGAAGACTTCACTCGCAGAACTGAAGGCTCATTTGCAGGCAGACCTTCTGTTGTAGTTTCCCTGATTAACCCACTAGATTTCACAAACTTTCATTACATCAAGAAAGTAACGAATATAGATTTCCTCGAGAAGGATCTTCCTAGTGCAGAAGAGGTACTTGCTTCAAAACTTAACAAGTTTGTTGAAGAAGCCAAAAATGGCAACTTCCTCAAGGATGAAAAGCTAGCAGCGCTTGTCCCTTTAATTTTAGGGCATGCTGAAAAAGAGCAGGTAGTAGCGCTTTTGTTAAACAACACCTTGAACCTCATCCCTACTCTTAAGAAAGCTGCTGAAAGCTCTAAAGATAGGGGGGACAGAAGAGACAAGCGTGGTCGTGACCGTGATTCGGGCAGAAACGATTCTCGTAACCGTAGAGAAGGACGAGACGATAACCGTGGTCGCGGACGAGATCGCGATAGAGACAGGGATAGAGATAGAGATCGAGATCGCGACAACAGACGTGATAACCGACGTGGTTCAAGAAGAGATGAAGGTCCACGCGACAGAGACGAGCGTGCGCCACGTGAACAATTGCCTCCTCCAAAAAAGGACGTAAGATTTTACATCGGTCATGGAGCAAAGGGGAACTTCACTCACGATGAGTTTTGCAAAATCGTAAAAGAGAAATGTGAGCTATCTGATGAAGATATCAAGCGTTTTAGCATCAGAGACCACTACTCTTTCACTGACTTTGCTGAAGAACATGCCGACTCCATTGTCGACAAATTGGCCGGAGCAACATTGAAAAATGGTGACGAGCTATTTATCAAGAAAGCTACCTCAATTAACGTGCCTAGAGAAAAGACCGAGGAACCAGAGGAAGCTCCTAGCGATGCGGACTTTGATTCGGCTGATGGTCAAGAAGCAGATAGCAACTTAGTGGCAGAAGAAGCAGAAACTTCTCCATTGTAAAGTTTAACTTTACCTGAGTGGAATGAGTAATAGCGAGCGAGAAAGGGTTAAAGAGTTAAAAAAAGAACTTAACGCTGTTCTTCTCGCTCACTATTACCAAGAATCAGAAATCCAAGATATCGCAGATTTTGTTGGAGACAGCCTAGCTCTAGCTCAAAAAGCAGCCAAGACTGACGCAGATGTTATTGTCTTCTCTGGTGTGCACTTCATGGCCGAGACAGCCAAAATTCTGAACCCTGACAAACCTGTACTCCTTCCCGACCTTGCCGCTGGATGCTCTTTAGCTGATGATTGCCCTGCAGACAAGTTTAGGGAGTTTGTTCAAGCTCATCCCGATCACACCGTAGTTACATATGTAAATTGCTCAGCTGAGGTAAAAGCTCTTAGCGACATTTTATGCACGTCAAGTAATGCCGTTAAAGTTATAGAATCGATACCAAAAGACAAGCCTATCATCTTTGCCCCCGATCAACATCTTGGGAAGTATTTAATTAAAAAGACTGGTCGTGACATGCTTTTATGGAACGGCTCATGCATGGTTCATGAAACCTTTAGTGAAAAGAAGCTTATTCAACTAAAAGTCCGCTATCCAGAAGCAAAAATAGTGGCTCACCCAGAATGTCCTGAGAACATATTAGAGTTAGCCGACCATGTCGGTTCAACCTCATCCTTAATTCAATATGTTTCACAAAGCAGTGACAAACAGTTTGTTGTGGTTACGGAATCAGGAATCCTGCACAAAATGCAGAACGAAAATCCTGACAAAGAGTTCATTCCAGCACCCCCAGAATCGGGCTGTGCCTGCAATGAATGTCCCTACATGAAACTAAATACGATGGAGAAGTTAATACAATGCATGGAGAATCAGAGTCCACAGGTGCACGTAGCCTCAGAGATCATAGAGAGAGCCCTAGTGCCGCTCAACAGAATGCTATCAATCAACTAAACGACCGTTCGATGAAGACACTACTAGATAAATTTCTTAGCACCGCACCAGAGATTGTTTTCGAATGGAACGATCCTCTAACTGAAGCACAGGGATTTTTAGTTATAAATTCGCTAAGAGGTGGTGCTGCAGGCGGTGGAACGCGCATGAGACTAGGTTTAGATCGAAATGAGGTTGAAGCCTTAGCGAAAACCATGGAGGTAAAATTTGCAGTCTGTGGTCCACAAATTGGTGGTGCCAAATCGGGTATAAATTTTGACCCAACGAGGCCGGAAAAGAGAGATGTCTTAAAGCGCTGGTTTAAGGCCGTTATGCCAATATTCAAAGAATACTATGGCACTGGTGGAGACCTAAACGTTGATGAGATGCATGATGTTATTCCTATAACTGAAGAATTCGGACTTGTTCATCCGCAAGAAGGAATTGTAAATGGACATTTTAGTGCTACCCGCGTTGATACAATTGATAGACTTGCACAGCTTAGACGTGGCGTTTGTAGAGTAATCGAATCTGCAGATCTGACACCTTCAGTCGAACATCAATATACCGTTGCGGATCTGATAACCGGCTATGGAGTCTTTCAAGCTCTAAATCATTTCTATAGACTTTGGGGTGGAAATATTTCGGGCAAACGCGTTCTTGTTCAAGGATGGGGAAATGTTGGTGCAATAGCTGCATACTACTTAGCGTCTGAGGGAGCTAGAGTTGTTGGCATTATGGATAGAGAAGGCGGCATAATAAACCAGGACGGCTTAGGATTGAAAAATGTACGTGAGCTTGTCTTAAATCGAAATGGGAACTCACTAGTCTGCAAAGACAAGATTCCTTACGGCGAACTAAACGAACAATTCTGGGATCAAAAAGCAGAGATCTTTATCCCAGCTGCCGCATCAAAGCTAGTCTCAAAAGAGCAAGCCGACAAGTTAGTTGCTTCAGGAATCGAGGTCATCTCTTGTGGTGCAAACGTTCCTTTCCAAGAGAAAGCTAATATCTTTGGACCAGTTACCGAATACTTAGATTCAAAAGTAGCCGTGTTACCAGATTTCATCGCAAATTGCGGCATGGCTCGTGTGTTTGCATACCTGATGCAAAAAGGAGTTAAGGTTAAAGATCACTCTATCTTTGAGGACGTCTCAAATGTTATTGGCAAGGCCCTAGAAGAAACTTATGAGCAAAATAGTGGTGTTACAAACATTACTAAAACGGCTCTTGAACAAGCTCTTCAAAAGATAATGTAACTTGCTTTTATATTGAGTATTTTTCTAAGATACGACCAAGTTTCAAACCCTTAAATCAAAAAAGGATCTTTTTATGGCAGGAAAAAAACTACGCGGCATATATGCAATGCTCGTTACACCTTTTAACTCTAACGAGGATATAGACTACGACGCATTGCGCGCTGAAGTAGATTGGTGCGCTGAGGTAGGTGTTGACGGTATAGTCGCTACACCAAGTATTGGTGAGTTTGCATGCCTTACTAACGAAGAGCGCTGGAAATCATGGGAAGTCGCTGGCGAGCAAGCTGACAAGCATGGACTAACAAAGCTTTGTACTGTTGCTGCACCATACACTCGAGAAGTCTTGGAGCACTGCAAAGTTGCTAAAGAACTTAAATTTGATGGTGCTCAGTTAATCCCACCCTATTACTGGATTCCTGATGAGACTGAAGTTTACAGACACTATCAAGAAGCCTGCGCAACTGGACTTCCAATAGTTATTTACCATAACCCAAAACTTTCTAAGTTTTTTATGAGTAGAGAGTTCGTCGGTAAACTTACGAAGATTGACGGCGTAATTGGAATGAAAGAGGTTATGACCGACAGACATATACATTTGGAGTCTCTATTTAAAGAGATCGATGGACGTGCACCTGTGTTTACAACCTTTAGAGCTTTTACTACTGGAATGCTTTTAGGTTCCGGCGGTGGATTTATCAACGCATTTGCTGTTCCAGCTTGTGTTAAGATGTGGCAACTCTGGAATAACGGTGGCGATAGAGACAGAATTGAAGCAATTCAATGTATGGTCAACGAAGCTTTCCCTCGTGGCGGTGAAGATAACCAACGTCATATCGGCACTACTAAGATGGTAACATCGACTGTTAGTGGAATTAATATGGGCTCGCCACGCGCCCCATATATGCTACCTGAAGCACACGTAGAGGCTGAACTTAAAAAGGCGCTACCTAAGCTTAATGAGCTCCTTCAAGACTAAACTGGTTAAGTAATCATAGCTTTGAAGCTACGGCAGCTTAGAGAGCGGATCACGAACCGCTCGCCCTGACAAGGATGTCGGGGCGAGCGTTACCTCGGGTAAGTCAAACAGATCATCTTGGCGCGAGTGTAGAACTCAAGACTGTATCGACCCCCTTCAGAACCAATCCCGCTATCTTTGACTCCACCAAAAGGAGAACGCAGATCGCGCACAAAGTGCGCATTAACCCAGGTCATTCCTGACTCAATCGCACTAGAAACTGTCATGGCTCTATCCATGTCTGTTGTCCAAACACTTGACGAGAGACCAAACTCAGAATCATTTGCTTTTGCTATTGCATCTGACTCATCTTTAAAAGGCATGACACAAAGAACAGGCCCAAAGATCTCTTCCTGCCAAACTTCCATCTCAGAGGAAACCTCTTCAAAGATTGTTGGTTCAAAGTAGTTCCCTTGAGCAAACTCTACACCCTCAGGTCGCCGGCCTCCTATCGTAGCTTTTGCTCCAGCGCTTACCCCTGCTTGAACCATACGCTCAATGCTAGCTAAATGCTCTTTCGTAATTAGAGGTCCTATCTGGCTTGAAGAATCTAATTGACTACCTATCTTCATCGCCTTAACTTCCTTAACTAAGCGAGGCATGAATTCATTGTAAATTGATTCTTGCAGTAGCAGTCTGGAGCCAGCCACACAGGATTGTCCTTGGCTTCTAAAAATTCCCCTAGCAACTCCAGCCACTGCCATATCGAGGTCTGCATCATCAAAAACTATGCTCGGGGATTTGCCGCCAAGCTCAAGTGAGACTGGGGCCATTCGTGCCTGTGCATTAGCTATGTTTACAGCCTTACCTACCCCAACACTTCCGGTAAAAGAAACCCTATCAACGTCAGGATGAGAAGTTAGAGTTTGGCCTGCTTCTGCACCGCCGGCGATAAAATTCATCACACCATCTGGAATGCCTGCATCTTTAGCAAGTTGACCAAGTTGCAAAATTGTAAGCTGTGCCCAAGGTGAGGCTTTAAGCACACAAGTATTTCCTGCAGCGATGCACGGTCCAAGTTTCCAAGTTGCAAGCATTATTGGGCTATTCCACGGCACAATAATTCCAGCCACGCCTGCTGGTTCACGCTTAGCAATGCTTAGCGTTTTAATCTTTCTACCAAGGAAGGCAGCATCTTTGAAATATGCTTCGTCTTCCCACTGCTCCATCTTGCTTGCAAAAAATCTCATGTTAGCACTTGCTCGTGCTACATCATGACCGACACATTCACCGAGCAGCTTTCCAACATCGTAAGACTCTATTGCTCCAAGGAATTCCGCTTTTTCTTCAATCAGGCTAGCAAATCTATTAATCAGCTTAACACGCTCTGCGACACTCATCCTGGGCCATGGTCCCTGGTCGAACGCTTTTCTGGCCGCAGCAATTGCACGACTAGTGTCTTCTGCATTGCTTAAGGCAAATGTAGCAATCGGTTGATTGTCTGATGGGTTTAATGATGTGTAGGTCTCAGAGGCTGTTGCCTTTACCGGCTCACCACCAATAAAGTTCTCTGTGTTAATCTGAGATTGAATATCAGCAAGTGTTAGCATAGTTTCCCTCCACTTGAGAGACTACAACAGCAAGCTAAACTTGTGCAAGCAACCTGAAATGACTGATCTTTTTAGATGTTACCAAGGATAATGTGACGGAGCATCTTCTAGTCTCATGTTAATACAGATCTCCTGAAATAGAGCAACTTCTGGTAACGCTCTACCCGTTGAAAACAGCGCAAGCCTATCTCGACCAAGAACTGCTGCTACCGCGTACATTGCAGCATCCTTATACTCTTTTGTATCTTTACCTTCATACACAGCAAGAAGTCTTTCATATTTAGAAAAGAGAGCTTCATCGGTAACATCGTCAGGAATGTTATTCTGATCTACGCGTGCTCTAAATCGAGCAAGGCGACTAGCCATAGTTTGTAGCATTAAACTGTCTTCTTGTGGATCTTCCATAATCCTTGTGAAAGTTTCTAGAGCACGTACAAGCTCTATGCTGCCATGAGAAAGATTAATAGCAATAGTTGCTCGCAACGGATAACTAGCACTCTTATCTTCAAGGATCTGAAAGGCTTCCTCAACAGTGTAAAAATCTCTCAGGTCGCAACGTTGAAAAATAGCCCTAGCTTGCATAGAAAACTCATCACCAGATGGATTCTCTATTTCTGCTTTAATAATTTTAACTAGCCTTGTATCGTGTGGATTTGTAAGAGTACAAACTGCAGCAATCTGAGCCCTTAGTTTTGGAGACACACCCTCTCTAGCAAGTTCAGCGTAAAGTAGATCCGTTTTATTTGCTAAAGAATGCGGTCTTTTAGCTAAAATTGAGCCTGCTTGTATCGCGACGGCCTCAGATTCATCACTTAATGCAGCTAATAACCTATCAGTACTCTCTTCTGAAGGGACATGTTGAAGCAGCGATACCGCTGCCTTTCTTACGTCAGGGTCCTCATCAAAGATCTTTATACTTGCATGCGCTACAACAAGTTCTTGATAAGCTTCAAAACCTTCTATTTTAGAAGCTTTTTCTATGAAATACTCAATTGAGGCTATCGCCCCTGCCTGAAGTAAGGGTTTTCTTAAGGGCATTAATGCAACCTCAACAAAATCTAATAGCTTGGGGTCGTAGCTAGACTTCTCTTCTACAAAAACTAACTGTGCTAAGGTTTCCTCAAGGAAATCATCTTCAGTCGGCTCCTCAGGAAGATCGACAGGCTCTAAATCTTCTTCCTCTGAGAGCACGTGTGCGCCTAAAATCTCTGAAACTGAAGTGCTAATTAAACGTGGATCTGTAGAAGTTTGCAGAACTCTGTAAGCTGTCTCTAGATCTTTTAACTCATCTGGAGATAAGTAGTCATATTGTCCATCATCGAATAAGCTCAACGATCATCACCCCTTATATAAACACACATGTAGACAAGTTATGTATTTAAATAGGGAAAACGCTGCTTATCTCCCACAATAAGCAGCGTCTAAATCGATAGAAAAGCTCACTAAACTACTGAATTACCGATGCATTTTTTACTATTTCGACAAACTCTCGTCTGTATCCAAAGGCATCCTCACCAAGGGCATTTTGAGCAATTTCAATTACCTTGTTAAAGGATTCTTGCTCTATGTACTGACTCTTTCTAAGCAGCTGTCCAAAGGCAGCAACAGAGGCTGCAAATCGGAAATCATCGCTAGCCTTAGCAAATGAACTAGTCACATCACTTTTTAGTAAAGGAAAGGTTAGTAATGCCGACTTACTACCTTCAGGTTTTTTGTAACGTATCTTCAGAAATGCAAGCTCATTTGAAAACGAGCTCTCTTTTTTCTCTTCGATATGTTTCTGTTCAGTTGCATATCTGTATTGAGTATTTAGTGAGTTAGCCAATTCACTATCTTTAAGGACAACTTCGTAAATAGCAGTTACTGTGTGACCAGAACCGATTTCACCTGCATCAATTGCATCGTTGTTAAAGTCTTCTTTTCTAAGTTTTCTATTTTCATATCCAACTAATCGATATTCAACAACGTGCTCAGGATTAAATTCAATCTGAAGCTTAACGTCTTTAGCCACAACCTCCATCGTTGCAAATAGATCAGTTTCTAGCACCTTACGTGCCTCTTTAAAGTTATCAATATAAAAGTAGTTACCATTTCCTTTATTTGCTAACTGCTCCATATTTTTTTCTTGATAATTACCTGTTCCAAAACCAAGAGTAGTAAGAGTTACTCCTGTTTTTCTCTTTTCTTCAATAAGCTTTATAAGTGAATCAAATGAGGTAATACCGACATTAAAATCTCCATCTGTTGATAGAAGTACCCTGTTAACTCCCCCATCAATCATATTTTCAGATGCGATACGGTATGCCTCCATAATACCTGCACTACCATGAGTGCTTCCTCCAGCACCTAGGGCATCAATTGCATTAATTATCTTCTGCTTCTCCTGAATACCGCTAGACTCAAGTGCTACTCCTGCATTTCCAGCATAAGTAACAATTGCAATTCTATCCTGCGCACGCATTTTGTTTACTAGCAATTTTAGAGTTTGTTTTACGAGCGGAAGTTTATCGCTTGATTGCATTGAGCCAGAGACATCGATTAAGAACACTAAGTTCCAACCCTTATCGCTAAAATCTTTTGCATCTCGTGCCTTAATGCCAAGTTTGACAAGATGCCTTCCCTTTTGGAATGGGGCTGGGGCAATCTCATAGTTTAAGGTAAATGGCTTATCGTATTGCTGAGGATAGTTATACTTAAAATAGTTCAGAAACTCTTCGACCCTAACAGCATCAATTGGTGGCAGTTGCCCGGCAGATAAAAAGCGCCTTGTATTTGTATAACTACCGGTATCTACATCGATACTAAAAGTAGAGATAGATTCTCTCTCTGTAAGCATCCTTACATTTTCAATGTATTCTCCATAAACTTCACGATCTGGAGCAACGATACTATAGCTATTATCGTAAACTAATCCTGAGGGTATTGGAGCAGCTGGTTCTGTTGAGCCTAAAACCTTGCTTCTTACCTGCTCTTGCATGATGTGCATTTGATCTACCGGATGCTTTTGAGCACGCTCTTGCTTTGCAACAACTCTCCCAGAGGTATCATTTACTAGTTCATCACGTGCCTCGCGCTCGAGTGGCATTGGAATGACTAGGGTATTCTCAGTCTTTTTAACTCCGGCTACTTTTAACCCTTCTTGCTTACTACAAGCTGTGGCGAGCACAATCGAACTAAGGAAAAGTGAAGTTAGTAGTTTATGTCTCTTTATCATTTCAACCTCCTATAATGTGGCTTATAGAGAGTTTGACCATGAGAGCTGGGGATAGTTCGATTTTTATTTCAGCAAATAAGATCTATTTTCTAAAGAATCCTGACCGGTTAATCTTCTAAGGGTAAGCCTACAAAATTGCTTGGTTTTTTCGAGATCCCTTTTATAAAATCCGTCTAGAGCTTGTCGCAGTAACACCCCTATCTGAGGCCTTGAGATTACACCTAAATGAGCCTCTAGCGGCCATAAAAAATCATGCTCTATTAACTCATTTGAAAAGTCTCGATACTGACTGACACTTTCTAACTCTTCAGGCCAACGTGCACAGTAATCCGCTAATCTAAGCGTTACCTCTTGAGCATTCGGTAGTTCTTTAGCTAGAAGCCACTGCCAAGCAATTCCTATAGGCAACTCATATATATCTTTTGGTCTAATATTTCTCTGACCAGAGAAAACAAAAAGTCCTTTTGCTCGCGCATGATAGTAAACAGATTCATTCGTCCAAATCTTATTTGTATCTAAATCAGCGAAGAGATCATACCTACGCGCTAGAATCTCACGATAGTTGTTATTTGCAAGCATGCCATCAACGACAACTATCAGATCTTCTCTTTTAGCTTCAACATTTTGCTTATAAAGCAATCCCATACCAAATAGATCTGAGTTTGCAATAAAAAGGGAATTCTTAGGCAATTCCTTAAGTAAAATATTAAGCTCGGCATCTACAAGTCTATCTACCCTAGCGTCAGAGGCTTCAAGTGCTTTCGAGCTATCAGAAATTGCAGGTATTAAAAGTAGTGCTGTTGCTAAGAGCATCTGAATCGTATTCTTTGGAGAAAAGAGCCCACAACAAACTGCTCCACTTAGCGCAATCAATGAATAGAACCTCATCAGATACTCGGAGTAAAGCGCAGGGTAATCAGGAGCTTTGAGAGACAGCGCAAAGAAGAGATGCAAGACAAAGCAGAGCATAAAAGCCTTTATCAAGGAATTTTTACGCCAATTATAGAGGAGCAAAAACAGAACAAGTATAAACGCAGGAGCATTATACGCCGTTAAGTTTAAAAACTTAGAGATATAAGATACGAATTCCTCAGATTGACCTGCACTGAGAGAGAATGTTCCATAAGCCTCTCTAAAAAAATGCTTCAATAAGTCTGTAACAGTATCAATTGGACCAAACGTTAACTGCAGTGGTTTTGAAAAGAAAAGTGAAAGATATGGGGATAACCCTACTACAGCTCCTAGCAGGTAAGGCGGAAGATTTGTCCAATTCGTGCGACAAAGAATGAAAACTGTATAAAGAACTAGAGGAAACCATAAGACCGTCGTGTGGTGATGAGAAACACAAAGTCCACAAATTACTCCATATAGCATCGCTCTAAAATTACTTTTCTCACTAGTATTAATTAGAGCAACTGAGCTTAGAATTAAAATTAAAATCAGAAGATGATGTAGTGCAAAAACTTCAGCATCAGTCGCTGTCAAAATTGTCGGCTGATAAAGCGACCAAGCCAGTGCGATAAAGAATGAATACAAGATATTTCTTGAGAGGTAAAAGCAAACAAAAAACAGCATCACAACTGCAAGCGATTGGCTAATCGCTGAGAAATCTGCAAGAAGAGCATATGGGTTAGCAGATCCAAAAATAGCGAGCATCCCCCTAGAGATAAGCATGTACAAAGGATAGCCAGGTGGATGAACAATCGAACCTGTCACAGCTGCAGTAGCAAGCTCTCCACCATCGGAATGCTGTAAAGTGATAGCAGTGCGAGGTAGATAAAGAAAAAGGCTAACTAGCGCTAATACAAAACTTATGAAGATTATCTGATAAGAAGAACTAGGGCTCTGCTTTGACATTGACTACGGTAGCACAAGTGAGTCGCCGATACGGATATGAGAGCGACTTAGATTATTTACTCTCTTTAGATCAGCTAACTGCACTCTGAACTTTCGACTAATCGTCCAAAGGGAATCTCCTCTCTGAACTTTGTATACCTTTGGTCTCGCAGAATTAGCGGCATACTGTTTTGCTTGGGTAGTTTTTTCAGTCTGATTAGTAGTATTAACTTTTAAACTCTGTCCAACTCTAATCTGATTTGAGCTTAGTCCATTATTTGCTTTTATGTCGTCAATTGATGTCCCAAAATGGCTAGCAATCTCAGATAAAGTATCACCGCTTCTTACTTTATAGTGTCCGGTTGAAGTTAAAGCTGCCATCGCTTTTGGTGAACTCTTTTCTTTCTCTGCAACCACAAGATATTGTCCAATTCTAATTCTATCAGAGTTCAGGTCGTTTAAAGCTTTCAATTTTGATACTGAGATACCGTGATTTTTTGCAATTCTTATTAAGCTATCGCCAGACCTAACACGATAAGAATCTCCGCTGGGCACAGAGTTGCTACTATTATGAAAGACCTGAGGACTTCTTAACTTAGCTGCCTTAAAACCATGACCTGCTGGTACATTTAAAACATACCCCTTGGGCAGACTCACTCTACTATCCCAGGCTCTTGAAGAGATTGCGTAGTTATATGGTTTCAAATCATCTGAGCTTAAAGCAAGCTGACTTCTAACGTGGCTAACTGTAAATGGATGCTCCAGTCTAATCCGATCGAAACGCAAAGTTCTCTCAACCTGAACTCCTGGGAAATAGTCTTTGTAATGTTCAAAGACCTCTAATGCAGCCAGAAACTCAGGGTAAAAGTTGTTGCTTGCAAAGCCGAACCGTCTCTTTCCACTATGCTCAATTATCTTTGCAATATCCTTAGTTCCTGCCAACTTAACTGCTTTCTTAACTCCGTATATTCCATGATTATATGAGGTCAAAGCTAGTGGCCAAGAACCTAGCTCTTCGTAAGCACTCTTTAAATATTTTGCCGCAGCGTGAGTGGCTGTAACCGGATCGCGTCTTTCATCAACTGCTGAAGTTATTCTCAGTCCAAACAACCTTCCAGTTCTAGGCATAAATTGCCAAATACCAGCAGCTCCCGCTGAGCTATAAGCCTTATAATTAAAGGAAGATTCAACAAACGGTAAACGAGTAAGTTCAAGTGGCAGATCGTAAGACTTAAAGATCTCCTCTATTGTACGAAGATAACGACCGGATCTCATCACAGAAGCACGAAATTTTTCTTTTATTCCAGTTTGAACTCGAACAAGTTTCTTAGAAACAGCGGTGTTGTACTTAGAATTTCCACCTGAGAGAAAGGCCATCTTGCTAACAATCGATCGCTCAAAATCATTTCTCGGAGAGCGTCCCTTGCCTAAGTGCGACAAAGAAGCGTTAATTCTATCCGTAACATCTTGCTTGATCTTCTTTTGGTATCGAGCGTACTGCTTCTCTGAAAGTTTTTCAGCCTGAGAGTGGTTATGCACAACATCAAACACTATCTGAGGATAATCGCGATGATGGAAAACCATGGTGTGCTTTCCATATCTAGTGAAAACATCGATCCAGAAATTTATGCGTGGCCTAAGAGCATCCGGCTCTTTAAAAGCGGAACTACGTCCAGGTCTAGCTACGCTCTCACCTGCAGTGAGTGAAAAAAGGATAAAAATGCATGCAATAAATCTAATATACCTACCCAAAAGCTCCTCGCTTTACTGCTGAGTGACAATAAGTTTGACTAAATCTTCTTCAAATTTTCGTGTTCTTCCAATCGATTGTACCTGATTAGAAATGATCACAAAAGCAAAGTTATTTCCTCGATCCGTATCGATATATCCTGCTAAGGAGCTAACATTGTTAAGAGATCCAGTTTTAGCTCTGACAGTAGCTCCAGATAGCTGCGTTAAGCGTTTCTTAAGCGTTCCACTTTTACCAGCTACTGATAAAGATGCTTTATACTCTGGCCAAGATGCAATCCGAAGTCTAGCTTCCCTTAAAACCATGGCGAGCATCATCGCAGTTATGCGATTACTATGACTTAGACCACATCCATCAAAAAGCGCTATTTTATCAGCTTCAAAACCCAAGTTTACTATATGCTGTTTTAGCTTTGAGAGTCCGTAATTTCGATCAAGAACCTTGTCATGAGTAGAGCCTATTGAAAAGAGCAGCTGCTCAGCGATGAAGTTTGTGCTGAAGTTGTTAAGATCCCATACAATTTGAGATAGAACTTTTGAACTATGATCGTAAAGTAGATTTGAATTTGCAGGAGTTAGACCCTTAGATAGTCCTCCAAGCACCTTAATTCCATTTTCTTCAAGTAATCCTAAAAGACTCATCCCGAAATAAAGAGGTGGATTACCAACGCTGCGATAGACCTTAAGACATTTCGCATAACGTCCAAGCTCTCCAGAAACCCTATAGGTTAAAGCATTGTCACTACCTGTTACCTCATCCAGTCTAAAGTTAACCCTGCCCTTTTTAATTGTATTGATCTTATCAACAACCTTAAGTGGTAACTCATATGGATCATGCACTACCCTTGCAGGTTGACCAACTGCGGATGGACATACATCAAAAGAGATACTGTTGAAATTAAATGAGAGGGCCGAAGAACCTGCTTCATATGCACGTTGTCCCGAGCGACCGTTACTTCCATTAAAATAAGATTCATCAAGCACAATCTGACCAATAGAGTGCACACCTTTCTTTTTGATCTCGCGTACTGCATCGATCATCGACTCTAAAGTAAAGGAAGGATCCCCGCCTCCTTTTACATAGAGAGCTGAAATTGCACCGTCTACTGGCACTGGGTTACGACTATAGAACTTGGTAGAAAAGCGATAATGAGGCCCTAGCGTAGATAGTGCCACCTGCGATGTTAAAAGCTTTAACACACTTGCAGGCTTAACCGGCGCATTGGCTTTATTTTTATAGATTATCTTTGATTTATTTAGATCAACTACTACAACTGCTGAATTAGGAGAGGTTGAAGTAACAAGTTTATCAATTCGACTAACTAAATTGTCTTCTGAATAACAGAACGCAGAAACCGGTAACAAGCACGCAAGTATTATTGAGAGTGAACGCATAAAACGTTCTTATCATAGCTCCTAGGTGTTGAATAGAGAAACTAATCGCGTGAAGTTATTCTCGTTTTATCCAGTTCAGCGTCGTTCATAGCAAGAGAGAGGTCGGCATTAATCTGGATGTAACTTTGTTGATCTTCGGGGACCCCTGTGTCCTCATATATAGCTTCTACTGGACACTCAGTTTCGCAGGCACCACAGTTAATACATTCATCAGGATGAATGATGAGCATACCAAAGCCACGATTCTTCTTTTCTTCATCGCTACTATCGTCATCGTTTGCCCATTCAGCAGGCCCAACCCCTGCCTCATCGTTCATCTTTGGATCACGGATATCGTAAAAACAATCTACTGGGCATACCTCAACGCATGATCTGTCTTTGGTACCGATACATGGCTTTGTTACGACATAAGTCATTGAAACTTCTCCGTGTTTTTATCAAAATACTTGTATGAACAGGATTTTACAGAAAAAAGGCAAAAAGAAAAGGGAGCAACTCTCGCTGGAGCTGCCCCCTTTCGCAGAAAGGATGGTGTCATGCCTGTATGAATATAGAAATCGACACTTAAATCTGAACTTGTAGATTTGGTGGCGCAAAATAGAGAAATTTTATTTCAAGATTTTATATGAAGATTTTCAGGCACTTACGCTGATATCGAAGATCAAATAGCGCCCTGCCAAGCTTTAATTGCCTCTATTGGCCAAAGCAACATTAAGACATTTAATGTGAGGTTATCTCGAATGAAGTAAAGCGTAAAAAGCTCAAAACCTAAGAAGAGTAAAATCGTATGTCGAACCTTTATCCTAGATGCGATGTAGAAGCCTAACATGCACCAAAGAAGATCAGAGAACGAATTAAAAATAGAATCGCCAAAGTAATCAAGTGCAATAGTGGCTTCACGATAGCGATTAATTACATAGTCTGTGTTCTCTAAGATCTCCCAAGAAGCCTCTATTAGCATCGAGAGCTCAAGGGCGTACTGTCTAACCCTGCCACCTACAAGCTGAACAAAAACTAGGTAAAAAATTAAACCGTGTGAGATGTGACTTGGGGTGTACCAATCTAAAAGGTGCTGTGAGTTATGCTGACTATTATTATCGAACGACCAAAGCGCAAGATCTCCTGCGGGGCACCACCACTGCCTGCCTAGTGCTAACAGCACTAAGACCATAATAAGAGGTATTAAGATTCTAATTACATTTCGGTGATTCATTCAGCACTGATTGTGCCTTGATGTCGTAGAGAGGAAAAGCCCCGATTAATAATCGGGGCTATCTAAAGCTATCAGTTAAAAATCAGCAACTTTAACCCGAGCATATACGTTCTTTTTTGCTCGGATTACAAAATTGTGTTTTCTATCAAGATTGAATAATCCTGCGACAGGTTCAGGACAATTTTTGTCATAAAAGTTCTCAAGAAATACCTGTGCTACTCCCGCGCTATTCTTCAACGTTAAAATCGTATACGGATAGCCGGTTCCTAATATATATCCATCACCTGAATTAGCCCCCTGCTCAATCAGAAATGCACCGTAAGCAGAAAAAGTCTCATCCTCAGGCGAAGTTCCTGTTGCGAAGAAGTGAAAGTCTCTGCTCTTCAACGTATCTTTTCCATAGAGAAATTGAATCTCACAACCGTCCTCATCCATGCAGTGTTCACCAAGATCAACTTCTACACAGACAGTATCTTGGTCATCGGTTAGAGTGTTTATCATCGTCTCTTGAAAGTTCGCAGCACCTGCAGGACCTTGTGGTCCCTCAGGCCCAACCTCTCCAGGATCCCCTTTCTCTCCTTTTTCACCCTGATCACCTTTAGGTCCAGCAACACCAGCATCTCCTTTTATTCCTTGAGGCCCCTGATCTCCTTTTTCTCCCTTGTCACCTTTATCTCCCTTAAGGCCTTGTGCTCCGGTGTCTCCTTTAGGACCTTGCGCACCTGCTGATCCAGTATCACCCTTTATCCCTTGAGGACCTTGAATCCCCTGAGGTCCTTGTGGGCCAGTTGCTCCGGTATCACCTTTCGGACCCTGTGGCCCCTGAATTAATTGAGTACCATCGCCCTCAACTACAATTGTAAAAAGGTTCTGAACATCATCAACCTGACTCTTGAGAGTCTGAACTGACGAGCTCACGTTTGAGATATCATTTTGTAGAAGATTATTAGTAACTTTCTGTGTGGCCTGATCAGCCTTTAGTAAATTGATCTGCTTTCTATTCTTCTTACTTCGATTTTGAGTTTTTTGAAGTTTCGCTTCCAAAGACTGTGCGTGCGCATCAGTCGACATTGAAAAGCTCATCCCTAAAAAAACAATCAGCGAATAGGCAATAGCCTTAGATAAACAACGTACAACCCCCATATTCTGTCTCCTAACAAGTTAAAGTAAACTAACTCCCAATCCCCTGCTCTGCTAACTAAATGGCCTCCTCTTTTACATGGGCCATATACCCATATAAAGTTATTGAGATAGGCCTATCTGTTGTGATTTATAGACTTAAGAAAACCCTCAAGAGACATAAAAACAAAAACATCTCTTGAGGCTAAATTACGATTGAGTTACTGGATCTAGAGCAGGCCCCCCTCCTTCCTTTTTCCCAGGACAAGAGACGATCTTTCCTGTTTCTATTGGATTTCCCAAAAGCTTATTACACTTTTCAAGCAATGCCTGAGCATTTGCTTTATACTCATCTGGCAATGGTTTTGTTTCACGATCTTCCATTTCCTTCTTCCAATCCACACATTCCTTACATGTAGGATCATAATCTGGCTCAGCAATTGGAGCACTTTTCGGCACCGAACTACATCCGATTACAAATAGAACTAAGGTTAAAAAACTTAGCTTAAAAAGCTTCTTCATTTTCGACTCCTAATCTATTAAAACTCGCTTAAAAATGGTTCATAGAAATCTATGTCTTCTTCTATTTTGCCACCAGAGATCAGCGTGTCTAAACAACCAGCCATACAAGAAATCTGGTTATTTGTAGCTTCATCTTTCTGTGCATTTGCAGCATCTATCTGAGGATCAAAATCTGCATGACAACTGGCATTACCCTCATCTTTAAACGCATTAGCCTCATTTACACATGTTTCATGAGCCGTTGGTGCTGTAGTAGCATCTGGACAGGCATCGATTTTTTCTTGATATTTATCTGTAATCTCATCATGACAAGCACTTAATGCATCATATGCAGCTTGCAAAGCTTGATTTGCTGCTGACATCTCTAGATTAAATTTATCCTGGCATCTCTGTGTACACTTCAGATACTTATCATTCTGATCGCCTGAACCACCGCCTACGCCATTTATTAAAGGAATAGCGAATGCTGATGTTGAAAATAAGGCAGAAAGTAGCGCCATGCATACTGTTCTTTTCATAAAACCTCCAAACATTAACAAAACTCTCGGAGGTTACAGGGCACCAGACATGGAAGCACTATAAACCCCCAATACTAAACATGGGATTATTACCCATGTTACCCATAAATGTTATCCTAAGTTATTTGCAGCTGTAGCATAAATAAGAAGAACTCTTACGTACAAAGGAATGGCATCGAACACAGGATGAGAGAAAGGCAGCATAAGAAAAGTTATGCTGCCGAAATCATTAGCAATCGCTAAGATCATCCTCAGAAATCAGTCCTGGAACAGAGCGAAAATACTCAAGCTCAGCAGTAACATCCTCTCCCCATTGAGCCTTTTCTAGTGCTTGCTGAAGCTGAGCTCTGAGCTCTTGAGCATAACTTATTAAAAGCTGCGCATCTTCTAATACATCAGATCTTTTGTTTAACTCACGCTCTGCTCTCAGCGTCTCTGAGATTCCGCGCTCAATTAAATCAGCTGCAGTAGCTGGCTTAGGGGCGGTGCCTTTTACTTTTACGCCATTGCCCTGCCCCGGCACTTTCGGAGCAACTTTTCGACATTTACAGGAATCAAAGAGAAAGAGAAACCCTACGCCCTTTCGCTCTACGCATGCAGAGTCTTCTGAGCATGAGCCAGCACACTCAAAATTCTCAAATGTTTGGCTATTTCCTTGAGCCTGGTACTTAGTTTCGTTTTCGCCAGTACTAGGATTGTACACCTCTATCTCTTTATAGTACTGACATGTTGTAGGTTCGGAAGATATGATAGCGAAACTTAGGCAAGGCAAGAATAATACAAAGCAAAAGAATAACATCGTCCTTTTCATAAAAACCCCATTTTTTAATAACTAACCCAAAAATTCGGTCTAGAACCAACTCAATGTAGGCGGATCTTGACCAAAGTTGTATGGGTATATCACCCATACAATAGAGTTATAACCTACAATTGTAATAATGAAGCATAAGTATAAATTTTAGGAAACTTTCGTAGCTTCGACTCAATAACAAGAGAAGGTACAGGAAGTTTATTTTTATGCGAGTTAGCAATGAGAAGAATCAATAAAAGTGTTCAATTTCTGTCAGTCGTGTCTGCTGTTTTACTAATATCAAATGTTAGCTTCGCAGAGAATCAATCTCACAAACTTAAGCCAAACGTAAGCAAAAGCGAAGGAGAGCCCCTTTTAGATGATTCTTGCCCATCTATAGACTTTTTTGATGTAAGCGAAGCAGACAAAAAAGAATTTATCGAAAAAGCTCAAAAATGGATTAATGAAAATCTACCAAACGCTAAAACCTTGGATGAAGTTGCTCAAGGTATCATCGATAAATACGATACAGATGACAATAATAAGTTAAAGTCGAGCGAACTTTCAAGTTTTACCAGTGCATTAGGGTATTGGTTCTGCGGAACAGTAGCAGACGCTCTCTTAGAAGAGTTTAATACAGATGAGGATAATGCGTTAAGCAAGTCCGAAATCTCGAACGCTCTCGCAGGGGGAGGAATCATCGCTCCTGGCGCAGAAGATTAGCCTATGGCAACACGACTAACTGGATTGGTCTCGTAAGCTTACCAGCTTTACCATCATAAACCTGCGCAAAAAGCTGATCTCCTATCTCTACGTCACTAACGATCCAATCAATATGATTCGCTTGACCTGAAATGGTCTGGTTGTAAAAAAGATTCGATGTGTCTAGAAATTTCAACCCCTGGGGAATTTGTAACGCGCCAGGACTACCAAAAGATCCTATCAGAGCATCACTTTGGGTCGTTGAACTTGACTTTATATTCAAACCCCAGGAGCTAGCTAATACAAATGGACTATCTGCATAAAGTCGATTAGATAAATACTCGACACTGCTTGCCTCAAACATCTTTGCATCATTCTGTTTTCCCCACGCTTGCCACTCTGTCAGCTCATCATAGAATCCAATCTGTGCACCTTTTCCTGGAACAAACTCTGAATTTGAATATATTAGGTTGTTAGCGGTTAGAGCTGCGCCAGCAATTCCTATACCGCTGTTACACGGACATGGCATCGGAAACGGAGGCTCTCCATACTGACAGTAATCACTTCCATCACCACCCTTGATTACGGAATCCATTACTACAGTTGTAGCACCACTTGAGCTAATTGCAGGCAATCCAGCTGTCCCCCCACTCAAACAGCTATCAGTTGCAGCATGCTGAGCTTCAATGTAAGAGCTTTGAATAAAAACATACGGAACTGAGGTTGAAATTGCATAATTACCCTGAGCACCACCAAGTAAAAAATCCCATTGTGGGGCTTTTATTTCGCTTTCAACAACGTGAAATTGATCAAACCCATTTACACGTACAGCGCTTTGACTTGCTGTATAGAGACCATTAGTACTTCCACCAGTCGCAATGTTTGCAAACACTAACTTTCCATAGCCTGGCCCTAAAGCGTTAATCACGTGATCTTGGTAATAGCTGCCGTTATAATCATCTGCTTCGATTAATGGCCTCGGTCCACCAACTAAAGTAAGGGGCTTATCAATACTAATTTTGGGATAGATGCCTCCCTGAATCCAGATAACATCATCATCATGAGCAGCATTAATTGCTAATTGTAGATCTGCGTAGTCTGCTGTTCCTGATTGGTTAACTGTAATCAGCTCTGCGTATGAAGTTGAAACAAATAAAATAAGGAAAATAAAGAATCTTAGAATCATAATGCGCCCACTCTCAACTCGTAAATCCAGCCAAAAGTATACGCAAAACTTGTTACTAATCAATCAATTCAAGTCACAAAAAAGTAAATATATGGGTAGAGAACCCATATATTTACTATAACATAACCTGCTAGAGATGTTTCTGCACAATCACACTCTCTCTTATGATTTGAAGTCAAGGATCGCCCTTACCTAAATGATGCTCAAGATCCTGGGAACGTCTGTTGCAACTATATACAATCCTCATAATTCCACTTTTGAGGGCAGGGAAAGCTCTAAAATTCGAGCATTTCTAAAATCAACATCAGCATCAATTATCCTTGATTTTAAGGAATCGACTTTTAGCTCTGCCCTCAAATTTATTCTTCTGCTAAATTTTTCATATGAAACGAAGTAGCAGAGATATAGTTCATGAAATTATTTTTGAGGCGGACACCCCGTCAGGAAAATTATTCGACTTATTACTGATTGCCTGTATTGTTCTCAGTATACTGACCGTAATGCTAGACAGCGTACAATCGTTATCTGCGCAATATGGAGACGCACTTTATGTGCTTGAATGGGTTTTCACGATATTATTTACGATTGAATACTTTCTTAGACTTTGGTGCGTCAGAAAACCATTTGCATATGCTGGTAGTTTTTATGGAATCGTTGACCTCTTATCAATCCTACCCTCCTACCTTAGTATTATAATAGCTGGAAGCCATTACCTACTCGTTATTCGTGCCTTGCGCATGTTGCGACTGTTCCGTGTCTTAAAGTTAGCTCAGTACATCACTGAAGCGAGCGCCTTATCTGATGCTATGCATGCAAGTAAGCGTAAAATTTTTGTATTCTTGTACTGCATAGTTGTTCTGGTTGTAATCCTTGGTTCATTAATGTATATCGTCGAAGCTGGAGGTGGTGGTTTTACAAGTATTCCAAAAAGTATTTATTGGGCAATTGTAACGCTGACAACTGTTGGATACGGTGACATCTCACCACAGACACCTTTAGGTCAAATCCTTGCTTCCTTAATTATGATCATCGGATATGCTATAATTGCAGTGCCAACAGGTATAGTAACTGCAGAGATGACAAAGTCAGCAATCAGCAAAAGCGATATTTCAACACAGGCATGTCCAGACTGCGGTCGAGGAGGACATTCCCCGAAAGCAGATTACTGTATGTATTGTGGCTCCAAAATGCATATCTAAATCACCCACTTTAAGGCAGTGCCAAATTATCAAAGCTAAAAGGCACTGCCATTGAAGAATGAGGTGTTGTGACATAAATGACTAGAACCGCATCGCTAGGAATCTTCATTGAGAAATTCATAACTCTAACGTCATTCATGGTCATTGAGCCTTGATTATCAATCTTATTTCCTGAAGCGTCTTGAAGCTCATAGCTCACAATTTTTGATTGTGGATCTTCAATTTTAAAAACCAAATCATTATCGCTTACCTGCATAAAACCACCAAACATACCTCCAAAAGCATTAGCCATGGCATTTGCCATCCCTTTAGCCTCAGCTTCTTTTTTCATCTTCTCTTCATTGTTCTTCTTTTCAGTGTCATATGCAGCTTTATCCATCACGACAAATTTAATACCAGCATCAGTGAGAGCTTTCGCTGTTAGCAATTTTCCTGATTGAGCAGTTATGTTTGGAATTTTGATTTGAGCATTTGGATCTTTGCTTGGCATAAAGAGATCAAGCTCTCCATTAAGCTTAGCTAAAGTAGTTGCTTTACGACTAGGATTTTTAAAACTTAGCGTTATCTTATTTTGCTGCCAGCCCCCTTGGTTAAACGGCTCGAATCCCTCTTTTTGTTTTTGAGGATCAATGATGTCTCGACCAGTATCATCCTGGGCTTCTTTAACCTTAGTATTTACACCTTTAATATCACTTAACTCATCGCCAACTAGCTTTACCTCTACCTCCAAGCCAGCAAAAAACTGCCCTGTGGTTCTCGTGTCTTTTATATCTCCAACAGAAGGAGTGATTGCACTACAGAAACTTGGGACTAAAAGGCTAAGAGCTAAAAACATTGTCTTCATAAATGAGGCTCCAATAATGAGTAATGAAAACAAGCTAAAGCCAAATATTAATAAGTTCAACAGAAATCTCACCCAGATGGACAGTGCCTATATACACGTAAACACTGACCAAATGGTGGTTGAAATTTGAATTGTGCCCTAGAGAAAGATACAATTTACCTAAATTAGCTAATAACAGAACGAGGCTATTTTTGGGTAATCGGGTACAAGTATGGGCAATGCAATTCTAGGTCGGAAACTATCATGATAAAGCTTACCGACCGTCAAAAGAAAATACTAAAAGCAGTAGAATATAGAGCTGCCGAGTCGCTTTCGGTTATCTCTGAAGAGATTCAGATCCGTGAACATATTGTTCGATATGAACTTCAAAGTATGATCAAAAATGGAGTCATTAGTAAACAATCTGCATACATCAATCCATTTAGTATTGGTCTAAACAACTACACCCTCTACGGCTCATTTGACGGCTACACTGCTGAGCAACGAGATAAATTTATAAAAACGATAACAAAACATCCTCAAGTTTCCTGCGTCTTTCTGCTTGGAGGTAACTATGATTATAGCTTCACGATTCTTGCAAAATCAGCTCAGGAAGCTGAAGAGATCTTAAGATCTATCTCTGATAAATCTGAAGCAGGATATGTCAAACGCACAATCTCGCAGCAAAGTAAGATAGTTTACTTTGGGATGAAACATCTATCCGATCAAGTAAAGACCAAGACCTACCTTAAAAGTTTCTATCGTGAAAATTTGGTTAAAATTGATCAGCTAGATTCAAGAATCCTTGACCTTCTTTCAACTGAAGGGCTAATGCCGTTTCAACAGATAGATAGAAAGTTAAAGATAGCAAGTGGAAAGTCGCGTAGACGAATTCTTCAACTCATGGAGAAAGAGGTAATCTCAGGCCTGTACCATGCAGTAAACCATAGTGCTTTGAAATACAACAAGTACAAGCTTTTAATTTCAGCCAAGCATGAATCTCCAAAGTTAGTTGAGCAACTATTTGAATACTGTCAAAAACACCCGAACATATACAAATACATCGAATCGCTTTCTACATGGAGCTTTGAGCTTGGGATAGAGGTCGTATCACCAGAGGAGTTCTTGCCTCTCCTAAGTGAGATTCAAGATAAATTTAGAGACTACGTCCTTGAAACTACACTTTTGCAGATATTCACGCTTCTAAAATATACGCCATATATTCATTCTGAAAAGATGTTGCTCTATCAAAAAGCAGCTTAGCCAGGACTACCACTCTTCATCACTTCTACGCAGGTAGATGTCACAGCTGCGCTCAGAGATGACTAGATTGTCATCTTCAAAGCGATACTGAAATGGGCCGAGAGTAACATTCTTGACCTTCCCAGTAATCGTGCTTCCAGCGATCTCGTATGAACCAGTTGCTCTTTCATCAGACAATCCACTTGAGCGTTTCATGATGGATCTAATGTCATAAGTATTATCAGTCCTAAAGGTATAGGAGAGATTCTCAATATAATCTGTGCAGGGTCGCCCTATCACTTTATATGAAGTCCAGTTCCCAACAATTGATTGCTGCGCGATAACATCATTTGCTGATAGTAGAATAAGGGCAGAAAGAGCTAGAAATTTCATATGCAAAAATCCTTAGAGATAAAGCATTATCGTCACGATACCATCCACGCTAAACACTTTGAGCGGGAATTATAACAGGACGATTAGCCTATTCCTCTATATAGAGATCTGCTATAATTAAAGTGTGAGTGACTCAAACGACAAAAAGAAGCCAGTTAACTACAAAGATCTGATCATCGATCAGAATTGGAATGATTATACCAATGTCCAGCATGAAACCTGGAAGATGCTTTATGAAAGGCAAATTGAGATTTTAGAGCCCCGGATCTGTGTTGAGTATTTAGACGGTCTCAAGTTATTAGATATTTCTCCTGATAAAATTCCAGATTTTAATGAAGTTAACGAAAGACTCAGAGCGGCTACCGGTTGGGAAGTTGTCGCAACAAAGGGCCTAATAAAATCAAAAGCATTCTTTGACATGCTTAGAAATAAAAAATTTCCATCGGGAACTTTCATACGAGCGAGAGAAGAACTTGACTACTTAGAAGAGCCAGATATTTTTCACGACGTTTTTGGGCACATCCCTCTACTGACAAACCCCTCTTATGCTGCATACATGTATGAATATGGAAAAGGTGGCGAAAGAGCCTTAGAGTTTAAAACAACAAAGCACTTAGCTCGTCTTAACTGGTGGACAATTGAATTTGGATTAATAGCCCGTGACGGCAAAGCTAAGATTTACGGAGCTGGATTAGCATCTTCCTTTGGAGAAGCAAAATACTGCTTAGATGACCCTTCAGCTCACCATATCCACTTTGATCTTGAGCGCTGCATGCGTACGAAAGTTTATATCAGTGACTACCAAGCCTCTTATTTTGTGATTGATAGCTTTGACGATCTATTTAATCAAGCAGTTAATACCGACTTCAGCCCAATGTATAAGGCCTTTAAGGGACTTGAGGGTTATATTCCTGTAGAAGAACTTCTCCCATTTGAACTATATCCAGGCGATCAGGTACTGCGAAAAGGAACTCTAGATTACATAAAACCTAAGCGAAAAGAACTGGAAGAATCACTCAGCATTTAATGGGTACCAAACCCATATAATCGGACAATAAATTTGGCACAAAATTTGCGACTAACTCTTATGTCATGCGGTTATATTTGGGTTTCATCTTACTTTCGCAAAGCCTTATATGCATCAATGCTAAGGCACTAGACTCTTCAGCTCAGCTCTTTAGTGAGACTAATACAACTCAACTTAAAAGCAGCTGTAGCAGATCGAACCTCTCCCCTGTCAGCTGCGCGCATGTAGTAACTGACAACGATAAACATTTTCAAGCAAGCTGCAACATTGGAGGATTGGGACACCCATGTAGGGAAGATAATTTTGAAGCGGTCTGTTGCTCAAGTGAAAACTTGAATCCAATTCAATCTGCAATTGATATCGCCAAGGCAGAATCAATGCAGCTTATCAGACTTGATTCAGGAACATTTGAAATCGGAAATTACAAGACGAGCTATGGCTGGAAAGTAGGAATACATGTTCCATCTGAGATAACAATTGAAGGAATAAATAATGGAGATGAAAATACAACAGAGATAGTCGTGTCGGATGATATTGAGATGCCAAATCTCGATGTTGGCATTGTGATTTCAGAGGATCTAAACAATAGGAACATTGCTGCCTCAAATATCTCAATTAAGAAGATCAATCTTGACGGCAACAACAAAACCAACGTTCTTATTTATGGCTTAAAATCGTCTGGAAATATTCATCTAGATCAGATCAAAGTTAGGGATGCTAAAATTTCTGGGATCATACTGGGGCAAGTTGCAAAGTATCATAAAAATCCAAGCGATCCTTCTCAGGCAATGATCTATTCATTTGATGGGATAGCTGATGAGCCAAATACCTTGACCAACTGCGAAGTATCAGATGTAGAGGTTGATGGGATTATGATAATCGGAAAACATGTTAAAGTTGAAGGTTGTAACGTTAAGCAAGGGAACAGCTTTTACTCAAATGGCATTGGAACATTTTCTGGTGCCGCCCACGTTCAGATTCTAAACAACTCTATTCAAAACTTTAAGACGGGCATCGGTTTAGACGGATCATTTCCTGGGTACTGTAGCGCAGCGGAGAATTGTGGGGACCTTGGTCAGTATGGAGCATTCGTAAACCAGATAGGCATAGGTAGACCAGAAGGATCGGGATACGATATAGAAGTCAGAGGAAATTTTATCAATAGCGGGACTGCGCAGTACGAAAATGGCCCGCTTGGGATTCATGTTTGGCGCGGATCAGACGTTTCAATTAATGGAAATAACATAGTTGGTAATTTTTCGACTAGCTCTAAAGGAATTATTCTAAATGAGACTTTTGGCAGCTCAGTATTTTCAAACTTGATTAACAACTTTCAGATCGGAATCGAGCTCTACTCAAATGGCTACTCTGGATTCTTTAATTCTGAAACTGGAGAGCTTATTGGAACATCATTCAACGGAATTGGTTATGATAAGAATCCCGAGTCACAGGGTACCAAACCCAATTTTATCATAAACTCAGTTACTGGCATTAACTTAACCTCCTCAAACCTCGATGGTGCAAATATCGCTCAAAACTATATCGTTGGAAATCAAATTTACTGTTCATTTGGCTCAACAATCTGTTCTCATTTTACTGGATGTAACTTAAGCGGTAGCAACCAAGGCGCTGAGAAGCAGTACTGTAGCTCAAACTACGATCAAACAAATTCTAAGACCTGTAATTTTGGCGACAAAAATAACCATCAGTGCCAATCTGGCAATCCTTAACTTGCTATCTTCTACGTCGCGCCAACCTAGCAGCATCCAAAAGGCTGCCAACCACTCCCCCATCCATATAGAGTGAAAGAGTATCACCCATGATCTCATCACCAAGCCGAAAGTCTCGTACTTTTGTAGGTGGCACTGTAGCAGCTCTCAATGCTGCATCAACCCCATCTTCGACTAGATGAACAATCTCAATTGGTGTAACTGCTGCTAAAGTAGATTGATGCACACGATAGCCGTCCAATGAAACATACGGATCAGATCCTTGAGTCCTGATATCAATTACCGTTCCAGATGTAGTATTCCCATTAATTAAAAGAATTTCATAAAAGCCATTAGTTTCAAACTGCGCAAACATCTCTGCTTGCTCAGCTATACTTGGGACATGCCTAGATGCACGATCATCATCGATTCTTGCCATAGAAACGCCTAAAAAGAATTATAAATTTTCAATGAATTTAGGTGGTATGCAGGATACAGGTAGACAAGTATTGGTGAATTAGCTCCTCAACGATTACAAAATATACAGATTTTAAATCTAAAGCAAATTAAGACAGTAAAAGTCTTAAAAAATTGCATATTCACAGTCGCATACGCGCTGAGATCAACTTAAAAATGCTTGAGTTGAAAAAAGGAGTGCGGTAGCATCTCTCCTCTGTTTCTATGCACATTGAGCAATGAGACAAAATTTGTTGTATTTGTAGGTAGTATCACATGACACTGTTTCTCTCAGGCAATCCTCAGTTACCTAATCCACCAACTGTCCTAACACAGAATCAACCTGGAACAGATGCTAGCGCAAGAGACAGAGCACAGCTTTTATCTCATCCCGTTATTTCAAGATTTCACTCCCCAAGTATCTGTGTCGTCGGAGCATCGTTTGGAGACGAGGGAAAAGGAAGGATCGTTGATGATCTACTGGAGATGCTACGATTTCATGCTGGGTCAGAGAATGCAGTGGCGGTAGTTCTAAAGGCTAACGGTGGCGCTAACTCTGGGCATACTGCAAATGGACATAAGTTAAATCTGCTTCCCTCAGGTGTGGTTGATGAGCATGTTCCACACATTGCTCTAGGTAGAGGAGTTGTTGCAGATCCGCTTAAGCTTACATGGGAAACAAAAACGCTTGAAGCAGCTGGCCTAGATGTAATGGGTCGTTTAGCAATCGATCCAAAAACAATGCTTTCAACTATCATCCATAGAGTCTTAGATAAGGCGAACGAAATCTACAGGACAAGACAGACTGGTCAAAGCCGTGGCTCAACAGGACGTGGAATCACACCAGCCTTTGCTGACGAGACTACTCAGCAGCAGATCTTTTTTGGAGATCTAGCAGGAAGCTACAATGACTTTTACGCTAAGTTGTCTGAGAAGGCACAACTAGCTGCAAGTATCTGCCGAGAGGTATATGGAATCTCTAACGATGAATGGTTCCAGATCTTCGAAGAGCTAACTACGGCAGAACAAAGAGCGAATAGGCAGCAAATTGAAGAAGGTACTATAACAGCAGAAGAGCTTGATTTCAGAAGTTTTTGTGGAGATGAGCCGTTTAGTTTTAATTTAGAACCACTTGCTAGAACTTACTGGAAACAAGGTCAAAAATTTTTAAGCAATATAACAGATGTTTCAGAACTAATTTTGGCTGCTCATTCAAGAGGACAGTTTGTAATCTCAGAGCATGGTCAGGGATATTTTTTAGATCGAAGACACGGCTTCACCCCCAACGTTACAGCTAGCAGTACCTGGGTAGCTGGTTTTTTTGATTCAGCTAACATTCCATGTGATAGCGTATATGTTGTCGCTGTAGCGAAAGCTTATGTTACGAAAGTAGGCACTCACCTGCGACTAACGCAAATTCCAGAGAATCATCCACTTATCGCTGGGCTTGATGAAAGAGGAACTACAACTGGTAGGGACAGGCAAATAGATTGGTTTGATGCAGTCGAGATGGGTCACGTCATAAGACATGGTGGAGTTGACGAAATCGCAATTAACAAACTTGATCTCTTAGGCTGTGGAGCTAGCTTACAAGTATGTCGCGCCTACCGTAAACCTGATGGGTCAATTATTCAGACAGTTCCCCCATTCGATGCAGAGCGAAGCCAACTTGAGCCTATTTATGTAAGCTGCGACGGTTGGGAAGAAGATATCTCAAGCTGTCGAACGTTTGCCGAACTGCCAGCGGCTGCTCAGAGATATATTGGCACTCTTTATCGCTACTCAATAGAAGCCGCTTATCCGGAGGGAGGAAGCATTTTACCCTGGCGACTTCCAACAATAGGAGCGATTGGTGTTGGGCCTAATCGAGGAGAGTTAGTCTCTGAGGTCCCATCTCCAGATATGTTGCTAGAGCTGGGGGGCATGGAGAGGACTCGCATTGATCGTCTGCTTCAAGGAAGAGCAGCTGCATTATCTAGCTAGTGAGGATCTAGCACCCTCCGGGCATGCTCAATAATCGCCTTTGATAGCGCCCTTAAGCGCTTTGGCTGTCTCTCCCAGCTATGCCAGTACAACGGGACATCCATAGTCTTTTTTGGAGTTAGATTTATTAGCTTTTTACGCGCTAACGCCTGCGAACATTGTGGTTCTGGAATCAACGCATAGGCAATTGAATTAAGCGCAGCCGTTAAAAACCCCTCTGATGAAGGGATAAAATGATACGCAAAATCAGTGTCTTCAATTTCGAAAAACTTTCTTAAATACTCAAAATGGAGATCGTCTTTTTGATTAAAGATAGCTGCTGGGGCGTTGTTAATAGCTTCTCTTTTAACACCTTGTGGGAAATAGCGCCTTTTAAACTCAGCAGAGGCAACGCAAAGGTATTTCATAACACCAAGATACTCAACATGAGTTCCGGGTGAACTTTTTTCTACAGAAGTAATACAACCCTGAACTCTACCAGTTCTGAGTAAGTGATTAGTACGCGACTGATCGTCTACTACGAACTCAATGAGAAGATCTTCTCTAATTACCGTTGGAGAGATTGCATCGAAAAGATAGGTTGCTAAGCTATCAGCATTAGTCCCGATAGCTATTTTAGTTGCTTTACTTGAGGCACTCTCGTTAAGTTCTTGCAGTAGATCAATTTGCATCGAACTAACATACTGAACATGAGAGATTAGCCTCTCCCCTACTTCCGTTGCCTGCACAGGAGTCGTTCTTAATAGCACAGCTTGTCCTACGAGCTGCTCAAGAGATTTTATGCGATGCGAAACAGCAGATTGAGTTAAGCCTAGCTTCTTTGCTCCGGATTCAAAACTACCGCTCTGTACTACCACTGCAAGTGTTTGAAATAACTTTAAATCTATCTCTTTTTCTAACATGAAAATATCTCATGATATATAAAATCAATTAATTTTACTAAAGATAGCCAACTCAGTAAAGTTGGTAAGAAAAGCGAGAAACGGAGGTAAGGATGTCTATAGCTGTCGAATCAAAAATATTTGAAAGTTTTCCAGATCTAAATATCGCAGTTGTTACTGCTCGAAAGATTAATAACATCAATTCCTCCTCAGAAATAATTGAGCAAATTCTTAAACAACATCAGCTAATCTCTGCTAGCTTCAACTTAGAATCTTTAGCTCAGGATCCAAAGATTAAATGTTGGCGTGAGGCCTATGCTTCCTTTAGAGGCAAACCAAATAAATCACCAAGTTCAGTTGAAAGTCTATATCGTCAAGCGATAGAGGGAAGAGAACCAAGGTCTATAAATCTAATAGTTGATATTTATAATCTAATTTCTTTAAAGCATTGCATGCCTGTAGGTGGAGATGATCTCGATCAGATAAATGGCAGTATTCAACTTAGATTTGCTGAGGGCACGGAGAGTTTTCAAACCTTAAATACAAACGATTTCTGTAGCCCTAAGCAGGGAGAGATTATTTACTCTGATTCAACAGACGTGCTCTGTAGAAAATGGAACTGGAGAGAATGTAACAAATCTAAGATGACAACTGAGACAAAGAATGTCTGTCTAGTAATTGAAGCACTTCCTCCGAACACCAAGTCAGAGCTAGAACGAGCAGCAACGGAATTGGCAGAGATGGTGCGAAAATTCTGTGGGGGCGATATTCAAATTGGATATATTAGCTACAAGAATCCCGAATTTGAGTTTTAAAATATCGTAAAGCTAAATGCAGCTTATGTTATACTAGTTATATTGGTATGGAGTTGCCCCCTGTGACTCTAGAGAAGCTTTGATCAATCGATACGGACTTTTTAAGCCTGGCCCCTGAATAGAGTATATCACTTGGCCATCAGCAATTATCTGTATTGTTGGCTGATCAATTAAAAGACCTTGTGCTTGCAGAGTCTCAACTCTTGCTTTATCCATATCTGCAACACTTTCCAATGGGATCTCAAATAAGCCTACATCACTAAAATCCATATGTGCAGCGCTTGCATGAACACAAACATCACATTCAGCCTCGGCGTTAGTATCGCAATAATTACTCTGGTATAAATAAACTACAGAGATTCCTGGTCTACGCATCAAAGCTTCAATTGAAGTTATATCATCTAAGATTTCAGGGCCTGAAAAGAGCTCAGTAGATGAGAACTCTCTCCGCACTCCCGCATCTGTAACAGCAACAACTGTAACGATGTCACCACTCCGGGTTGGATCTTCAGCAAAAATTTCACCTAAAACTTTCGCCAAAGCTGGCTGAACATATGGACAATCACTATGGATAGCGACATTCAAAGCGGCACTCCTCTGAGGAAGACTGCTTGCAGCTGAAACAACAACATTCCGCACCATCTGCTCGACAGCCACAGCCCCACTTAATGACCCTTCACTTCTCCTAAAATCTGCTTCGGCAAAGAGCCTAGCAGAATCACTTTCAGCATTAAGCAAACTTACTGTAACTACCTGCTCAGGTGCTGGACCTGCACCCTCAAATCCAAAACCATCACCTGTATCTATAATATCTGAGCACATAACAACCCCCATTAATTATCGAACTTAGCTTAACTAAAGATAAATGCTTAATCTATAGTTTCAGAAACAGATATCTTCACAGAGTTAAGTTTCGCTTATTCGCTAAGGCATTGCTTATAGTACTGATGAGACTCTTGTAAACACTCTTCTAAGCTAAAATTCATCTCAATTAAGTACTCATCCGTACTACAGAGATAGTAATCCACAGCAAGTTCGTCTAAACACTTGCGTAGGTTTTTAAGCTTCTTTTTAAGTGCTGGTGGATTTTGCGCAAAACTCGCTGAGCTAAAGCAAACAGCAAATATAACGAAAGAATAGATAATCGCTTTATACATATAACACCCCTAAATAATCTTATTGTTAACTCTATTCTCCTTTTAATCTAAGTCTAAAAGATCTTTGATACCTTCAATTGCATCCTCTATATGCTCTTTTGTAGGATCTGAGCAGACGATTTTGACATGATCAAAGCAGCCATTGCTAAACCAGGACCCCTGGAGACACCAGTCAAATCCATGCTTATCTTGAACAGCACAAACTGCAAAACATGAGACAACTCCAACCTCTATACAGTTAGCCTCAAGTTGTGGATCCACCTCTAAGTTACTACTAGCACTTCTATTGGGGGAACGAGAAGCCACGTCTAGGAATTGATTTGATAACTCAATAGCTAAATCTCTACTGCTCCTTGACTCAGCAAATGCTGTAGCAGTAAGTAGATTTCCAACAAAGAAAATAGCAGAGAAGAGAGATAATAGATAAGATAGCACTCGAAATTGTCCCATATAACACCCCAATAATTAGTTTAAGTCTTCCTTAACTAATGGACACAACTTCAGAATTGTCATTTTGGAATTTCGCTGACCATTAATAGTTATGGCGACTATGAAGAAACTTGTGCTTTTAAAATCAGTTGCAATTTTAGATTATAGACACTTACTTTTGCTCAAATGTAACCATCACCCACAATTTCTACAAAAATAGCTATATACCATCATATATCAATTATTTTTGTGATTATTGCGCTACTCAACTGCATTGCTAGGTTCAATTGCAACAATCGAATCTGCAAGAAAATTTCAGTTGATTTCATTTCGTTTAAAATGCGCGCTGTAGTATATTACTGTGTCAGATTTCTAAAGCGTAAAAGTGTTGGACTAGTACAGTAAGGGGGAGATATGAGCCAAAAGACTCAATGGTTATCCTTGAGATTTCTTTTCAAGTGGTTTTCATTGGCAATTCCGATATTCACTTCCATCCCTTCTCTCCAAGCCCAGAGCCCTAATTGTGAAACTATCTCTTATCCTATATCGCTCAACCATCCAAATGCAGGCCCTACTCAAAGTTTTGTTCTTACAACTGTTCCTCGCTTTAATCACCTACTTGGAGATCTGATCGGATATCGAATTAGCGTTGAGGCGTTAAATCAATATACTAGAGGCTATGAGAACAGAAACACAACGCTATCAGCATCTCCTCACTTATGGAACCTCTGCTCTGTACAATTAGATGTTATCGGCGAAGCTGGGAGTTCGCACTCTACGACAGGAGCAGGATTTCCTGCGGTAACCGAGGGTCCTCAAATAGGGCTTACCCCTTTTGATGGATCTGTAGATTTTGCGGGGTCTTCTGGCACAACCCAGACCTTAAATTGTCGAATTAATGATGCAATTGCTAGTGGTTTTACTGCTCCAGTTTATTTCTATGACGACTCAATTTACACTACACCGCTTGATATACAGGCGCATGCAGGAAACACCGACGGATTTTGGGTAGGCACAGTTTCTCCAAATAGTATCTCAGCACCAATCATGTCTCGAACAGCTGATTTTATCTTTTCTTGGATCTATACAGATACGACTAGTAGTGGTCCTGACTGTGATGGCGATGGATTAGCTGATAGCTGTGATATCTTAATGACAAGCTCAGACTGTGACGCGAACTCTATACCTGATAGCTGTGAGATTGCAACAGATCCAACTCTTGATGCCAGCACCCTCTTTGGTGGAGATGGAATATTAGATATTTGCCAAGGAAGAGTTGAATGGGAAAAACCCGTATCTCCAACTCTTGGAATCGTGGGAGCAGAAATTGAAAGTTATTGGGTATCGGGATCAGCTGAGTCCCCTGTCTTTCATACCATCCCGATAGATTCAGTTGGTGGTTCAAGTATCAGTGATTCAAGCGGTTACTTTTTAGTTCCACGAGAGTACTTCTCCTACCCAGAACAAGCAGGAGAGCTTGGACGGGGTATCCGAGCTAAAATTGGTTATGCTTACGATACAGGCAGTGTTACGACTGAATATGTGGTGAACTACCCTGGATGGGACCCACTAATTCCTCTCCGGAATCCAAAATTGAATAGAATTATTAAGTTCCCAGTTCCTGTTGTTTTTCAAGCAGGCATGGCCGGAGAAATTAATGGGGGAAGTGTTTCTGTACTGAAACCATTTTTAACTCTTGATCAAGGCGATAGCAGCACAGAAGCATCATACAAACGCTCAGTTGTTACATCAACTTCCGGATTTCATTCTGAGCAATCAATACCAGCATTTCTCTTTTTTGCAATTCCCTCTTGGAATTCTGGTTGGTTTAACATGACCAACGATGGTGTCCTTTGGGGGTATGATAATGATACGCTACGAACCGATGCCTCGGCAGTTGCAGATAATGCAATCGCATTTGAGAGCTACCTTTCTACTCGTGTAAAGTCAGCACTTGACGCAATCACTGAGGGCTCCGACTCGACTCTAATTCCATTAAACATAGCTGCACATAGCTATGGCGGTATAATTTCGCGTAAGTGGCTTACAAATAAACATCCCAATCGCTATGTAAATAGATACGTAAGCTTTGATGGAGTTCATGGTGGGACAACAGCTGCAAACGTAAAGTACGATTCGTTTTTTCGAGAAAAAAATATCAATGGGACATCACAATTTACTAATACACCACCAAATCCTTTAAAGTGGAATTACAGTCACTTTGCCGATGTAAGCCCAACGCAGCTATTTTTCAGCAATGATGTACCATACGGAGATATCATTCACCCATATACCTCAGCATTAGGAATCGGACGTACGATGAGCCTAAGTAATTATGAGGACGAACCAAACGGTCACTGTGCAAGATTTATCGGGGGTTGGGAGATTGTAACGTATACATCCACTCATTCACTTCAAAACGTTCTCTCTGTTGCAATCTCTACCGGACGTTTCTTAGCCTATGGATTAAGGCCATACATTAGTAATCTGATCGATCCAAGTTTTCACCTTGCAGATGCCTCATATTCAACCGCACCCGAAGATGGTTACGGGGTTGGCTGCAATGTTTCAGCTGGAACAGCGATACCATTTGGCACAGGCACATACAACTTTGAAATACCAGCTGCCGGAACAACAGACTTCTTATTCCCAGTAGATTCACAAAATGGAACTCTACATATTGAGGCATTAGTCTCAACTAACTCAGCATCACTCAACATACTAAATGGCTCAACCGTTCAACCCAAACTTAATACTACTAGTCTTCCTCTAGGGGATGGTTACATTGAGGCATTTGATATTGCACTAGCAGGTACTGTTAATAAAACTTTACGTTTTGTAACAACTGGCCCCGCCTCCGCTAGGCTAAATGTAACTTACACAAATCATCGATTTCTAGTCGGCGCTACAGATCTAACCTCTTATCCTGCAGGGTCAACTGTAACCGTAACAGGTCGGCTACTTGGACAAACAAGCAATACAATTGTACCAACAAGCGGCACCATTGAAGCAATAGTTACAGCGCCTGACGGAACTAGTACTCAAATTACTCTTTATGATGATGGTGCCCATAATGACGGGACAGCATCAAATGGAGTATATGGAAACTTTTTCACCGCAACTTCATTACCAGGTTTTTACAATATTCATTACACCTCAAACTATCTTTGGGTTGGGTGGCCAATCTTAAGAACGGATGATGCATCCTTTGAAATTCAATCTAATGCTGCGACTCTCTCTTCAACAATCTCTCAGGGGCCAATTGACGATGATGGAAACGGCTTAGCTGATAGTTGGGGAATCAACTATTCAGTTATTGTTAACGATTCTGGAGAGTATAATACGAGTGCAATTTTAGTCGGAAGTGACGGTAGTCGAACAACACTAAGAGACGCATTTACAGGAACTGCCAGTACGAATTTAAACAGAAAACTCACAATTCCACTTAGCACGCTCTACAAAGCACTAAGTGGAATTACGTATGACTTAGAAAGCATTCGCTTATCTGAAGTTATAGAAGGCCAAACTCTTGGGCAACTTACGAATATTCCTGTAACAGTCTTAGCGGGAACCTCTGTTGAGCCTTTACCGTCAGCCGTTATCTCTGAAATTCTTCCTTCCATCGGTTCTTACTCGGGAGGCTACCATGCTGTTTTAAAGGGAACAGGTTTTGCAACTGCTTCTCAGGTAAAGATCGGGGGACGACAAGCTACGTTTGAAGTTCTTACAGATGATTCAATCGATGTAAAAATCCCTCCTTCACGGATCTATGGTTTAGTACATGGACAGCCTTACCCGGTTGGCAGTCCTGCTCAGATCGATCCACGAGAAGTAGCAGTAGCTGTAACAACAGTGATGGGAACAACACGACTGCCAAAAGCGTTTACCTATGTAAAATAAATGGATTTGCTACATAACTTATCTGAGAACAATTTAAAGAACGTTCTCTATCAAATTAGGATCTGTTTCGAATCTAGTTTTTAAATGGTGGCGTAAAAGAGCTTAAAGAAAACAAGAAAACCTCTTGCAGATTACTAAAATGAAGCGGCGGACCGCCGCCGGAGGGGTACTCCGGCGGTGGTCCGCGTGAGCCGTCAAGGGAGCGCTTGGACGAAGCTGCGTGCGACCTTGAGCATGTGCCTGTAGTTGAACAACGCCATGAGGCGCGGATAACCGTCCATCTGGCTCACCTCATGCCCCAACTCCATGCGCACTCTTGCCATCTCGATCTCGAGCTCATCGAGCGCGTAGGTGAACATCTCAGGTGTCATCGACTCGGGATCGCTCCAGGCTCGGTCGCACAGGAACACCACCAGGTTGCGCCTGGCGGTCTCGATCTCGGCCTGAAGCGAGCTGATGTCCGCCTCCTGTCCCGGCTCCTGCTGACGCAACTCGAGCTGGTAGCTGACGAGCTGGCTCTCGAGCTTCTTGTACGTCTCCTGCGAGCTCGCACAGCCGATCAGGAGGAGGGAGAACAGGAGGATCTTGAACGTGGATGACATGGGCTTACTCCGCTTTATCTGCACTACGCGATCCAACGCCGCATAGCACCAGACCTGTGACTCCGTGCACAGATCCCAACTCAATATTCTAAAAGAATACTGAAATGGAAACTGTGACGAAAATCATCAACTTAGCGAGAAACAAAAATAGAGCACTAAACCTTACAATAAAGCTCTTCTACACCGGATGAAAATTGGCAGATTAAAAAGAGTAGACCTACTCCTGATACAGACACATAAACTACGAGATTAAGTTATGACAATGATTACAACATTCGTAGCTAACAAGCTACAACGAAAACTTGAATAATTTTAAATAGATACAAAGAAAGCCAAATGCAAACGTTTAGAAATGAGCTGATATTTCAAGATCTAAAGCTTAGAAGCCTTCCGGAGTGGTTCAAGACATCCTAAGAAAGCTGAAACTGTAAAAATTTTACATTTTGGTAACTTCCCAATAATCTCCTGCATCTCAACTTGGCATTTGGTTTGCAAGGTATAAGCAACATTATCAAACTAAACTAGAAAGGTTGTAGCGTATATGAAACTTAATTCAATTCTAAAACTTAGTACTATCGTGACAAGCATACTTGTATCAAGCTCAAGCTATGCAATCCCAACTCTAAACAAAGTAGAGTTATCGAAGAGTCGTGTATTTGGCTATGACTCTAAGACTAAGAAGAATTTCTTTGGCATGCTGGATCATGAGGGCAAAGTAGTCAAACTGAATGAATACAAGATCAGCTCTTATAATGGTGAAATAACAACTTGCTCTGATGAATGGATGCTGGCATACAATCCTCCGTCGAGCTCTTCGAGTATCCAACACCTACTCAGATTTGATTCAGATTCTGGAGTGATTAAAGCTGATAAACAACTAAGCCTAACAGCCAACCAGTCGGTCGTTAGAATCGCCTGTCCTCAGGCAAATGGGGTCTCAAAAGCAGTAATCTCTGACCAAGCAGGAAGTCAAAGCCTAACCTATTTGGCAGATATTGATACTGTCACGGCGCAAGTAACAATGACCTCTGCTGGAATTCCTATGAACACAAGCGATGCTGCGTTTATTACTGGGAAAGTGGTCTTAATTGCTTACGATCAAGCGTTCGGTGAAAATCTTTACACATGGCCAGATGGCGCGGCTTCACCAATAAAGCTATCAAATCTTGGGGCAAACTCACACATGAGCTCTGTCGAAGAGGATCCAAAAAATCCAAGCTCTTTTACATTACTAGGATTCATAGATACATCAAGTACACCGTATATGAATCAAAAAGTAATTGCTCGATTTGATAGTAACTTTAACTTACTACTTTCAAAACAGTTACCTTTAGATACTCAGGATGGGTTAAGCGCAATAAGTGTTCAAGGCGACAAAACAACTGTAGTCGCAATTAAAAACTCTAAACCTAGCTTTCTAGTGATAGACCTCATATCTGGAAACGTAGTTGAGAAACCTGATAACTCATTGAGAGCTCAGTACATACAGTTCGCTGATATCTTCTAATTCATTCAACCTATCCAATGCAAAAAGGCCGAGACTCAGAATCGAGTATCGGCCTTTGATTTCGTGCCTAAAACTCTAATATAACTAGCAATATCAAGATTTTGATTGGCATCAAGAGGATAGCGTAAGCTTCCGATATCTAAGGTAATTCATTTTCACAGGAATACCCTTTAGTAATGACTTTCAGATCAAGAGTTTTTAAGAATCTCGTATTAGTTCTTGCCTGTTCGACATCTGCTGCAGCAGAACCAGACTATAGCTGTAAGGCGTATCAGAATGAATACGTACTCACATATACAGAAGCAAAGAGACTCCCCCCCACCAATTCTCAATTTAGAATAAGAACCAACATCTTTCCAAATAATGTATCAGTTTACTACATTAGGCCGCGACAAGATCCAGATTTTGCACTATTGAGAAATTGCGCACAAATTAAAGATGAATGTCAAAAAGTCTCAGCGCAGCTCTCTAATGAGTACTCTCTTGATCGATCCAAGTTAACATGTGAGATCAATAGAGTACAAACTGCCCTGGCCCCACCAAACGATCCGAAGTTTAATAAGCAATGGTATCACTACAACAACGGTACACAGCCATCTGTTGAAGGATCTTGGACAAATGTTCCAGGAAAAGCTGGGGAGGATATCGACTCTCTCGAAGCCTGGGATTTGCTAAAAAGCTGGCCTGCTCCTGAAAGTAAAATTATTGTTGCTGTCCTAGATACCGGGTCAAATTTAGTTCATACAGATCTAAAGCAAAATTTATTCAAAAATCCTACAGAGCATCCAGGAGATCGTAACAACGATGGATGTCCTGGATTATGTGGAGTAGATGATGATCAAGATGGTCTCATAGATGAGGATAGCTCCAATTGCCAACTGCAACCAGATGGAAGCGGAATAATAGTCTTTCCAGGTGGAAGTATTCCCTGCAATTTCGATCAAAAATATAGTGCAGATGATAACGAAGATGGATATATAGACGATCTCTTCGGATATAATACGTTCGAACCAACAAAACCTCCTATCGACGATGAATCTCACGGAAGCTATACAAGTTCTCTAATCGCTGCAGTTTCAGAAAACTCCATTGGTATCTCCGGCTTTGATCGTTCTTCTGAGATTCTTAAGATAATTTCTATAAAAGTTCTGAACAAAAACGGACAAGGCACAACGAGTAGCATCGTCGATGGTCTTAGCTATCTTAGTAATTACGCTAAAAAACTTCCCGAGAAGGAATCACACTTAGTAGCGAACATTTCGCTCGGAGGTCCTGCATATTCCTACGCTCAGTATGCCGCACTCTCTGCCCTCCAAAGCCAAGGAGTAATTATGGTGATTGCTGCAGGGAACGGGTATACAGACGGGATAGGAGACAACAACGACTCCAGTCCCTATGCTTATTACCCAGCTAGTTATGATTTAGAGAACATTATTTCTGTTGGGGCCACCGATGGGAAAGGTGCGAAAGCAGGCTTTTCAAACTACGGCCCTAAAACAGTAGATCTATTTGCTCCAGGGGTCTCGCTTATATCTTACGATAAAGATGGAAATGAATATATCGCATCGGGAACTTCCGGTGCAGCTCCTATAGTTACAGGCGGAATCGCAATGGCATGGGCCTACTTTCCAAGTTATTCAGCTCAAGAAATAAAAGCCGCATTACTAGCAACTGTCGATGAAAACTCGTTAATAAAGAATCTATCAGTGTCTGGGGGAAGATTTAATTTCAATACCCTTCTGATCGCATTAGATGAAGCATCGAAGGATCCTCCAATACCTGATCCGTCACCAGAACCGTCAGTAGATCCATCACCAGAACCTTCTCCTGATCCGACGACAGAGCCTTCACCCTATCCGACGACAGAGCCTTCACCAGAACCATCAGTGGATCCATCACCGGAACCTTCTCCGGAACCTTCTCCGGATCCAACTACAGGGCCTAACGTGTCTCCGTCACCTGAACCAACAGGTTCAAGCGACAACTCATCTAATACAGACAACAATGATACACCTGACGATAATGAAGAACCTAAACCTACTAGCCCTAACGATTCTTCAGATAAAAACGATCAATCTGTAATCGAATCAAAACTAAACGTATCAATTGAGAACTTAAATTCTAAAAAAGGTGCTCTGATTCTCAACATGCCCGATATTGTTGAGGAATACTCAGTGGCAGTTCTAGCCAAAAAGTCAAAGCCAGGTAAGACTAAAGCATTATGGAAGAAGCAGAAGGTCTATAAAAATGAATCGGGATACTCTTTAAAATTTAAAAGTAAAAATAAGTCCGCATTCTATCGAGTCTATTTTACAAATTCTAAAAATGGAAAGACTCTGGAATACCTTGTGAAAGTTAAAAAGAGTAAGATTAAGCTTCTCAAACTTCTCTAGAGCGTTTGCAGGCATTTGATCATCTCAGACTATGAATTCTGACAAGTTTACAATTAGTAATCTTACATAGAGAGAGCTCTTATGACTTGTCTTGAAAATAAACAGTAAGAGTTGCTCAGATCCGCCACGTTAATAAAATCAATAAAAGGAATTATTTTCCAGTTTTTATGTGACACTTGATTAACCAGACCCAATAACACTTAAGTAGTCAGTTTTATATAGAGGTTTTGTTATGATTGCGTCAAGCAGGTCAATATTTTCTGTTTATCTTTTGCTTATATATCTCCTCTTTGTAACTTGCATACCAGAAGTCTCTCAAACAACAGCAATAGAATCGACAAAATCGAGATTACGAGTGTTTCCTCAGCCAGTGATTCTTGGGGGTAGCGACATTAGAGAGGAATTAGAAGCAAGCACGATTACAATAGGCATTCAAGGGGGCGATATAACAGTCACCTATTCATTGTTAGATCGTGAAGATATCGAAGAGCAGGATCTGCTCATGGGAAACTGTCATAGTTTAGTTTCCCCGTACATTCCTAGCAACTCAGTTTGCCTTGAGGTGAAGTTCAATAACTCTCAGGATTCAACAACAGAAGCAGTTAATTTATTCTGACCTCAATTGAGGTTTTTTTGGAGAGAGTATGATAAAAGGTGTTTTTCAGGTTCTATTTTCATGCATATGGGCTTTCCCCTTGTATGCAATTAACACCGTGGAGATAAATGTTGGCCAAGAACTTTCTGCCTTCAATGACCATAGCATTGCCTTTTATGAAGACATAAATGTAATAGAGATATTTCATCAAAAAACTCTAATACAAAGTTTACTTGTTCCTGCTGCGTCTAAAGAAACACTTCTTTTTGATTGGGACGGAGATGGGTATACAGATATTCTTGTACTAGCCGGAAGTGTCGTTTACCCCTACCTCTGGTCACCAGCAAATAAAAAATACAATCCTGCTGCCAACATAAACGTAGGGCCAGCAGCATTTATGCGAAAGGGAGATCTAGATGGTGATGGATACGATGATCTAGTATTTGCTTACCACGATGCCCTCCCAACACAAGTGACAGAGTATATCTATCAATTTCTTAATACAGAATTTTTTATTGTCTATGCCAATGGAAATACAAAAACAATTAACACGAATGGCAAACCTCTAGATTTGGTAATTGGAGATGTAACTGGGGATGGGAAAAATGATTTAATCGTGCCTCAATATGAACTTTTCACTGAAGTAACCTATGAACTAATTTACGGCCCCTGGACTGAGTTTGAAGTTATCCATGACATTGTGGTCTGGGTAAATCATGGATCTTTTTTCGAGGGAGTTAATTCAAATTTTTTAAAGAAGTCAAATGGCAAAGAGATTCCTCCCCTGTCCTATCGTGGACTAGGACTTGCTGATTTTACCTGGAGCGGACAGGAGCTCCCTATCGGCTCATGGTATGCAATAAAGTGGAATCCATATTCGGATCTAAAGCCGCTTAAATTAGTTGGATTTATGATTCCCGAATCCGACGGATCGATAAAACAAAAAAACCAAGATCTCTTTTACGATGCAGAAACAAAGGTCCAAGAAAACACTAGCCCAAGAATTTGGGAATTCAATGGTGATGGCTTTTTGGATGTATTGTTTTGGCATAAGAAGAAACTTTCACTACATCGCTCAAAGCTCAAGAAAGACACCCTATACTACCCGATTAGTGCTTCTGTGGTACCGAAGGATGTTAAATCACTGGCTCAAGGTGATGTGATTGATTTTGACAACGATGGAATAACACAGGAAGTGCTGGTGCCGTATCAAGACAAAAAGAAGAAAGGGCGAATCGATGTTTATTCCGTAAATGGTAGTGGAAAAAAATTCACCAAAGTATCAACAATGGGTCTTCAGGGTATCCCAAAGCAAGTGCAAGCGATTCGCCGAGGTGCAATTGTTGGAGCAACTATAAAAGTAGGTCCCTACACCCTTAAGTCGGACGCTCTAGGAAGAGTACAACTTTTCGGTGTCCCACCTGGCCAATATCAAGTTTCAGCATTTCATCCAAGCATCGGGAATCTAAAATTTCCAGGTGGAGATAATTCTATTTTGGTAACAGCAGAAGGCGCTCAAGCATATCTAGTTAGTCCATGAGGCTCTTACCAGTGGCCCTACGGGCATCAAACGGATTCACAGTATTTTTTGGTTCGAATCCGGTTCGGAGGTATCTAGTGGAAATACGAGAAAATATGGAGGCCCGAACCGATGCCCTACGGGCATCAAACGGATTCACAGTATTTTTTGGTTCGAATCCGGTTCGGAGGTATCTAGTGGAAATATGAGAAAATATGGAGGCCCGAACCGGATTCGAACCGGTGAATGACGGTTTTGCAAACCGTTGCCTTAGCCAACTTGGCTATCGGGCCAGATGATGAACACTAACTCTAGTAAAATTATCAACAAGAATAAAGGCCCGAACTGGATATTTCCGAGGGAAATATCCCACCGGATTTACAGTATTATTTAAACTGGGGATGAATGACGGTTTTGCAAACCGTTGCCTTAGCCAACTTGGCTATCGGGCCGGATAATGAGCACTAACTTTAGTAAAAATATTAGCAAGAATAAAGGCCCGAAGAACAATTTTTAGGCAAAATAGTTCATATAATTCAATATACTAACCATCAAGCTGCTTTAAGCTTAGCATCAAGCGCTGCAAGTGCAGTTACTGCAGGTTTTATATCAACTGACATCAACCAGCCAGAATTCTGAGAGGCACCATCAAAGCGACCAGTACCGGCTTCAAATCTTGTTTCAATGAAACTCGTCGGTATAGTGACAACCAATTCATTGCCTTCTACAGCAACCGAAAGCCTCTTCGCACCTGAATGAAAAGTGTGACATAGATCTGCGGGATGCCGACCCATACGACACTCTATTCGACCAATACAAGATGAATGAAGATCTACGGAATCTCGAAGGGCTTTTAATGTAGTAGCGTCTTCAATTCCATCAGGTATTTCGCCAAAAAGTGGTATTCTCACCTCTTCAAATGATTGAGGCTCAACGACTCTAAAGATCTTTGACGTTTCAGTTGAACCTGCGATGGGCCTTTCCTCACACGCTACTTGCAAAAACGAGCTCTTTCCCCCAACAGTTTCAAATCTATTACTTTGATGAACAATCGCTGATAGACGCTCTAATCTTTCGCTCGGTGTTATGAAATTCTCAGAGGCATGTGAAATCTGCTCAACTGCCATTGAGTATAGTTCTGTTGCTCTTGCTTCAACTTCAGCATCTATTTCTAGCAGTTCAGGGGGTTTTATAACGGGAAACTCCTCCTGATAATTGATAGGTGCTGGTTTCTCTGCTTTTTCCAAACAGACCCTACCATTCAAATCTGTCCCAAAAAAGTAGTTAACTCCACGGTAATATATCCTAGCAACCTCTTCCACCTGAGGAGACCCGTCTCTCGATGAAACTTCTGATAATTCTAAATCGTCTTGGCTAGTTGAAAAAGTAATCTCAATGATATTACCTTCTCTATCGTAAAGATGAACACTTCGTAACTCTTGTTCGGTAACTTCTTGAAATGCAGAATTTGCTTTTGCTCTAAAATCAGGGTGATTAATAGACTGAACGGGATCATGGATAGTTGGCATTGGTGCCTCCTCAATATCTGAAAAGTTATTGAGCCCTTGGACCAACTATAACCAACACATAATTCTGTTATGATAGTTCAAGCAGTAACGTAACACAACAAAACCTCGATTAAGGTAAGAGATATCTATGAATTTTTCGTATACTCAACTCTGATTAATGTTGGAATCTAGCTATCCTTTTCTATTAGCTCCCCACTAGAGTTCTCTTGTAATATCTTAAGCTTAGCTTCAGCCTGGGATAACATTCCCCTGAGGTGAGTTACCAAATTAGAGGCTAATTCATAGGAATCAATTGAATCAGAAAGCGGCATTGTGCCAGATTCAACATCTCCAACTAACTGCTCAAGCGTCTCTAAAGCCTCTTCAAAGCTTAGCTTCGAAATAGCTTTAGTAACATCCTTACTCTTTAACAATGCTTCTATGTTTACTTCACTCATTATGAACTCCTCTTTTCTAAAACTTTCGTACTCAATTCGCCATTATAAAGCTTGATATCTAAGGTATCTCCAGCTGATACCTGATCAGCGTTAGAAACAATTTCTCCACCACTTTGCACGATACTAAATCCACGCTTCATCACGCTCTTTGGATTCACACTCTCTAATCTAGCAGCTAAGTTCTCAAGCTTGGATTGTTTTGTCTGTAAATCACGTTGAAATAAATAAAGCATCTCTTTTTGCTTACTTAATATAAGATGCTCTGCTTTTTGAGATTTATACTTAGCAGCACTTACAAAGCGCTCAATTAATAAGTGCACTCTTGACTCGGCAGCACCTAAAACATTCTCAGGCCTTAATCCTTTTACCCGGCTGGCAAGAGCCCTAAGTATTAAAACCCTTTTCTCCAAAGAAGACTTAAAGACTCTTTCTAATAACGATTGCTTCTCATCAACAAGCTGCCAAAGCGGAGTTAACCAACGATCAAATATAGAAATACGCGCAAAAAGTTCATCTACTCTTTTTACCAATTCAGCTCTCTTTGGCACCACCATCTCAGCCGCTGCTGTCGGTGTTGGGGCACGCTTATCAGCAGCATAATCCGTTAGGGCCACATCAACCTCATGCCCAACACCGGAGACAATTGGAATCTTTGAGGCAAAAACCGCACGAACTAAAAGCTCTTCATTGAAAGCCCACAAATCTTCTAATGAACCACCACCACGGCCGATGATAATTACGTCAACTAATTGCGATCGATTTAACAGCTTAATCCCATGGGCTATCTCCTCTGCGGCTCCCTTACCCTGAACTTTAACTGGAACAAGATAAACCGGCATAGAAGGCATACGCTCTTTAATCTTAACCATGATGTCTTTAATCACGGCACCACTTCCAGAAGTAACAACTCCTACAGCTTTAGGTAAAAATGGAAGCTCCCTCTTTCTCTCTTGATCAAATAATCCCTCTGCTTGTAGCTTCTTTTGTAGCTCCAAATACTTCTGCTGCAACAACCCCTCACCGGCAGGTAAGATCTTTTTTACAATAATCTGAAATCTACCAGATACAGGATAAAGAGTTGGGTTACCAAAGGCGTACACAAACATCCCATCCTCTAACTTGAAATCCAATTTAGAAGCAACACCACGCCAAATGACACACGCCACCTGAGAATGTTCATCCTTTAAGTTAAAATAGATGTGACCGCTTTTAGGTTTTGAGAGCCCAGAGACCTCTCCTTCAAAAGCTAAACGGGGAAACTGCTCCTCGAGCGCATCCCGCAACATTGTATTGAGCTGGGTTACGGATAGATACTGTTCTTTTGTTACGGCTTGAGGCATTCAGTTTTTATAGCAGATTAGTTCTACACCTCACACCTTCTAGGGAGCGGAGGCGCAGCTTTGAGGAATAGCCATATAAATCAGCCAGTTAGCAACAAGAAACAAAGCGACAATTAGCCTTAAATTGCTAATAATATTAGATATATGGATGTAAAAGGTTTTATCAAAGCATACCAGATTGCAGTTGATGTTGCTGAAAAGCTGAAGAAGCGTGAAGGTGAGCTCAAGCAAGCTGAAAAGAATTTAGAAGCTCGACCACTTCCTACTCAAAAGAAAGATCTAAATCCTCACAAATTTGAGTTTACTGATACAAGATTCAAAGAGCTGCTTGATGAAAAATCATTTCAAAAATTATATGACAAGCATAGCAAGCAGGAGAAAAAAGAGCCCTCCAAACCTGCTCTAAGAATTAAAACAACTTCAAATCACCTACTTCCTATCCGTGCTGTTAAACACAAGAGTAGTGATTCAATCAGAGCTGCAACCCATATCTGGAACTATCTATTTCTATCGCTACCACTGGATGTTGCTCTATTCTATCTTCTCAAGAATTACTTCGATGTTACTTTTATAAACGCAAAAGGCTGCGAATATATCTTTATCATGCTCTTGATTGTCGCAGGTATTTTTGCAAGCTTTAAAAACTATACGCTAACTTATTTGATGCTTAAAAACTTACAGCGTAAGTTTATTAACATTAAAAATTCAAAATATTATTTACCTGCAGCACTATTACTAGCGATGCTGCCGATACTGCATCTCTTTGTTCAGGCACTATCTCTAAAAAATTTAGGGATGATCCTACTAGGCGTCATTGTTGTATCAACTGGAATGTACGGTAATTATAAGCAGGTAAAACAGGACCAAAAGAAACATCTCAACCAAAATAGCGATAAAGTTAACTGGTTAGAGCAGATAAATAGAGAAATCTACATTATCTCCCTTATCCCAATTGTTGCATCTCGCCTAATCTCTCTAATCGGAGTTGCAATTGTGCTTAGCACTCAATCTAACTCAGCACAGTATGCAGTTTATCTTACGACCGCGATTCTTTTACTTTACTACTTTCGTCCTAGAACTGAGCTTTATGTAATGCATTGTAAGAGATGCTCAGTTTGGACTTCAATTGCGCTATACTATGAAGGATTCTGTCCAGTCTGTATGAGAGAGGAATTCACAGTAAAAGAAAAGGATTTGACAACAAAGGTAGACGAACTAGAACCTATTGCTGCTCAGCAATAACAATACCTTCCTTAAAGACTTTCAGCGCTTGGTTTGCCTGAAAATTATAGATCCACTGATTTACGCTTGGAGCATCTATTACAACAAAGTCAGCTCTCTTTCCGGCCTGGATTGATCCGATTAAAGAGCCCCGATCTACAGCTTGCGCTGCATAAGCTGTAGCACCTTTAAGCGATTCCTCCGGTGTCATTCGATTAAGCGTGCATGCAAGTAACATTGCCAAAGGCAGATGAAAACTCGGAGCAGAGCCCGGATTAAAATCTGTTGCAACAGCTACGGGTACATCCTTATCTATAAATCTACGTGCATTAAGTGGTGTTTCAAAAGTATACATCGAAGCTAGCGGCAATGTTACAGCAACAACCTCAGCCTCTTTCATCAGTAAAATACCTTCATCTGAGGCGTGCTCTAGATGATCTGCACTTATCGCGCCAAGCTCTGCAGCTAACGCAGCCCCTGCTCCGTCTGATAATTGATCAACATGGAGCTTTGGTATTAATTCATATTCATCGGCAGCTTCGATTACTAAACGAGCCTCATCTGCCGAAAAAGCACCCTTTTCAACAAAGATATCGCAAAACTCTGCAAGCCCCTCTTCTGCAATAGCAGGAAGCATCTCGTTGATTAAAAGATCGATATAGTTTTCTCGCTTATCTTTATACTCAGCAGGGACAAGATGAGCACCGAGAAACGTAGGAACAATTGAAACAGGCTGCAACTCACCTAACGTTCTATAAACTCTAAGCAGTTTAAGTTCGGCCTCAAGCTCTAAACCATACCCGCTCTTAGCCTCAATTGTAGTAACACCAAGTTTTGCAATCTTGCTTAAATGACCCAAGCATTTCTCAACTAACTCCTGCTCACTTGCACTACGTGTATGCTCAACAGTAGAGCTAATCCCACCTCCAGCTTGCTGAATCTCTAAGTAACTCTTACCAAGAACTCTCATCTGAAATTCATCGGCACGCCAAGCGCCAAAGGCTAAGTGTGTATGACAATCAATCAACCCAGGTATTACAAGTTTTCCTTCAGCATTAAACTCCTGCTCGGATTTATACTGCTCAGGTAATTTAGATTCTTCGCCAACCCAGACTATAGTATCGCCATCCCATGCAATTGCGGCAGATTCTATACAGTAGATATCAGCCTGATTTCCCTTATCTCTACAGGTTGCAAGCTGGCCTATATTTTTTAAGACGGGCATTAAGCGAGTTCTCCGACCTCTGCTTCAACTGCTTTTAGAAGACTGGATTTCTGCATTAACGAACGACAAGCATCGATACTATCTCCAAAATAATCATCTCTATCTCTGTGCGCAGCGATTTCTCGTATGCACTGATGAGCTTTCTGAACACCTCTCCCCGGTTTTAGCGGAGTTCTAAAATCCAGTGCCTGTGCGGATGTTAGAGCTTCAATTGATAGTACGTTTTCAACATTATTAAAAATTCGATAAAGCTTGTGGGCAGAGATGCTTCCCATACTGACATGATCTTCCTGTCCTAAACATGAAGGAATGGAGTCTACTGAAGCTGGATGACATAAAACTTTATTTTCCGAGACTAACGACGCGGCTGTGTACTGTGGTATCATAAAGCCTGAGTTAACACCCGTATCGTCGAGTAAGAGCTTTGGTAAATCTCCGATTCCTTTTAGTAGAAGATAAATTCTACGCTCGGAAATATTAGCCATCTCTGCTAATGCAATCGCTGCAAAATCAAGCGCAAACGCTATTGGCTGCCCATGAAAGTTTCCACCGCTTACGATATCTCCTTCTTCACATACTATTGGGTTATCCGTAACGGAGTTAATCTCAGTTTCAACTACTCTTAACGCGTGAGCAATTGTATCACGACATGCTCCATGTACTTGTGGGATACATCGAACTGAATACGGATCTTGAACTCGGGTAAAGATCTTCTCAGATGCTAAGATCTCGCTATCTGCAAGCAATTTTCTAAAGTTATCCGCTACAGCTGTCTGTCCAGGATGAGGACGAAGCAGATGAATACGGGCATCAAACGGACTCATGCTGCCTTTAATCGCATCGAGCGTCATGGCTGAAATGATATCAAACTGCTTTAAAAGCCTAATTGCTCGAGTTAAAACATAGCTTCCATATGCACCCATCATCTGAGTACCGTTACACAAAGCTAATCCATCTTTTGGTTGAAGCTTAATTGGCTCAAGTGATAACTTCTCGTAAACTTCAGAAGTTCTAATTGTAGTGGAACCATCCTCTGACCAAAAAGATCCCATACCGAGTAAAGGTAAAGAAAGATGAGCTAACGGTGCTAAATCGCCAGAAGCACCCAAGCTTCCTTGCGAAGGAACTGCAGGAACAAGATCATTTTCAGCAAAGAAAACTAATCGCTTAAAAACTTCTTCTGATATCCCAGAATAGCCGAGAGAGAGTCCGTGAATCTTCAATTGCAACATCACTCTAGAGATATCTTTTGGAATTAACTCTCCAACTCCAACTGAGTGACTTACTATAATATTATACTGTAACTGTTCTAACTCTTTTGGACTAATCTTCTTGGAGGCTAAAGCTCCAAACCCAGTATTGATCCCGTAATAAGAATTACCGTCCTTTAAAAGTTCATCAACTATTTTTCGAGATCTATTCACATGCTCAGAGCTAGAGGAAAGAGATTTCACTCTGGCTGAAAGATCGGATTCGAGGTTTGCTATTCTAATATGGTCTGACATAGCCCAAATACTACTTATTTAGCATGGGAAGATCCACACCCCTCTCTTTTGCTATATTTTGAGCATCTTCATAACCAGCATCCGCATGGCGCATAACACCAGTCCCTGGATCTGCCGTTAAGACCCTTTTAAGCCGCCTATCTGCCATCTCGCTACCATCAGCCACGCTGACCATACCGGCATGAATAGAATAGCCAATTCCAACACCTCCACCATGGTGTAAAGAAACCCAACTTGCTCCGCAGGCAGTATTTAAAAGTGCATTCAAAAGCGGCCAGTCTGCAATCGCATCTGAACCATCTTTCATACTTTCAGTCTCACGATTAGGAGAAGCGACCGAACCAGTATCCAGATGATCTCTGCCAATTACGATTGGAGCTCTTACCTTTTTATTTTTCACGAGCCAATTAAATCTAGCTCCCATCTCAGCTCTCTCGCCATATTCGAACCAACAGATTCTGGAAGGTAAGCCTTGAAAGTGAACTTTCTCAGAAGCTTTCTTGATCCAGCGAGCCAACGATTCATTTTCAGGGAATGTTTCTAATACTGCTTTATCGGTAACAGCGATATCTTCAGGATCTCCTGAAAGAGCAGCCCATCTGAATGGACCAGAGCCACGACAGAAAAGTGGTCTTATAAACAGCGGCACAAATCCTTGAAAGTCAAACGCCTCTGTCATTCCACGTAGATCTGCGACCTGCCCGCGCAGGTTATTTCCATAATCAAAAGTGACAGCACCTCGTCCCTGCATCTCGAGCATTGCTGCTACATGCTGCTGCATAGAATCAAGCACTAATTCATCATATCGCTCCGGAGCATGCTCTCTTAGTTCCGAAGCCTCAGATAAGCTTAATCCTACTGGGATATAGCCGGTTCTTAAATCATGAGCGGAAGTTTGATCTGTTAATACATCAGGAATGACTGAACGATCGATCATTGACGGAAGTACTTCAGCAATATTTCCAACCAGACCAACTGATAAAGCTTCTTTCTTATCCTTTGCATTTAGAACAAGCTCTAACGCTTTATCTAAATCATATTCTATCTGATCAATGTAACCAGTACTTAGTCTTTTCTGAATTCTAGATTCATCAACATCGATCCCTAGAAAAGCTGCTCCATTCATTGTCGCGGCAAGTGGTTGAGCACCGCCCATACCACCTAGTCCACCAGTTACTAACAGCCTACCTGCTAACGTTCCGCCAAAGTGTTGCCGAGCACACTCAGCAAAAGTTTCATAGGTCCCTTGTAAAATCCCTTGAGTTCCAATGTAGATCCAAGAGCCTGCAGTCATTTGACCATACATGGTCAATCCTAGAGCTTCTAATTTTCTAAATTGATCCCAGTTTGCCCACTTCGGAACTAAATGAGAGTTAGCAATCAACACACGTGGCGATTCTTCATGTGTCTTAAAAACGCCAACGGGCTTACCTGATTGAACTAAGAGAGTTTCATCGTTTTCAAGTCGCTTAAGGGTAGAAACGATCGCATTAAAGCATTCCCAGTTCCTCGCAGCTTTACCTGTTCCACCATAGACAACCAGTTCGTCTGGTCGCTCAGCTACTTCTGGATCAAGATTGTTCATCAACATGCGCATGGCAGCTTCCTGATGCCAGCCTTTGCAGCTAAGCTCAGTTCCAATCGGGGCTTTTATTTTTTTCATATTTTTTAGGCAGCTTTACGAGTCTTGAATAAAGAGGTTACCTTTTCAAAGGGTCTATTCTGACTATAAATCATAGACTCCACCTCTTTAAAGTCAAGCTCTTCTTGATCTGCATTTAGAAGTGTTACGTTCAAGAACAAGCGACGCTTTCTCATCCCTATTCCGATCCGTTCCTTACTTAAACTTAGCGAGCCTTTTAACTCTGCATCAATCGCTAACAACGGAAGCTCGCGCTTGAAGGCAAGCTTTCCTAATAGATGCATATCGTGATCCTGATCAAATGCGATAACTCCTGTATCGCTATAACGAGGAGTCCTGTCTCTAACGATATCACCAAATTGATCTAACAACTCAATAAACAAACTGTACCCTTTTGAGCCATCTGATCTAATTGCCAAATCGTACTCAAGAGAAACTGTGTCTCCTTGATCAATAAGCCGACATGCTACAATCTTTGATTGTTCTGATACAGCTGATGATTCCGTAAGGCTTTTCGCCTTCTCTAACTCAAGTTTTAATGGATGCACCATACCGCAGAGCAGGTCTTTTTTTGAGTTTAGAACTAAGACCTCACAGAAAAACTGATCAGAATCCTGCTCTCTTAGCAATTTACTATTTGGGATCTCAAACTTCAGCTCATGCATCTCACTTACAGGACTGGCAGGTCGTTTCTGGATAAAGCTGCAGAATCTACCTGACTCATCAGTCAGAGTACTATCGGTAGAATGAACCGGCTTTCCATCTTGCTGCAGAATTCGACACTCAACTAACACATCCGATTCATCATGGGCCTGAAGGGACAAATCAAAATCAACATTAATAATATCTGTCTCAGCTTCGACATCAATTCTGGTAAAGCCATCACCTGACACAAAGTCCTGCTTCCACATACCTAAAGCCTGTGGAGCCGTCATTGGAAGAATTGATTTATGTTCTGGAACGCTAAGTGGCCTAGAAACGATATCACCACATAATAGCTCACCCGAAGCAGCATAGAGACCAATTTGAAGCTCTAGACAGTGAGCTCCTGGTTCCAGATCAAGCGCCTGCCAAGGCAGAAATAATTTAGCAGTATCTATAATCTGATTATTTGAATGCGGCTGTATCGGAAGTAACGCAGTCGCTCTAAAATTTTGATCGGTATCAACAACCGAGTCATCAACCCAGGTATCCCATGCTCGGTGCACTCGCACACCACGTCCATACTCACTGACAAACAGTTTCAGCCATAGCTGCTTGCCGAGTTGCTGAGAGATATGAAGTCCTGTTACTAGTTCAATCCCCTCAATCCCAGATTCTACGTGATCAAAATTAATGTGTACGCCAAACATAGATGCAATTGCATTGGACTGCGACCTTCTACGTTCATTTTCAAGACAGATTAAACTAAGCTTGCGCTGTAAGTACCATCTCACAAGCTCTTTCAGGTCAATAATCACCTGTCTCGTTGGAAATTTAGGATCAAGTAATTCAATATGATTTACTGATTGAAGTGGTCCACGAGTAACAATACCATTTAGCTTAAAACGAATATTATCCAAAAGCACGTCAAGCAATCTAACTATTGCTGGGCCCGCACAAAGTTTTTCTAAGAATCGATGTTTTGCTTCATGTAAATTCTGAAGACCTGTTTCGTATTGAAGAAGTGATTGAATAAGTCGGTAGGCATCTTTACCAACTAAGATATCTGACTCTTGAGTTTTGTCCTCAAGTTGCAAAATTTCATCCTCAAGATTTGAGGTGAACTCTAAAAATGTGAGACCCGAATCTCTATTCTCACCAAAATTTTCGATAACTGCTACGTTATCCATCTAAGTACAACTTAAATAAATTATAGATTTGGAATTAACTTCTGAAAGAGCGGTTCTAGAGAAGCCTGCAGCTCCTTAAACTGCATTTCTGCATTACTGAGATACAGCCTAGATGTATCAAAAATCGAACAATATAACAAACTTAGGGAATCGTTTCTTTTACTAGCCCCCTTCTCTAATATTTCTGCTCGCTTAGCTATCCAAGAAAGAGATTCTCTCATCCTAACCGCACTTAAATTCTCAGTAAGTACGAGCTTTAAAAGTGAGTATAACCGAAACTTATCAAGAGCAGCTGTAGATTTAGAAAGCTGATCGGGATGCCCTCCATACTTTTCAACTAATGGGCCAGGCACCAAACCAATTGCATATTTATTAGTTACACGAAGCCAAAGATCGTAGTCTTCGCAAACTCGCATTCGTTCATCATAGAAACCCAGCTCTTGATAGATTGAGCTATGAATAAGTACAGAGGATGAACTAATGCAGCATAATTCGAGTGATTTAGAGAAAGCATCACCTACTGGCATTAAGTGACGTCTTCTCGGATTAAACAATTTTTCATTTCGAAACCAACGCTCTTCACACTGAGAAAGGAGATACTGAGGATGTGCACTATGATACTCAATCTGCTGCAATAACTTATTTGGCAACCAACAATCATCTGAATCAAGTAGGGCAATCCAAGTTCCTGTAGCAGTTGTTAGAGCGCAATTTCTTGCTGCTGCTACTCCACTATTCTGAGCCAAAGAGAGGAATCGGTGCCCAGAAGATTCTACAGTTTTCTGTATCTCTGAGAGATCATCTGTTGAGCCGTCATCAACAACTATTAATTCAAAATCTTGATATGATTGCTCAAGCACTGAGGAAACAGCACGCTTGAGCATCTGAGCTCTATTAAAAACAGGAATTATTACAGATACATTCATCTTATCAGTAGATTATGTTATAGCTACTAACAAAATCAATCATAGAGGACTTTATGGAACTAGATGGAGTTCAAAGCCTTTCATCTTACATCTCTCAACTGTTAGTCCACGTTTTGTAACCTCTGCAATAACAGCCTGCGGTACGACTGGAATCGAATATATAAACTGTCCTCTGACTGGTGGCCCTCAAGGAGCTGAGGTGAAATTAATGGGTCACTTAATGGTGTTTAATGGACTTGTAGGAATTAGCTCTGCGATAGCGCTTCATACAGAGTATTTTGACGTAAGCCTTGGTGACAGTTCTCAATCTGATTTCTTTGATTTTCTTAACTCTGGTGCAGGTGGAACAAAACAGTGGGACTTAACAGCTTCTAAAGGAATAAAAGACGGCATCTGGAACCAAGGGTTCTTAATTCCTCATGCAGTAATTGATGTAATTTGAAGAATACCGTAAAAGAATCGCTGCAAAGCTGCATTGATGTTTTACCAAAAAATCTTGCGAATTCTGCACTCTGCCAGATCAATGCTGAGATGTTTAACTAAACATATGCAATCATTGCCTTTTTAGCTTTCTTCGGCGGCTGAGCGGGCATGACAAACAGTTGCAGTTCAGATCGATTGTAGCTATGCTCTTACTCTCAAGACATTTGTGTAAACTATTAATATTGCAATCAATCTAAAGGATCTCGAGATGGCGAAAGAGATTAAGATGCCTCAACTTAGCGACACCATGGATAAGGGTAAAATCCTTGCCTGGCAAAAAAATGAAGGTGATGCAGTTGAGCGTGGTGACATCCTAGCTGAGGTCGAAACGGACAAAGCCAACCTCGAAATTGAGTCATTTGATGCTGGAACGCTTCTACAAATTAGAACACCTGCGGGACAAGAAGCATCAGTTGGTGAAATTATCGCTGTAATCGGAGAGCCGGGCGAAGCGATTCCTGATTCTGCACCGGCAAAAAACGGAACTGCACCAAAGATAAATCAAACTGCTGAAACCACATCTACCCCTGCCTCCCCTGAGCCAGTTCAACAGACTCCCACACTGCAGACACCAAGCCCTAGTGCACACATGACTGAGGGGCGCATAATCGCATCTCCACTTGCTAAAAAAATAGCCCGAGAACGCAACATAGAGTTAAACCAGATCAGAGGCACTGGTCCAAACGGAAGGATTATTAAGCGTGATGTTGAGGCCGCGACTGAACTTAAGAACCAGACTGCGATTCAACAACCTGCACCTCAGCCAACTCAGTCTGCTGCAACAACTGAATATACAAAACCTCAAACACAGATCACGCCAGCAGAAGGCGGAACCATTACCCCACTCTCTAAAATGCGCGAGACGATCGCTAAGCGCATGCAGCAAAGCGTTAATGAATCACCACACTTTTATACCACTGCCTGCATTAACATGATGGAGGTTAAGAGAACTAGAGAAGCCCTTAAAGAAACACCCGGATATGAAGGTGTAAGTTACAACCACTTTATCCTTAAAGCTGCAGCCTATGCGATAGAACGTGAACCTAGAGTTAACAATGCAATGCGCGAAGGCATGCTCTATACGCCAAATGGCATCAACATAGGAATTATCACCGCATTGAACGAAGGACTATTAATTCCTGTGCTACATAATGCAAATAAACTTTCTCTCAAAGATGTAGTCTTTGAGGCACGTGCATTGGTAGATAGAGCGAGAGCTGGCAGACCAAACGCAACTGACCTAACAGGTGGCACATTCAGCATCTCAAACATGGGAATGTTTGACGTAGACAGTTTTACGGCGATCATTAACCCAGGACAGGGATCGGTATTGGCGGTTAGTGCTATCAAAGAAGAGCCAGTCGTAATGAACGGGTTAGTAGTTCCTGGTTTAACCATGAAGGCTACTATCTCAGTAGATCACAGAATTATTGATGGAATCATGTCGGGTAATTTCTTAAAGCACTTCAAGCAGGCTTTAGAAACTCCAGCGCTTTTGATGGTGTAGTTAATGCAAAACGAAAACTCAGATCCACAGCTAGTAAGTTTATCAAGGAAGAAGAAGACCAGAGTACCAAAGCCCCCGTGGCTCAAGGTTAAAGCTCCAGGCTCGCCTGAATTCATAGAGACGCAGAAATTAGTAAAAGATCTGAAACTTCATACCGTCTGCGAGGAGGCTCGTTGTCCAAATATTGGGGAATGCTGGACTCACCACACAGCTACATTTATGATTATGGGATATCTCTGCACACGTAGGTGTAATTTCTGCTCTGTTAAAAAAGGTACCGATGATACTCTGCAACCACTCGACCCACTTGAGCCATATCGTATTGGAATTGCGGTTCAAAAACTTGGCTTAAAACATGTAGTTGTTACATCAGTAGATAGAGATGACCTTGAAGATTTTGGGGCCAACCACTGGGCAAGTACCGTAAGATCAATTCAAAAACACGCACCTGGATGTAAGGTAGAACTATTAATTGGCGATATGGCAGGAAGCAAAGAACGGCTTACTACTATTATGGATTCGGGGGTAGATATCCTAAACCACAACATCGAGACCGTTCCAAGACTTTACCGCAAGGTTAGACCATATTCTGGATATATTCGCTCCTTGATGATTCTAAGTTGGGCAAAGGAGATGTCTCCCAAATCCCTTACTAAGTGTGGAATCATGGTTGGACTGGGAGAGACACCAGATGAGGTTATTCAAGTCATGAAAGATCTTCGCTATCACAACGTTGATATTATGACGATTGGACAATATCTCCGACCATCAGATACCCAAATGCCTGTTAAAGAATTCATCACACCTGAGCAATTTAACAAGTATCAAGAGATTGGACTTAGTCTAGGATTTAAATTTGTAGAGTCTGGGCCTCTTGTTCGTAGCTCATACCACGCATGGAAGCACTCTGAGTAAGACCTGCATGTCATACCAGCGAGTGTCCCTTAGAATTTAACTAACAATGAGAATTAAGGGATTAAAACTTGTCAAATTAAGTCTGATTACTGGGATAGTGATTGGATTACTCATGCTTGCAGCAGAGAAGATTCTAACTTACCACTTAGGATCAATGCTGAATGACATGGTTGCAGAGTCAACTGGCTGTGAGTTTGAAGCGGACTCCCTTTCCATCTCCTATTCAACCCTATCTGCAATTGCCAAAGAAGCTGGAATCAAATGTGGAGAAGAAAAACCTCTTCATTTTAAAAGGTTGCGAGCTTATTTCGATCTACGCAGAATTAACAAAAAAATAATAGATCTTACTGAGATCAAACTTGTAGATGGTCATGCAGCTGGTGCAGGACCGCGCAGTGCGACATATAAGTTCATTGATTATCTAGCAGCTCCTATTTCTCCTGAAAAAGATACTCCTGATAGATACAAAATCAAACTACAAAGCCTAGTAGTCCAAAACACAACTATTGAAGAACCGTTAGAAGACTCAATCATAAAAGCCGAAGGGTTTGGGTTACAGCTCGAAAGAAATAAAAATGACAACTTCAGTTTAAAACCGACAATTGAAAAGCTCTCATTGATACCTCGCGACAAAGCTCAGAAACCGTTCTTACTCGGGGAGCTAAATGCAATTCTGACCCTACTCAGCAAGAAAGCTGACATCTCAGAACTAACTCTCTCTAACCCTCCCTCTAAGCTAAAAGTAAAAACAAACATTGATTATGAAAATGAACTTGCATTATCAGGCGGGGGACAGATTGTTGCCGATTCAAAAACTGCAGGATTGCCAGATTGGCTAACATTTTCTTTAAGCGGAGAAACGAAGCTCTCTGGCGAGCTAGATCAACCAAATTTCTCAGGAAACTATCATTTAAGCCCCGATCGCACACTCTCCATAGGGAGTGATCAAGCGGCACCTATTCTAACAATTGAAAAGCTAAAGGGATCTTACAATTTCTCTCTTGGAAAAACTGGACCAAAGTTTTCCACTGATTTTTCTGGAGAAGACGAGAGAAGCTCAATTAGTTCGATTAAGTCACTAGCGATTGATGGTGATGATATTTCGGGAAGCTTAAGACTTGAAGCGAAAGAAATAGTACTCGGAGATACCGTCTTAAAGGGCGCCTCTTCCTTGATAACGCTTTCCGGAAAATTAGACGAGCTACAGGCTGACATAGATGGAAGTGTTGAGAAGGTTACTTTGTATGAAAGATACATCTCCCCTCTAACCTTTCGATTTAAAAGCAATGAGCAAGGATTTGATATTGCGCTGCATCACGAGACACCTGAAACAGGCCTTATCGATGCGAAGGGAAAGCTGGTTAGTGATAGTTCTCAAAACTATTCGATTGAATCTTTAGACTTTATCTTTGATCATTTAAACATTGCTCACGCTGCGCAGATCTCTGATTTAAAACGTTCTAACTTTATCATCAACGGCTCAGGGGGGCTTTCCGGACCATTAAATCTATCGGGTCTGGCTGGGAAACTGAAGCTTGAGATAAGCTCCGAAGATTTTGGTGAAAAAGGAACCTTACGTGGCTCAGCAACAATTAAGAACGGTATTTTTACAGCAAACTTAAAGAACCAAGCTGAGACCATAAAAGCAACTTTAAACTCGGATGCTAAAAAAGGGCAAAACACAATTGAACTTGCCCTGAATAATTTCTTACTGCAAGAATACAACCAGGACGCTGGATGCCTACAACTGGATGGCGATTTCAACTATCGCTATAAAGTTTCGAATTCTAAGACCGGAAATGGAAGCATTGATCTACGAAAGCTTTCGCTTGGATGTTTGCCTCATGAAATCCATCTTACTAAGCCTCAAAAATTGCAGATCAAGAAAGGAGTTTTAGAACTTCCAACTTTTACCTTTGCTGGAACTGACACCTCTTTAACTTTAAAAGGAACTGTTTCAAGAACTGTTGGTTACAACCTAAGCGCGGAAGGCGATCTTTACCTCAATTCTCTGCTACCTCTAATGCCAGCTTTGGATGATATTCAGGGCAAGATGCGCTCAGCTTTTCACTTATCAGGACCAATAGATAAGCCAAGAGCCACAGGAACGGCTTCTATTATAAATGGAGAAGTCGCAATTGCTTCTGTAGATGTTACAGCGGAAAACATTAATGGCTCCCTAAAACTAGAAGAGGGCAATATTGAGGTTAAGAACCTAAATGGAATCCTCAACAATGGAACAATTTCAATTAACGGTGAAGTAAACGCTCTACTTGATGAACCATCCAAACTGACAATTAAGTTCAAAGATTCTGAAATTTATCCACTTGATCAGGCACTGCTCGTTTTGTCTGGAGAGATTGAATTAGTTAAAAATCCAGCCGAAAATTTTATTCTTTCTGGCATTATAGATGTCGAACGTGGAGAGCTGGAGAGAAACATCAACCTTAGGACAATAATAACTGCTCTAACTGACCAACTATATAAAACTGTAGCTGGATCTCCAAAGATCTTCTCATCAAGTTCTGAAAGCCTTAAACAGGTTGAATTAGATGTTGAGGTGAAAGCAGCTAGAAATATCTTTCTGATAACAAACTGGGCAGAAGCTGAGCTCAATGGTGATTTCTTTTTACATGGCAGCTTAGCTGAACCAATTGTAAAAGGTCAGCTTAGAACATTAAATGGAACATTTGGCCTAAGGGAGAGGAAATTTAGCATCTCCTCTGGTTCACTTTTTATAACACCAGAGCAAGAAGATCCATTTGTTGAATTAATTGCTGAGACACAAGTCCCTTCACCAGAGGGTGAGAATATCTTGATTATAATGGAGCTAAGAGGTCCATTAACTAATCCAGATCTTGAGCTCAGTTCAGATTACGCACTTTCAGAAAAAGAACTTATCTCGTTAATTACTTCGTCAGGCCTAGAGGTCTCAAATTCTGTAATTGATGACTTAACTTTTGCTCTTAAGCAAACAAACCTACTTCCCTCCTCTGGAAATACGCTTCAAAATTTTGCCAGATTCCTAAAGAAGATTGCCAAGATTGACAGCTTAAGTATCGAACCAGAATTCAACGATAGATCTGGTGCAATTGAGCCGCATGTAGTTGTGCAAAAATTTATTACTGACAACGTTACTCTGGGCGGCAAAAACTCTCTAGGCGCAAGCAATAATAGATCTGCTGTCGACTTGGAATACAAACTAAACCCTTCGTTAAAAGTAACGGGAGAAGTTGAAACATTTACACGCCAGCAAAAATCTTCAACTGCCGTGGATCTTACCTATACAATCTTATCCAAACAGAAGCCGTTTATCGAGCTTAAGTTTCAAGGCAATAAGCAGATTTCGACGAGCGAAATTCAAACTACAACAAGAATTAATACTCAATCTAGAATACAACCCTCAGAACTTGATAATGTAAATCGTGCTATTCAGAATTTATACCTATCGAAGGGATACTTTGACGCTAGTGTTACTTCTAGCTGCTCTCACAATGGAGACTATTGTAAGGAAGCAACATTTAAGATCTCTGAAGGCAAACCCACTTTGATTAAAGAGATTAACTACACGGGAGCTAACTTTAGAGATTTAATTAAGGCATCTCTACCAGAGCTTTCAAAGAAGCAGGTTGCCACTCAAAAATTTATTGACGATCTATCTGATACTATCCTTTATGGACTAAGGTCTGAGGGTTATATAAGCTCCCGAGTTCGCGCATCCTATATCAAAGCACCGACAACGGCTGAGGCGACATTAGAAGTCTATGTTTTTACTGGGTATCCAGTTTCATTTATCTTTAAGGGCAATAAACTATTCAAGGCTGAGGATTTCTTGAACACAATAAATTTGTTTTCAAGAAAGCAACCTTTTGGAAAAAATACTACACAAATTTTAGTTGAAAACATTCAGCGCCTCTATCATCAGCATGGATATCTAAATGCAAAAATCAATGTTGAAGAACAGCAAAACCTAGAAACTTCGCGAATCACCTATACGATTAACATCGAGGAAGGCAAAGTAGTAACCGTAAATAATGTTAAGATTGTAGGAAACCAAAGCCTATCGGAGAGTGACTTAATCACGATTCTAAAGCGTCAAGACAAATCAGTTTACCAAGAGTTGCTTTTCCCAGAATTTGCAATCCCAGAAAACGTTTCTTACTTTGCTGAGTTTATTAAAAGCATCTACCAGGTTGAAGGCTACCCTTTATCAACTGTTGAATTTGAAATTACCCCAAGCGAATCAAATGACAGCGTCAACATTACTTATTTCATTACAGAGGGAAGTCTTGAAAAAGCTTACAGAATTAAAATAACGGGAGTGCCTGAAGAGGTAGAACTTCCTGAAAAAAGTTTGCAGGCCTTGTCAGTTCCACAGGCCAATGAATTAATCGAGGTCCTAATCTTAAACCTAAATGACTTTGGATATCTTTCGGCATCCTTTTCATCAACACTCGATGACAAAGCTCAAACCCTAGATATTGTGGTGGAGCCTCATGAACAGACAACGATCAAAGAGATTCTTATTACAGGCAACGATGCAGTAAAGGCGTCCGTTGTTGAGAAACACCTCTCTTTTCATCCTGGAGATCCATGGAAACAAACTGAGGTTGAAAACAGCAAAAGAGCTCTTTTTAAGTTAGGTCTTTTTTCTCGTGTAGATATCGTGCCTTTAGACGGAGACCTAGACTCTACCCAAGAGACTTTGTTAGTTAAATTGACTGAGCGTAATTTACGAACTTTTGAAGTTGGGACCGGACTTAACTCTGTTTTTGGTTTTCATCTCTTTGGAGAGATGACTGATAGAGAGATTTTTTCAGATGGCCGAAGTATTAGTCTTAGACTTGATAGCTACTACGATTTACAGAAGCAAGACATTAGTCGAGGGATCGCCAGCTTAAGCTATGTTGACCCATTTGCATTTAAAAAGAACTTCCGACTGAGTGAAGATCTGCGATTCCAAAGATTAGAGAAGACAACTCTTCCTTTCGATCTGGATCGTATTTCACTTGCTTCATATCTAGATCGCACCTGGGAGAAAAAAGTAAAGTTATCATTTGGACATACTATACTACACGAAGATCTGAACTCAGTTGAGCCTGACGTAGTTCTTAGCGATCTTGATAATGGAAACATAAGGATAAGCTTCCTCTCAGGTGAGGTGATATTCGATGAACGAGATAGCGTAATTCATCCTACTGAGGGATTCAGCACAGCACTCGATTACAAGCTCTCAAGTAAAGTATTTGGCTCTGAGGCTAACTTTGCGTCGCTTGGAACTAGCTTAGCCGTATTCTATCCACTTCCAATTAAACTCCCATTAAGCATAGCTAATAATTTTAGAACAGCTGCTAGTTGGGGGTTTTCAGGCACTGATCAGATACCAATTAGCCAAAGGTTTTTCCTAGGTGGACAAAGTACAGTTCGAGGTTTTAGAGAGAACTCATTGGGTCCAAAGGGGGAACTAGGAAACGCTATTGGCGGGGATCTCATGATCTCAAATAACTTTGAACTTAGATATGACATCGATCAGGTCTTTCAAATAGCAGGCTTCTTTGATTCTGGTAGCGTCTTTTTGCAAGAACGAAATTTCTCGATCCAAGACCTCAGAGAGAGCGTTGGTGTCGGTACACGCTATATCTCTCCTATCGGAGCAATTGGATTCGATCTAGGATTCCCGCTTGATGAACGAGAAGGAGAACCTTCAGTAAGGCTTCACTTTAATATTGGTGCCAGATTCTAATTAGCCATTCATCGCAATCTGAAAAGATTGCGGCTCTTCGTTAATCAGCTCATTTACATGATCTAAAATGATGCTGGGTGAAATTATGCCTGATGGCTCGCCTTCAGAATTAACTAAAACAGCACAGGTACAACCACCCCAAGCCATGCGATTTAGCACCTCTCCGATAGTTGCACTGTCAGGCTCGACACAGATATTTCTATCCATAATGGTAACAACTGTTACACTTGGAGTCTCTTTTCCTGCAGCCACAATTGCAGCATGCACCGCCTCACGTCTTAAGACGCCAACAAAGGTATCAGGTGTTTCCTGAACAAGAGCGTGCTCAACATCAAAGTCGATAAACTCTGAAGCTGCAGTTCTTAAGGTTGTTGCTGGTCTAATTGATGCGATCGGTTTAGTTTGAAGAGAACGGATGGGCTTATTAAGTTCCTTGGCCGCACGAGACTTAACGCTTTCAAGTTTTTGTTGAGACAACTTGAGCTCTTCTCGCCAATTATGAATGGCCATGGTGACACCTCCGGGTTTATACGTATTTAAAGATCAAGTCACATGGCTAAGCCTATGTGCTGATTTGTTGGCCAGAATAGCATAAAGTACCAACAAAAATACAGATTTTTTTTGTTAGCGTTTTAATCAAGAATGACAATATTTTCATTAGCATATATGATGATGCAGTTGTGATCTTGGCACCGAATGACTATTCTAACATGAGATGAAAAAGGCTGTAATACCCATACGTTTTGATAGCTCTGCCTTTCAAGGAAAAGATAAAGTTGAGCTAACTATTGCTGAATCCCACTCGGTCCTGCTTTCAAGCGGAATAGCACTAGTGCTTTTTGCGCTTTTGTCTGGAAATCTTTACTTCTGGGAAGCAAGCCCAAGCTCACCTTTTATTTCAAGCAAGTCAGTCTTAATTTTTGGTGCAATTCTATCTGCGCTCGCAATTGTCCTGAATAGATTTCGTCTGAGGGGATTAGCTATCATTCCTGAACCCTTTGCAGCTTGTCTGTTAATGGTTTTCTTTACTAGCTGGCTTGATAGAGGTTTTAGCTTACTTCAAGGACCTTCTATTAGGGGTGAAATTATTCTTGGAGCTCTATTTGCTCTTTACTTCGTTAAAAAGAAGATCCTCTCTGCCTTTACAGCATTTGCTTTTATTAGCATCATCCTTTTGCCAACTTTCTTTTTTCAGGAAGCTGCTGGTAGGTTACTTTTTTCTGACGATCACGCCACGTTTCTTTATCGACTCTCTTTGTTAAAGGATAATTTTCCTGCCATTCCGTTTTACAATCCTCTATGGAATGCAGGCTTTGACGCTCGAGATTTCTTTGCAACTGGCGCGCTAAATATCTTCTTGCTTTTTTCTCCTATTATCTATGCCTTCGAACTAACCAGCGTTTATAACATTATTATTGCACTGATCCTTTTTGTACTTGTGCCTGGAGCAACTTGGTATGCGGCGAAGCTAGATAAAGCATCCCACCTGTCTCGAGCGGTTGCAGGACTACTTACTCTTACTACAAGCCTACTTTGGTATAGATGGGCTTTAAAATACGGAACTATGGGATTTATAACCTCCCTTAGCTTAATTCCTCTAAACCTTATGTTAGTCGGAAAGCTATTAAGTGAGGAAAAGTCTGACTTTGTAGCAAAGGATGCAATTCTTTTTGGAATTACATTTACCCTAATGCTGCTCTGGTCAGCCTCTGGACTAGTCTTTGTACCAGCAATCGGATTAGGTCTTTACTACTTCAAAATTGCTTGGGCTAAAAGATCTGTGCCTTACCTCTTAGTCGCTCTGCTCGCGGTAAACCTATCTTGGATTACAGTCTTTTTTACTGCCTCAAAAATTGGCTCTTTCCTTGTTTCTGAATCAACTGAGTTTCCTGACCAGGCAAACGCTGAGAAAACCTCTCATGTTCAGGGAGAAAAGAAACTTTTTAAAATGAGAAAGCAGGATCTTTCTGCGGAAAATGCAATTAAGCATCTACGTGAGCAAGCAGCCTCAGCTAATCCATTGCTATTGTTATTGGGACTACCAGGCTTGTTTTTAATCAGGAACAGAAGCAGTAAAAGAGTCTATTTGGCTACAGCTGCCTGGCTTTTTGTGTGTGGTGCTATTTTGTACCCATTAAAACCACAACTTGAACTAGATAGAATGTTGTTGATGTTATTACTCTGTCTAGCAATCCCTACTGCTTACAGCATTGAGCATATACTTAAAGGAGAAAGTAAATTTCACCTTATCTTGGGATTAATCGTCTGTGGTTTCTTATTTGCAGCCCCTCTATCTGTAAGCTCTATAGTTAGAAATAGAACATTAGATAAGTACAACTTTGCTACACCACTTGTTGAAAACTTAACAAATGCCATCGTTGAAAATTCAGATGGTGCAGGTAGGACCTTTTTTACTGGGTTTGTACTCCAGGACATAAGTGGTGGTCACGCAGGTCCCCTTTCATACTTTACCAATGTTCCGCTTTACGCTTGTGATTTTGCGCATAAACATTGGTGGTATACTGACGTAATACCTGACAGCTATAGGACACGTGGAGATGCAGGTATCGATGAATATCTTAACCTTGCAAATGCAACTTCAGTAATCGCTCATGAAAAACCATGGAGAGAATACCTGGAATCAAGGCCAGATGCTTTTGAGAAGGTCTGGAGCTATGAAAATTTTGCTCTTTTCAAACGCAAAAATTACCAAGGCAACTACTTCATGGAAGGTGCGGGGGAGATAATTAACCAAACGAACAATGCTATTACATTAAAAGTAGCTCAAGATTCCGCCATAATTAAATTCACATATTTTCCGTTCCTAACCTCAGATAATTGCAAACTCGAGCCTTACAAAGTTAATCGCGGGACTACGTATATTAAGCTTAGTGCCTGTACCCCTAACAGAAGCTTTAAAATTCACTCTGTGTCTACTGTAGATAGACTTTTACAAAGTATAGGCAACTAAAATGGCAGATACAGCGTTTTTAAATTTCATTCCTGGTGAAACTGTCTGGTTTCCGATTGTGCATGCAAGTCACAATGCTTTTCTATATTGGAGAATGGATACCTGGTTTTCCTTTCTACCCGTAAAATCTATTTTGCTTATTTATTTAGGCATACTTGCAACAGGACTTTTTGCAATTTTCCAACACAAGAGTTCTCAGGATCCGCTCAGAAATCTGCTCTTAGCAATAACTTGTCCAATACTACTCTTATATCTTTTTAACTTTGATACGGTGCTGTTGAGCTCTATTAGCTGGATTCCATGGCTCTCATACATGATGATTCGCTTTTCAACTGCTCAAAAAAACCATCTACTTTGGGGCTTCATCTTATTGCTCGTCACAGCAAGGATGGTAAAGGCATCAAATTATTTAGCCGTAATACCTCTAATCTCCTCACTCTTAGTTGCACATTCAATCAGTAAATTTAACAGAAGAAGCTTTATTACAGTTCTAATACTAACTGGCGTTCCTACAATCTATGCCAATGCACGCTTGCTTCTTCCGGTCTTTCCATCGTACCCAGGCCTTTCTAGAGTCGTACCAGATGATGGAGTAGCTGGATACTTAACACCGTTCTTCGGCATTATGTTTCCTATCCCTGTGATAGATAGATCATTTATCCGAGCAACATTCCTAACTCCAGCTCTGATCTTCTCAATCTTTTTCATCATCTCGTACCTGCGCACAGAAAAACGCTCATTCCTACTTGGAAGCTCTGTCTTACTAGCTATCTTCTTTCTACTTGATACCGGGTTTATTCCTGAGGAATTCTCTCAAATAGCCCCATTAAGTACATTAACCCGAGTTGTTCCCGGGCTAATGCTAAGCCCTCTAGCCTGCTTTAGTTGCGCAATCTTACTAATCTTTGCCTTTGTTGTTTATCAAAAGGACCTTAAGACCCTGATAGCTCTCTGCTTGCTGCTTACTTTCGTAACCTACAATGATAGTACTTTCGATCTAGGCCTAAAGAACGGAAAATATATAAACAACAAGCTGCCTAAAGATATAGGTTCAGATCTACGTGACTATGTTGTTAGCCCTTCATTGCATATTATTGAGGAACGAGGCACACACATCTTAGATAAGAACTTTCAAGCCAAGAAATACAAAAGAATCTCTCCTAATAAAATAGGTGCCACCCTAAATTCCTCGCATAATGAAGATTTGCTTAGTTTAGTTGAAGATGATGATTTTAAAACGCGCTGGTCAAACACGGCTGGTGGCCAAGATGGTAGTGAGTGGATTCATTTAAAACTTAAGGAACCAACTCCTATTCTCGGACTAGCATTGCCAGTTGGTGATTTCAGTAGCGATTTTCCACGTGGCATTGAGGTTGATTATCTTAGAGACTGTACCGAGGTTGATACTGCTAAGTTTGAGAACTATAACCAAGCACTTGCGTATAAATCATGGCAAGGACCAACAAGATATACAAAAGAGGGATATCCGTACTACGGATATCAAAGTGTAGTGAAATTACCATTCAACTCAGAGATAACTGCACAGTGTATTCTAGTAAAGCAAATAGGACACGACAGATCCTTTGATTGGTCGATTGCTGAACTTCAACTTCTAGTCAATCGATAGATTAATCTAAAAGCTTATTAAGGCCGACTATTCGTTAATAGCTTTATTCCAAGCAACGTCAACGTTGCGACGACGAGCATCGGTTGCTACCTTATCAAGGACACCATTGATAAACATAGGCGAATCATCCGAAGCAAATCGCTTAGCTATTTCAATCGCTTCGTTTATGCTTACATTTGGTGGGATATCTTCAAGAAATGAAATTTCAAAGGCACCAAGTCTTAAAATATTTCTATCAACTTGGCTCATTCGGCTCACACTCCAATTCTGGGAAGCCGCAGAGATAGTTTTATCGATAGTATCTAGGTTCTCTAAAACTCCTAGCGCTAGAATACGCGCAAACTCATGCTTTCCGAAATCAACACTACCATCTTCATCCGCATGAAATGCTTGAAAATACCAATCAACACATTCCTGCGTCAGCTCACCTAGAGCCTCACATTGGTATAATGCCTGAAGTGCATGCTCTCGTGCTTGTCGTCTTGATCCCATATCTATCCTGCCACCTTTTTTAGCTTATTCGCTTCCCCACTAATTCCTCTCATTACTTGCACCATTTCGATAGCAGCTATGGCAGCATCTGAACCTTTGTTACCTGCTTTGCTTCCACTGCGTTCAATAGCTTGCTCAATGGTATTTGTTGTAATTATGCCAAGTAGGATTGGCGTCGAAGTTTCTAGTGAGATCTGAGATATGCCAGAAATTGCATTCTGACATACATAGTCGTAGTGATCCGTGTCACCACGAATGACAGCACCAATGGTAATAATGGCGTCATATTTTTTTGATTCAGCTAAAGATTTGCAGGCTATAGGAATTTCGAAGCTACCAGGAACGTGAACGACTGTAATATCTTTTTCGTCTCCACCATGTTGTACAATGGTATCGACCGCTCCTTCGAGTAGTGGTTTGGTGACGAAGCTATTAAATCTAGCGACGACAATTGCGAATTTTGTGTTTGAAGCGTTTAACTTCCCTACTATGACATTCGCCATACGCTCCCTATTAAAAGAACTCTCCCAACGATCGTTATGATAGCAGAGAGGATTCATGTTACCTACTATGAAACGCCTATCCAGGAGCTGTCTATACTATAAGAATTCGAATGATTATTCCATAAAAATCAGGGAATTAGGCTCGGACTATATGTCTGAAATAACTATAGAAAGTGGCCTAGTTTCTCTTTTTTAGTCTGAAGATAGTGTTTTGAACACTCATCTGGCTCAACGAAAACGGGCAACCTCTCAAGCACTTCGACGCCAAGCTCAACCAATCTCTCAAGCTTGCGGGGATTATTAGTAAGGAGCCTAATTGAGCCTACATTTAGGGAATGCAAAATTTTAGCTGCTACAGCAAAGTCTCTAAGATCGGCCTCAAAGCCTAGTTCAATATTAGCTTCAACAGTGTCCCTTCCCTTGTCCTGCAGCTCATATGCTTTTAGCTTATTTGAAAGACCGATACCACGCCCCTCTTGCCTTAGATAAAGAATGATTCCTACCCCATGCTCAACTATCTGCTGCAAAGCTTGATCAAGTTGCGGCCCACAATCACAACGACGACTACCAAAAACATCCCCCGTTAAGCATTCTGAGTGGACTCTGACTAGTGGTGGAACTCCCGCACTCAAATCTCCATAGGCAAGAGCAATATGCTCTTTGTTCTCAACATGGTCTCGATAGACAGAGACTTCAAATGTTCCGTAATCTGTGACCTTCTGAGATGAGGTAACTTTTTCGATAAGGATCTCTTCTTCAATCCTATACCTAACTATCTCCTCAATGCTCGTGATCTTAAGTGAGTGTTTTTCAGCAAAATCATTTATCTGTGCACCGCGAGCCATCGTTCCATCCGGATTTAAGATTTCACAGATAACTCCTGAGCTCTTTAAGCCAGCAAGTCTTGCTAAGTCATACGAGCCTTCAGTTTGTCCACGCCTAGCCAATACACCTGCCGGGTTTGCTACTAATGGATAAACGTGCCCTGGGCTAACAAAATCCCCTTCTTTGCAATCAAGATCCATCAGCCTTTGCATCGTAAAGCTTCTGGAAGATGCTGTAATTCCTTTAAAACAGACATCCTTGTGATCAACACTTAAAGTAAACGGTGTGCCAAAGCGTGAATTGTTATTATCACTTTGTGGAGGAAGATTTAATTTCTCGGCAAGCTCACGACTTATCGAAACACAGATTAATCCTCGTGAGTGCTCAATCATAAAACTTAAAGCTTCAGGCGTAACATGCTCTGTAGCGAGACAAACGTCTCCTTCATTTTCACGATCAGCGTCATCAACTATTATCACCATTTTACCTTGGCGATAATCTTCGATGACTTCAGCAATTGGTGAAAGCTTTACGTTATTCATGTGATCGAGAATCTAATAAAGACTTTAAGTAACGTGCTATCAGATCAACTTCAATATTTACACTTTGACCAATCTCTACCTTAGAGAATTTAGTAACCTCAGTTGTATGAGGAATTAGGTAAACGCAAAAATTATTGGCCTCAACTTCGCCTACAGTTAATGATACCCCTGCGATTGTAATTGAACCTTTCTCGGCAATCATACCACTGAGATTTGTTGGGATGCTAAACGTAAGCTTATCGTAGTTACCATCCTTCTCTCTTTTCAATAACTCTGCCGTCGCATCGACATGACCTGAAACAAAGTGCCCAGATATTCGATCTCCAACCTTTAAGGATCTCTCAAGATGGACAGGATCTCCAGCTTTAAGCTGACCAAGTGTTGTTCGTCTGACTGTTTCTAGAGCTACGTCAAAAACTAGGAGATCGCCTTCAATTCCCACGACAGTCAAACATACCCCGTCGTTTGCAATCGAATCACCAAGCTGTGTTTGAGTATGATCGAGAGCACTACGCACACTTAGGCGGTAAGGCAAATCCTCTGTGTTAAGTGATACAACGGTGGCTGATTCTTCAACTATTCCTGAAAACATGGGGCTGAATATAGCAGGATTTTTTGAGTAACTCTAATCCGAGCAGAAGTGATGAATTCGCTATTTTAACTCAACCTGCTCTTTTTCTAGTAAACCCTGCAGGGTGTCCATAAATTGACTGACATCGGAAAATTCACGATAGACAGATGCAAATCTAACATAAGCAACCTGATCTATTTCTCGCAGAGCGCTCATGACTAGCTCTCCGATTAACATACTTGGGATCTCTTTTTTATCCATCTCGAGGCAACGCGCTTCAATATCTGCTACAGCGCGATCGATTGTTTCAATACTAACCGGTCTTTTTTCACAGGCACGGATAAACCCTGCTCGTAGTTTGTTGTGGTCAAACGACTCTCGACGACCATCCTTTTTGACTATCAAGGGAGCGGTTTCTTCAATTCTCTCATAGGTTGTAAATCTTGAATCACACTCTGCACAAACGCGACGTCTCCTGATTCCATCGGGAGAACTCCGAGAATCAATCACATTAGAACGTTCACATCCACATTGTGTACAGCGCATCTCTCACCTATAGCCTATGTCGGTACAGAGGAAACTTCATACAAAGCTCCTTAACTTCAGATCTAATCTGTGCATAAACAGCTTCATCACCTCGAGCGCTAATTGCTCGACTAATCCAATCTGCAACCTGTTTCATCTCAGAAGTTCCCATACCTCTAGTAGTGATCGCCGGAGTTCCTAAACGAATACCACTAGTAATTGTAAAAGGCTGCGGATCGTATGGAATGCCATTTTTGTTAACTGTAATTCCAACCAAATCTAAACATTCTTCAGCATCTTTTCCAGTAATTTCGACAGGCCTTAAATCAACGAGCATGACATGCGAATCTGTTCCACCTGAAACAATTTCAAACCCTGCATCAATCAGGCTATCACTTAAGCTCTGAGCATTCTTAACAATATTTACAGCATACTCTTTAAACTCAGGCTGCAACGCCTCGTGAAATGCAACTGCCTTAGCAGCAATCGTATGCATATGAGGTCCACCCTGTAAGCCAGGAAACACTGCTTTATTAAGAACTTTTGCATGTTCTTTGCGTCCCATTACAATACCAGAACGAGGCCCTCTAAGAGATTTATGAGTAGTTGTGGTTACTACATCAGCATACGGAACAGGGTTTGGATAAACCCCTGCGGCTATCAGCCCTGCATAATGAGCTACATCAGCAAGAAGAATTGCTCCAACTGAATCAGCGGCTCTTCTAAACATTTCAAAATCGATTTTTCGAGAATAGGCTGAAGCTCCACAGATAATTAACTTTGGCTTATGCTCTTTAGCTAATTCAAGGACTTCTTCTTCAATAATCAAACCTGTTTTCTTATCAACGCCGTAAGCTACAACGTTAAAGTGCTTACCAGAAAAATTCACTGGACTACCATGAGTGAGATGGCCACCCATATCTAGTCTCATCCCCATTACGGTGTCGCCAGGATTTAGAAATGCTTCAAAAACTGCCTGGTTGGCTTGAGCACCTGAATGTGGTTGTACGTTAACAAACTCTGCACCAAAGAGTTTTTTTGCTCTTTCAATTGCAATCTCTTCAATCTCATCAACAACATGACACCCACCGTAGTAACGTTTTTTTGGAAGGCCCTCTGCGTATTTATTTGTAGCTGCAGAGCCCAGTGCTTCTAAGACAGCTTCGCTGACAAAATTCTCGCTTGGAATTAACTCGATACCATACTCCTGACGCTCAGTTTCCTGTTTCAAGGCACTGAAGATCTGCGGGTCAACTTGCTGCAAGGTTTTTTTTATGTGTGTCATAGTAGAAAAATACAAAAAACCCCTCCAAGATTATACATCTTAAAGAGGGGAATATTTAAAAGATCTGTAATAGAACTTAGCTCTTTCTTTCTTCGACGTAAGAGATGACATCTTGTACAGTCTGGATCTTCTCTGCGTCTTCGTCAGAGATCTCCATGTCGTATTCCTCTTCAAGTGCCATAACTAGTTCTACGATATCAAGTGAATCAGCTCCTAGATCTTCGATAAATGATGCCTCGGGAGTAACCTCCTCTTCACTTACACCTAGCTGCTCAACTATAATGGACTTAACTCGTCCTGCTATATCCGACATTGAATCATCTCCCTACAATGTGTTTCTAAAAAAAGTCGCTCGCGCATTCAGCAATAACGAGACAATCATATCTGCCCTATGTCATTAAGCAAATCGTGACAGGACAGAAAAAAACAGTAGTTAAAATCAGGCTGAAAGGCAAGTTATTACCTGAAGATTTTCAACAGAAGAATTTAGGCTAAAATCGAATATTTTTACAAATATTCTCAGGCAGTTACATATACATGCCGCCGTTTATCCCTATTACCTGCCCAGTTATATATGCTGAAGCGGGGCTAGATAAAAAGGCAACCAGCTCTGCAACCTCTTTTGCTTCTCCAAAACGACCTAGCGGGATGGCTTTTTTATACTCAATTTGGGTCTCTTCTGGCAGGTTTCCAGTCATCTCAGTTTCGATAAATCCGGGAGTAATACAGTTTACATTAATATTACGAGAAGCAAGTTCTTTAGCTAAGGCCTTTGTCATACCAAACAAGCCTGCTTTTGATGAGATGTATGGGACCTGACCAGGATTGCCCATCTCTGCAGTAATAGAACTAATGTTAACAATTTTTCCACTGCGTGCTTTCATCATGACTTTTGCTGCTGCACGTGCGCAATAAAATGCGCCACTTAAATTTGTCTGAACGGTCTGAGCCCAATCCTCATCCTTAATCCTTACAAACAGTCCATCTTTAGAGATACCAGCATTGTTCACAAGGATATCAATACGACCAGTCTGTTTTTTAATTGTTTCAAAGGCTTCAGATACCGCGTCGCTATCTGCAACATTGAATCCGATAATATCTGCATTGCCACCTAGTTGCTTACACTCAGCAGCTGTTTCTTCAGCGCCACTTGCACTTGAATTATAGTTCACAAACACATGCGCACCTAAAGAAGCAAGCTTTTTACAGATCTCTTTTCCAATTCCTCTAGATCCACCAGTTACTACTGCTACCTGTTCATTCAACATTTAATATCTCCCTTACTTACTTGAGCTTGCTTCCGCCTGCTTTTTTTTATCTTTCTTTTGTTTAGTAAATCTCTGGCCCATTCTGCCCCACATACCATCTTCGTAAGCACCTGGAACCTGTAACTCAACATCAGTTAATGCAGATGCTATGCGTGAGAGTAAGCCCTCTTGAGCAAATTTATGTGCAATTCGAATTCCGTTCATAATCGATCTACTATTTGAACCACCGTGGCAAACTATCGCATTGCCATTAAGTCCAAGTAGAGGAGCACCACCATACGCAGAAGGATCAAGTCTTTCATGAAATACCTTTTTTAAGATAGGCTTTGCTATCCAAAACCCTAGCTTTCCACGTCCTGTTTTTTGAACATATCTCTGAATAGTATCAAAAACTAACTCGACAGCTCCTTCGATCGATTTCAAAACGATATTCCCTTCAAAACCGTCACAGACAACAACATCTGCCACATTTTGGGAGATATCATTACCTTCGACATACCCGATGAAGTTTATCGCCTTGATTTCAGACAGACTGACATAAGCACTGCGTGTAATATCAGTACCTTTTGAAGCTTCGCTACCGTTAGATAAAAGCCCAACGCGAGGCCGTGTGCAGCCCAAGGCTGATTCAGCATAGTGACTGCCCATTAAGGCAAATTGAACTAATTGATAAGCGTGACAATCGATATTGGCACCTGCATCAAGCAAAACAGTTGGTGTTCCATCACCAACTTTAGGTATTAATGAAGCGATAGCGGGTCGTGCAATTCCAGGTAACGTTCCAAGCACCAACAAACCTCCAGCCATAACAGCTCCGGTATTTCCAGCACTAACGACACCGGAAGCTTTGCCTTGCTTAGCAAGTTCAAAGGCTCTTCGAATTGAGGAATCTGCTTTTCGCCTAATCGCAACAGATGGGCTTTCCTCCATCTGGATTTCTTCAGACGCATGAAAGACTGTTAAAAGAGGATTGTTTTCAGCTTTAAAATTTTTGAGGGCCGCTCTTATCTTGCTTTCATCACCAACAAGAATAGATGCAATTGACATCTCTTTAGCAGCGAGCACAGCTCCTTCAACGCAAACCTCAACACCGAAGTCTCCCCCCATAGCGTCTAACGCCACAGGAGCTGACAGGGTAACTGCAGGTAGCTGTGAGTTATTCATTAAATTAATGTGCTAAGAAACAGATGTCTTCAGACTAACTGTCTGATACTTCGAGTGCTTGCTTGCCTTTGTAGTAACCACAAGCAGAACAAACTCTATGACGTTGCACAGGCTCACCACAGTTTGAACATATGATGCCATACTGAGGAGTAAGAGCGTGATGAGAGCGTCTCTGCCGTTTCTTCATCTTGGAAGTTTTCTTCTTTGGAACTGCCATTATTTGCTCCGAGTTTCAAATCTAAGCGATAGATTTCACTAAATAAATCGAAGGTGGAATGTAGCTGAAATGTTTATCAAAGGCAAGCCAGCAACCCTAATATTATATTAGTGTGCTAGCGCCTCTTTTACAGCGGGATCTCCCAATGCAACTATTGGATATTTCTCCAAAAATGACTTAATACTAAGTCCGTAAATGCCACCGATTCCGATAAAAAAGCCAATTTCAAGCAAATTAAACGGAATATGATCTGGACTAAGTTGAGGCATAATTAACACGTAGCGCTCAAGCCAAAGCCCAATCAAGATAATTTTAGCGACAATTCCCAATGTTAATGGTGTTCTTTTAACATCCCGGCTAAGCAATGTGATAAATGGGATGATGAAACACATTGAAAATGCGGCCCATGAAACTAAACGCCATGGATTTTCTCTAGTACGTAGAATCATCCACTGAGTTTCTTCAGGCATGTTAGCGTACCAAATAGGTAAGAATTGCGAGAAGAACAGATAGGCCCAAAGAATAGAGAAACCAAAAGTTAGCTTTGCAATATCGTGCAACTTATCTCTACCTGCCATCTCAGCATAATCATCACTTGAATTACGCATACAAATAACCCAGAGAGCCAACATCGCCCACGCTGCATAAATATTTCCAATAAAAACGAATCCACCAAACATGTTGGAAAAGAAGATCGGATCCATTCCCATGATCATATCAAAGGAGAACAGTGAATATATAACTGCATACAAAGCAACTAAGATCGGGGCCCAGACGATTAACTTGCCTTCAATCTCGCAAGATTCTTCAGCAGCACCTTTCCATTTCTTAATGAACCCAGCGTAATGAAAACTAGCCCAACGAGAATTCTCACCTGCCTCTTCCTTAGCAATCCCGATATCACGTCTTAAAGCTAGACCAACGAAATTTCTAAAAAGCAAAAATAGAAAAGCTAGGAAAAGTATGTTTCTGGCGTAAGTAAAGGTCGGTTGCATCCACCACTCACGTCCTGGCATTGGCGAATGGCCCCAAAAAAAGAGCTGCTCTTTCCCAGCATAAGAGGTCAATAAAAGCATTAAGGCAAAAGGAAGAAAACTAATCCCTGCTTCTGCAATTCTTCTAACTGGAGGAGCCCACTTTGCATGCACTACCTGCATAATAACTGCGATCATCACAGAACCTGCAGCAATTCCCATCCAATAAACGATATTAGTATAAATTGCTCCCCACATATGCTTCGCATCACTAAAGATCAAAGCGTAAGCTGCGGTAAGCACTCCGATAAGCAGATACAAGTTAAGCAACTTGCTGAAACCTGCGCTAAACTTTACAGGCTCAGACTTAGCAACTGCTTTTACATCTATTGGTGCTGATTCTGAATGCGACATATCTATTTCCTGCTCTTATGAATTCTTCTTTCTAGCTTGTTGCAGCTCACGAATATAAGAAACAATATCCCATGTTTCTTGTGGTGAAATCTTCCACCCAACTCGTGGCATCACCGCTAATCCACCGAAATGGATTGTTCCATAAAAAAGACCATCTGGTTTAGTGGCGTAATATTCATTAGCAATATCAGGCCCAGCCATTATTGCACGCTTGGCTACTTCACCAGGTGTGTTAACTGCCTTCTCATCATAAGAACCGTGACAAGGCATACAGTTAACTCTAAAAAGCCTTTCTCCTCTCAAAGGAGCTTCTTTATCATGCGAATCATTTGGGTTCTTAAGGTTTAGAGCCTCATCTTTTGACTCAACCCTGTCTGCTAAAGAACCAATTGCTACACTATCTTCAGGAAGACTACGGCTAATTTGACCACTGCTTAGAGAGGGCATATTCACCATGTCTGAGTTAAAAGGTAGCGCAAGTGCATCAGTTGCAATCAACAGAGACAACGCTAGTAATGCTCTCTTCATTCTATAAAGCCTCCCGCACGTCAACTTCATCAGCACCGCTCTCCTTTAGGAATTGCTGAATCTCATCTAATTGCTCATGTGTCGAACCGACAACCAAGCCGAACTTATCTTCACTAAAGCGAGGATCGTATCCAACTTTTCTAAGCAGATCAGGCAAACGACAAAAGTGTAAAATCCCTAGCATAGTAGCTAAAGCGGCAAACAGAATTGTACATTCATACCCAACAGGAAAGAATGCTGGAATTGAAACAATAGGTTTCGAGCTTACTCGCATCGGCCAGTCAAGCGAGCAAAGAATTGCTAGACCGAATCCAAAAGTACAACCTAGGATTCCACCCGTTAACGTAAATCTACGAACATTACTTTTCTCAGGAAAAGTAACCTCTTCAATTTCATGGCGAGCAACAGGAGAGAAAACTCTATAATCAAGCTCGGCTTCTTTTATCTTTTCAACGGCGTTTAGCACATCATCAAGATATGTATAAACACCGACGACAACATTGCTTCCTGACATTTTTTCAGCACCTATCATAACTAATGAGCCGCTTCTTTATTTCGCATTGGAGGTGGCAATAGCTCTTTGATTTCACAAATTGCTACTGATGGAAAAAACTTAATAAACAACAACATGTACATTCCAAACCATCCAAATGCACCAACAGTGATGCCTGCTTCTACCCATGAGAAGTTGTAACTACCCCACATAGCTGGGATGAATTCTCTGGATAAAGAGGTAAAGATGATATTGAACCGCTCAAGCCACATTCCAATATTAATAATGATCGACATAATAAAGAGGTAAGTGATGTTTGAACGTAACCTCTTAAACCACAGCGTTTGAGGAGCTAGACAGTTACAGAAAAACATTCCCCAAAATGCAGCCTTAAATTCACCAAAAGGCCTAAACCAAAACTGGTATTTCTCAAATTGGTTATTACTAAACCAAGCTATATAGAACTCTGTAGAGTATGCGTAAGTCACTATCCCACTCGTAAGCAAGATAAGCTTAACCATCCCTTCAAAGTGAAATGGCGTAACTAACTCTTCAAGTCCAAAAACCTTACGTAGTGGAATAATCAGGGTCAGAACCATCGCTACCCCTGAAAAGATCGCACCAGCAACGAAGTAAGGTGGGAAAATAGTAGCGTGCCACCCAGGGACGTTACCCATCGCAAAGTCCCAAGATACAACACTGTGAACAGAGACAACGAGTGGTGTAGCTAGGCCTGCAAAGAAAAGGTATGCAGACATGTAGTGCTTCCACTGCTTATGGTTACCCGTCCATCCAAGCGATGTAATGCTGTAAAGAGTTTTTCTGAAAAAGCTTTTAGCCTTATCACGGGCAACCGCGATATCTGGAATAAGCCCAACAATAAAAAACGTGGTTGAAACAGTTAAGTAAGTTGATACCGCAAATACGTCCCAAAGAAGTGGCGAACGAAAGTTTGGCCACAATGCTCTTTCGTTTGGATATGGCAACAACCAGTAAGCAAACCAAGGACGGCCCACGTGAATCAACGGAAATAGACCAGCGGTCAATACTGCAAAGACAGTCATTGCTTCAGCAAGTCTATATATCGGCATTCTAAAACGAGCACGGAAGAGATAAAGCACCGCAGAGATCAATGTGCCTGAGTGTGCAATACCAACCCAGAATACGAAGTTAGTAATATAAACACCCCAGGAGATTGGTTGGTTAATTCCCGCAACATGCATTCCCATTAGAAGCTGTTTTACAAATGAACCAAATCCCCAAAGAAACGCACAAAAGCACATCGCAAAGAGACAATACCAGCCACCCTTTGGCGGCTTGAGCATATTGAGCACCAGCTCATTTACTCTAGCGTATGTAACTTGTTTTGGTTCTGTAGCATCAGTCGCCATGCTTACACTTCCTCATACTTAATATTTTCTAAATAGCTTACAGCAGGCTGAGTGTTGAGATGATGATCTAGCACTTTATAAGCTCGCTTATCGCGACCTCTCTTGCTTACCTCACTGTGAGGATCGTTTAGATCACCAAAGGTAAGCGCTTGTGTTGGACAGCTTTGTACACAAGCAGGCTTAATCTCACCATCACGAACCTTTCTACCGAGATCTTTTGCGTTATCTTTACCTTCGTTAATACGTTGTAAGCAGAAGGTACATTTCTCCATCACACCAGCACTTCTTGGAGTGACATCTGGATTGAGCTGCCAATTCAAAGGCTCAGGGAAATCAACCTGTATCCAGTTGTAGTGACGAACTTTATAAGAGCAGTTATTTGAACAATATCGAGTTCCAACACAACGGTTATAAACCATCACGTTCAAACCCTCTTCGTTATGGTAAGTTGCATAAACTGGACATACCGGTTCACATGGAGCATGACCACACTGCTGACACATCATCGGCATGAAGTTAACGCTCAACTCTTCGCTCGGAGCTTCTCCATAATATCGCTCGATTCTAAGCCAAGACATCTCTCTTCCTTGGCTCACTACCTTCTTACCAACGCACGGAATATTGTTCTCGGCATAACAAGCAACTACACAAGCAGAACAACCTGTACATGCAGCTAAATCAACTGCCATCCCCCATTTATATAATGGGTGTTCACGTTGTACGTACATCTGCTTAGGTTCATGGTGCCCTCCATGGCCATTGCTCTCTCCATGAGATTCATCTGCGTGAGCATCATGCCCTTCAGCATGTCCATTTGTTGCATGCACTGCAGTTGCAACAGCTGCTGTCCTAGCAAGGTGTCTATTCATCTGATAATCGCTACCCTGAAGGTTAACGATGTCACCTTTGCCACGACCACGCGTAACATTAACTTTTGTTGAAAGAAGAGAAACTGCGCCAACATCTTTTGAAGCAAGAGCTGGTAAAAGTTGCATCACATTACCGCCAATTCCTTTGGCAAAGCGACCATAACCCGTATGGCCATGACCAATTGGCACTGCAATAATGTCTTTATGGATATAACGGTTAATTAAAACGTTAACTGTTATCTCACCATAGTGATTTCGAATTGTGACCTTATCGCCCTGAGCAAGCCCATGAGCTTTAGCTGAATCTGGGTGAATCTCAGCCCAGCTATCCCATGCAACCTGAGAAACTGGATCTGGAATCTCGGAAAGCCATGGTCTGTTCGCAGCCCTTCCATCAAAACTTCTAACAGATGGGAACGGATATAGAACTAATGTATGGCCATCCTTCTCTTCAAAATGAGCAGAAGAGAAATCAAGAGCAAACGCTTTACTGCTAACCTGCGCAGTTGAATTTGCACTAACACGACGAATAAACCCGCCACGCTCTACAGACTCAAGCCAGAAATTTTTGAAGCTCTTGCCTGTTGCCGCATTAGCATGAACTTTTTGCCAAGCATCTTTTAGATACGAAAGGAAATCTTCTCCCATCTTCTTACCAGCCTTATCAGCTGAAGCTAATAAGATATCACCGAAGGCTTGCGTATCGAAGACAGGTTTCATAGTCGGCTGAATTAGGTTATGCACTCCCGGTAATGGCTCTGCATCACCCCAACTTTCAAGTGCTGTATGAGTTGGCAAAATAAGATGAGCAGCACCTGTAGTTTCATCCATATGACTAGCAAAGCTAACAATTAATGGAACTTTCTTCAGTGCATAAATGAAATCAAAACTTGGTGGCAAGTTAAAGCTTGGATTTGAGCCATCAATAAAAAGAACCTCTAACTTACCCTTTTGCATAGTTGAGATAAGCTTAGAGACTTCGTCTAAAGAGTTGCTTGAAGGCTTTCTGGAGCTAGCGATATTAACAGTGCGCCCAACATTACCAAGCACAAGGTTCATCAAGTTTGCTGCAACCATTAAAGGCAATGGATTTGAAGTCGCGGTAGAAGCGCCACCTGCTAAAACGATTGAACGCTTAGCGTTAATCAAATGTTCAGCAGCAATTAAGATCTTTTCAGACGATACTCCGCTCGCTAACGCAGCAGATTCGACAGTAACATGCTCAGTTAGTTTTTTGATCTGTTCAATAGTACCTGCATCTGCTCCGCCACGTTGTCCCCTTTCAACTAGGACCTTGAGCACTGCTAATGCAACCTGAACCTCAGTTCCAGGATTTGACTGTAGCCAAGTGTCAGCGTTACCAGCCGTTAATGAAAGACGAGGTTCTACATGTATAACTCGACAAGGCTTATTACTTCGACGCGTATCAGCCCAACCACGAGCATATTCACAAGGAGAAACCCAAGTTTCTAAGAAATCAGTTCCAAAATTAAGAACCGCTTCGGCCTTATCAAAATGATATGTAGGAATGCCATAGCTTCCAAAAACTAGCTCAGCAGCTTTTGCTTCAGCCTCATTACTTACACCAGAATAATCAATCTGAGTTAGATCAAAAGCCTTACACCAATCACTAAGTAGAGCAGAGAGCGCTCCTGTTTGTGAACTACCTAAGTAAGCTTTCTGCCCTTTTGCCTTAAGACCTTTTGCGATTGCAGCGTAAGCTTTTTTCCAACTGACTGGCTTATAACTTCCATCATCAGCTCTCTCTAAAGGCTGTCTAATTCTATCTGGGTCATAGGTGTTCTGAAGCGCTGAGTGTCCAATTGCACAAACACCACCTTTATTAATCGGGTGATCAGGGTTTCCTTCAATTTTAATTGCTCTTCCGTCACGAGTTTTAACTTGTATCCCGCAAGCAGCATCACATTCTGTACAGGTCGTATTAAACCAAACAGACTTTCCAGGTATGGTATCCTCAGAGCCTTTAACCAGTGGAAGAACTTTTTGCGCAGAGCTATTACCACAACCAACAGCACCTACAACCGAAGTCTGCCCCACTATTTTGAGGAAGGTTCTTCTAGAGAGAGTATGTTTTTTTTCTTCCATTATCGTAACTTTCTTCTTTTCAAACTTCACACAAAAACTTTTCCAAACTCCCAACCGGGAGATTCCTCGCTTTCGCCTAGGCTATTTATGGCAGACAGCACAATCGATGCTGGTACCTTTCTCTCGGTGGCAGCCTACGCACCAGCCCATCTTCATTGAGCTTGCGCGTTCAACTACTTCCATACTGTCCATCTGTCCATGGCACTCCTGACAAGCAACGCCCGCTTTGACGTGTCGCTTGTGTGTAAAGCGAACGTAGTCTGGCATTACATGTACCTTTTGCCATGGAATCGGCTCACCTTTTTCGTGAAATTCTTTTAACTTTTTAATCTCTTCAGATTTCTGAGTAGCCTCTGTATTTACCAGCTGAGAGTGACAACCCATACAAACTTCAACTTCAGGAATTGCAGCAAACTCACTTTTAGCAACTGTGTGGTGACAGAACTGACATTCCATCTTGAGATCTCCAGCATGCAGCTTATGACTGAATTTTATTGGCTGCTCAGGCTTGTAGCCACGCGCTCTCTCAGGAAAGTTAAAATATCTGTAGTGATCAATGATGTGGAAATCCCAAGGAGCGGCTTGTCCATTGTTCCAAACGCCGGCCCTTAGATCCAACTTAGGCTTTTCGACAGTTGCACCCTTACCTTCCTCAGCCATAAGGCTAGAGCATGTAACTAATAAGAATGAAAAAACGAAAAGAAGTAGGTTCAGAGATAATGTGTATCTATTATTTTTCATGCCTATGACTTATTTCCTGGTGTCTCAGCCCGGCAAGATACTGCTCAACTTCTATGAAGTCAAAGCCGGAAAACACGGACTCAACCACGGATAAATATCTTGTTATCCAAGATTCAATGAAAGCTTCCTTTTATATATAGGAAAAAAATCTTCCTTTGAATAGAAGTCTATCTATCTTGAAAATGAAGTTATGAAAAGAAAGGAAATTATTTAATCCGAGACATTGTTTTATTTTAGATGCTAGTAGGTATCCCTACCTTCTTTGAGCTTACTGCAGCACAATGCAGCTGAGATGGCAGTAATATTGTTGGTGATTTCACACAAACGTCCCACTGCATGCAGAGAGTGTCCATTTCACAGTTTTCCCCCTGCTTATTGGTTGAGATTGGAGCGGCCGTTGGATCTTGGCATTGTCTAGGTAGAACCACTATCTCACCCTCTTTAAGACTACTAATCTGTCCATCCCACTCAAATGCAGTCTTAATTTTATCATCAAAGAGTCTATCAGCTTCACCTAGAACCAAATTCACTGTTTTAGCTATCTGCTGATCAAGCTTACTTGGATTTGTGCAAAAAGATCTTAAGTAGCCGTAGCTAGTAGAATTAACTGGGAGCTTAAGTTGGTTTGCATTTGGAGCGGTAAGGTTTCCATCATTTACGACTTCAGCCATGCTAATGCGAGCAGCAATGATAGCTAACCATTGAGCACCTGATGTGTATTTAGAGTAAGTAACGAAATCGATGGCACCGAAGACTAAAAAGACGAGAACTGAAATACTACCTGCTACACTTAGCAAATACGAACCTCTCTCGTTCTCAATTCTTTTTTTACTACCCTTATTCACAACAACCTACCCAAAAAATCTTTGCGAGCTAAATCTTCCCAACCGGGTAAACTATCTCTTGAGCACGCGGATCCGCCTCATTTGGACTTTCCTTCAGAGGCTTTTTATACTTCGAAGACCAAGCAGCTCCTGGATAACTAGTGTATCCTTTCGCAACATCATGTACCTGCTGCTGAATAACTTTGCTTTGAGTCGTCGCAAGAAGTTTATAAGTACTCTTTGCTGAGGGTAATCCTATTCCGATTAGAAGCGCCATAACCATGCCAGCTTCCATCATGCTGATTCCAGCTTCATTTCTACGAATTTTTCTTAGAGATACAGACATAAACAACCCATCCAAAAATATATCTATTCTATCTTATTCAAGTTTCATGCCGCACTATAGTGGTGCATGAACAATATCGTTACCAAATTCTGCTAGAGGCGCAGTCTCATTCGCATGAAGATCAGTCTCTGTGCTGTGACCATCTGTTCCATCAACAATCGGATCATCGATGTCAGGCCCCGCAGATTTAATTAACTTAAGCGCTTTAATTGACTTAGCCAGTCTACCAGATTCAGCAACGAAGGACTTTCCAATCTCAAGAAGTATTGGATTTGCTGCAGTTAGTGAGTTTCCTTCCTGTTCGTTCAGCACCTGAACCACCTCTTCTGAGATAGCTGTAAGCTTAGTGTTAACTTTTGAACTTAGCACAGCAGTATTTAGTTCATATTCCTCACCTCGTGCAGCAAGCGCCTGAGGAGCTTTGCTTCTTTGGCGCTCGTATCTTCTCAAAGCGCGAATAGCTCTAGCTTTTCTTTTTCTAAGCTTTCTCTTAGAGATTTTTCCTGCTGCACTAGCAGATTTTGCTGGAGCTGAAATTATAGGAGCAGATGGCGTCGGAGTTGTTGGCAAACGCACTCCTAATACCTGCTGAGTTAATGACTGAGTCATACATACTCCACCTAAAATAAACCTCTTTAAAACTCCAGCTAATGGAGCTGGGAGTGGAGCAGGTCCTGAAATTAGAGCAGGTGAAATAGTAACTATCTTAAGCCTCGTTGAGCTACTAAGAGAAGAGAAGCAAACACCTGGAGGAGGAGGATTTACGCAATCATTGTAAATATCCTCAGCGCTCTCTAATGTATCAAAATCAGCTTGTGACATCTGAGCAGAGAACTGCAGAGATAATTTAGCAACGTTTACTGCTCTTAGAGCCATCCCGATACATTGGCTAATCTGAGGACTTTGAGCATTTGCATTTGCGACAAACCCTAAACTAACCAGTGAAGCTAAAAAGTAAGTTTTGACTTTCATAACAACTCCTTCAAAAACCTTATAAATCTTAAACGCCTGATGCTGGGATAGGATCACACAACCAACTTAGATTCTCAGGATCCATAGCGTGAACTGCGCCAGGCGTACATGGGTCACTTGTAAAAGCAGTATTTAACATTGCTCTGACAACAGCTCCATTGTTAATACTAGCTTCCCAGTTAGAAGTAGTATCTTCAAACATAGCGCGGTACATTCTAAATGGACTTGCTTGAATACATGAACCTGTAGTCATAGCGTAGTCTTCTGCTGAAAAGATAAAGCTAAGCGAATCAGTCTTCTCACTGTCGGTTAAATCATCAATGGTAGAACCCGCAGGATGTCCAAAGTGAGTAAATGCAGTTTTAAGCGTGAATGTTAAAAGTGCGTGATCAAGAGCCTTGGTAGGATCGGTTGGGTCAACGACTTTCTTATTGATTACTGTGTTTAACATCTCATGAAAACCGAGTGCATATACTCCATGAATTGGATTACCAGGGACACAGTATGCAGGGCTTCCAAACTGAATTCGGTTGATTATCTCTCTAACTGTATAATCAACTGTTTCTGCCATCTGCTCACAAGTTTCGAGACTTTGATAAGGCTGACCTAAACCGTAAGTACATTGGCTAGTAGAACCTGAGTTTGTGTAGTCATTTAACACTCCTAAAACATCCGGTCCCGTAGCTAGGGCTGAGAAAGTTAAGGTTAAGGTGCTAATTCCTAAGCAGAGAGCATTTCTTACAACACGTTTCATAATAACAACTCCAAACAAAACCCTAAAATTAAAACATCCCAGTTAGACGCTTAAGCACATGATTATAAATGTAGTTATCTAATGGAGACCCGATTACGTATGGTCCAGTTCCGAGAGGTCCATTTGCACTCGCCAAAAGGTAAGCATCTACGTTAGGAAATCTACTAGTATTATAATCATAGTAAAAGAAGTCACTCGGAGATGGTGCCATTGCTGGAACAGAACCGTATGCTTCAGTTAACAAAGTAGTAACAATTGGAGAGATTGGATACTGCTGCCAACTCTGATCAATGAAAGCCATCGCAAAGAAGGCCCAGTAAACATCAGGAAATTTACACAAAATCTGTCCATAAGTTGGAGAACTCTGGTTATTATCTGTCTCAAACATGTGACAGATAGTTACGGTAAAAGTGTCAGCTAAATCATCAATACATTGCTGGTCGCCTGCAGGGCATCCACCGCCTTGAGCGTTTAACTGAGCAGCATCATATCCACGATGATGACCGTAAAGTAAATTAAATCCAAATCTGTATATATTCGGTATCGCTTCACAACCTGGAAGAGCTTGGCCATCCTGTAAGGAATGTACCTCAGGACAGGTCTGAGAATTATAGTTCTGAACAAAGATTCTTTTGTTCATCTCGTTAATTTGAGAGAACACCTGAGCAGCTGTCTGCGGTTGACCAATTGCACAAGTTCCGTTGAATCCTGGGTCGTCGTTGAATGAGTACCAAACAGACTCTTCGAACTGAAGAGCAACTGCACTGTTTTGGACATAGCCAGTTATCGGCTCTGGTGTTCCTTCACACTGACCAGACTCACCCATCGTAGCATAAGCAGGGGTAAGGAAAGATGAAGCATCCATTCCAACTGTACATGAGTCTGTCTGTCCATTGCTTGTTAAAACTCTTCTTGGTGGAAACAGTCCAGCTTGAGCAGAAGCAGTAGAGATAAAGAACACTGCTGAAGCAGATGTTAAAATTAGGAACTTATTAAAGTGGCTGAGCATTGTAACTCTCCCAAACAACGATTTTAAAAAACGACTTTCTGCACCCAACACGAAAAGCCGATATCCAAAGTTATTTGAGATTTCGTGCAACATTTATTCCCCAGCGTGCCATAACAATTTGCTTACTTGTCCCCAAAATGATGCTTTATTGAAGCGACTCAAGTACTTATCTGATCCACCTAAAATTAATATTAGTTAAAAATACGAACAGTTCTTATTCAAATTGAGTTTTTAAAGAAGCGCGACTAAAAGGAAGGAGTAAGAAAAAATAGCACTAGCACACCTTAAAGTGTGCTAGTGAGCAATCAAAAAGTATCTTTAATCAGGTCTGAACTAGAATTCCTTTAACTGTAATTCATGCCCGCCTGAGGCTTCAGTTGTAACAACAGTATCAATAGTCACAACTCTGTCTGTAGGCTTAGGTGGCTCTACGGTCAGATTAACCTCTTTTAATACCTGAATAGACTTCTCAAGAATTCTAGCCTTTGTAACCAAGGCAGGAAGAATCTTGGCATAGTGCTGCTTAACCAGCTTCTTTTGATTAAGTAAGTTCTGGAGATTTGCAATCTCTGTCTTGATTTTACCAAGCTCGCCATCATTAGTATCAGGAGCTTCAGCTGTATGGCCCTCATCTATTGAAGGTTCGATCTGAGCATCTCCTGAAGCATCAAGTCTTTGTGGCTCTGATAACCCATCAGGTCCAGGCATTGCACTTGTCTCTACAGATTCCTTTGAGCTTAAATCTCTTGAGCTAGTACTTACCTGCTCAACTGAGGCAGTCAGAGAGGTAGTAGCTGCAATCTGAGTCGAGCTTGCTGTGATTGCTGCTTTCTTAGCTTGAAATTGCAATTTCTTTATTCTTTTCTCTATCTGGCCAACGGTAGAGTCACAACCATTATCGATAGAATTTTGAACATTATTAATCGCTGCTGCTAAGTTACTCAGGTCAAAGCTTTCGACCTCCCCCAGCTTAAGATGATGATCTCCCTGGATAATCTGGTCAAGGAGCCCATAAACACCTTTCACAAAGCAGTTGCTGAACTCTGCATTCGCAGCTGGAGCAACTAGGAGCGAGGCAAAAACTGAGGCTAAAATTATTCTCTTCTTCATAGCAAACCTTCTTATCTTTAAAACTAACAAACCAAATCAGCAGCATCTGAACCAATGTAGTTTGGATCACCAGCTACACAAGGTCCACTTGGATTAGCAGCGTCGTTCTTATCAGCAACTGTTGCTGTAATCATCGCTACTGCTTCACTAACATGATCCAACGTAGTAGAGGAAAGTGCTCCTAACGTAGCTGAATTTGATGCTATATAATCAAACATCGCAAAGAAGCTTCCTTTACAGACATAACCGTATAGGGCTTCAAACACGACTAGACTAAGAACGTCTTCAAACATTTCGTCGTTAGCTGCTTCTGCGGTTCCTGGCGCAACAGCAGGAAGTCCAAGTAATGCAGCTTGCTTGTTATTATAGTGATCAATAGCAGCCCAGATTAGGCGATTCATAGGATGCTTAAGAGTCTCTGAGAAATTATCCGGGTTAACAAACGAACCGTGTCTAATTAGCTCTGCGAATCGAAAGGCTCCATAGACTTCAAATGCATCTAATGGATTTCCCGCTGCGCACCAAAACATATTATCAAGCTGAAGTGCGGCAGTTCGATACTTAGTCTCATAGTATATCTTATCATTTAGCCCAGGATCACAGCTCAAAAGTGTAGCTGTAGGCGTCCCAGCGCCATAGATACACTGACCAGCACTACCTGAGTTATCAACCTTTGACAGCACGGAGAAGATAGACCACTCAGCAACTGCTACGTTTGATAGGCCCATTACGATAGTGCATGCCAGGAAAGAATTTCTTAATAATGTTTTCATTGCTATTCTCTTCATCTTTGAACCTCTAAAATTATTGAGCATTACCGCAATACATATCGAACGCGAGCAGAACCATCTTTGTAAACGGGTCTGATAATGTTAAAGGTTGGCCAGTAATCGGACTAATAGTTGTCCCAAGTCCAATCACATTCTCAACATTATGAAGCTTTCCAGTGGCATCCCGATGACACAAAGCGGTTGAAGGAAAGATTGGGTTGTAGCTAGCATCAACTGTGTAGCTTCCAATCGGTCCATAAAGAACCTCAATGAACTCTTTCATTCCGACTTCACCAAAAACCTGTCCTGAACCGGCCCAAGCTTCGTAGCTAAAAACTTTAGCTGGGTGAGCGCTTGAAAGTGGATGCAATGTAGTGTCTTTATGCAAAGTCCAAGGTCCAGCGATGGTGTCAGGATACTTACAGTACGTAGTCTGCACCGGTAATCCTGTGCCTGGGTCAATAATAGTTTGACCAGTAATAGGATCTACTTTATCTCCGATCTCATACAGGTTACAGATTGCAGCTAAAAGGAAGTTAAACATCGACTTAACGCAACCCCAATCTGGACAAGCTGTGTATGGCCCAACAGCTTTTGCAAGCGAAATTGGATCTTGAAAAAGTGGATTTGACGGGTCAAGGTTTCTTCTAATGATACCGTAAGTAATCCCGGTTACAATTTTCTCAAGGTGACCATTAGCATGGTAACAATTTGAAGCAGAACCTGGTCCCTGTGTGATGGCCTCTGCCTCTTTACAGATGTAAGGGTTCTGAATATCTACCATCTTAGAAAGAAAGTCATCTGCTAACGCTACTAGCTTTCCTCCGTCGAGTTCCTCTCCAGGAATAACTGCACCCGGTAACAAATAACCAGGGTCACATTCAACTCCAGAAGTAGCAACGGTTGACCAGATAGCTTGGGTCGCACCCATTTCAGCTATGCTAGTGTTTTCTAATAAAATCCCAGTCTGAGGATCCGAGCCACCAGTACATGTTGCTGTACCAACTGAGACATCAACATAATTTGGACCTGGAGGATCAAGAACTGTACAGGTATCAGTATTGCTACTTGCAGCAAACAGGGGACCAACATCTGGTAATCCCGGTTCACTTGATAACTGCGCGTTAGCTAGGCTTGTGAAAGTTAGTAAACAAGCACCAAAGGCGAGAATATGTTTATTCATAACAAAGCACCCAAAACAACCTTTCTTTTAAACTTTTAAGCTCTTACTAAAATACAAAGAAGCTGTCGTTTAGAGAGCAAAGCAACTTCTATTCCCACTTGAGAGGTGGGGTTAGGGTACGTAGTCACTGAACAGATTAGTTCTATAAAGGAATCAATCGCTTAAATGATCCAGCTAAAATGATTTCTTAGACAAAAATGGTGTTTTTTCTTAGATGGTTTTTTGAGGTTCTTATTTACTTATATCGAATCTATTGATGACACGATTAAGCTCAATTGTTACACGCTTAAATAATCTGTCCTTATATTGTGAGTAAGTTTCATTTCCAAGTCCTGCATATTTCTTTGTAATATGCACAAGGGTAATTCCCTCTCTAATAGGCTCATTAATACACAGATCTGGATTTACTACTGTAAAGTTAGGTTCTCCATCTAATGGCGTGTTACAAGCTAGGCCAAATGTCGTGCAATCCTTACACATTGCATATCGATAAGTATTAGCATCAGGAGTTACAGAAGCTAACGGTGGCTTTAGCCCATCAATTAAAACCTTCTTTTTATTCTCGTCAGTGCTGTTTAATGGGTAATCATCTAGCACAACGACCACCTCAATCCCTTCATCCACCATCCGATGAGCCATCTGCACGGTTTCTTTAATAGAGCGGAAAAAAGGCACAGGATCTGGGTTATCAGCGAGCGCTCCGGCATTTACAGATAACACATCTGGAGTCGGAGGAGGTGGAAACCAAGCCCCATGAAATGTATCTCTTAATACCTGATATAGGCTTAGCTCTATCAATCCATTTGTAAAAATAACCGCGACCCGCTTTACTTTCTCTGGTTCGGGCACAAATGTTGTATTTGAAAAGACATTATACATATTGAGCAAAGCACCAGAGCTCAATGAATCTGTAGTTGTGTACTCACGCTTTGGGTACACGTTACTGCTTTCAACAGACCCCAAATATAAACTTCGAGCTCCTGTTACGAGGTTAGAGTCATCAGTTGTGTCCAAAATACCGTACCCTGATTTAGAGAAACCCCCTGCCCTAATTGTAGACATCGCACTTGCAACGTTTAAATTAGTAGCATCCAGCGTATTCTCCATCGCTCCAGGAGTTGTTACATCAGGACAAATTCTATACGGATCCGTAATGTAATTAGTAGTTACCTCATCTCTGTTATAGCACTCGCCTGTAGGTAAGCCCGTCGTAGAACAGCCGGCAACAAACGGGTTTGGGGTTGCATTGATCCTATCTCTATCCATCCATGCAGGCATTTTTCCATCTGTGAACGGAGGTTCATAACATGGGCTATTGAATGGACCACTGGTCGGAGATAATGGGTTAGGATTCGGCCATAGTGAATCTTTATTATCATTTAAAACTGCAACAGTGTTGCTTCTTTGATCACCAAAGCAGTCCCCTGATCTAATATTTACAGATGCTGGAAAATCCTTAGGTGGGTTTGCACTATCAAGGGAGTTATTAGTAACTGGAGCCCAAGAGGGGCTAGATCTAAAAATAAAATTCAGCAAATTCCTATCTAAAGTTGGTATCTGATGTTTAGTTGGGTCAGCACACTGAGTCGATGGAGCAACACTAGTAGTTAAATCATAAAAATTTGGTAAGGCCGTAAAGATCTGCACATCGGGTCCTGGAAGCGCATCTGGCCTTATATCTAAAGACATTTCACGAGCACAGATACTCATCGGCTGAAGCAACCTATCAAATGCAGCTTGACGAGTAAGTTGTTGGTAGTCTTCGTAAGTTGATGGATCAGTCGTATCTACAGGTAAGAGATCCGTATTTCCAAATTCCTGTAATATATAATCCTTACCTGTAAGGGAGCCTTGAAAAGCTCCTGGCGAAGGCCCAAGAGTTGGAAGTTTTAGAGTCGTGCGCTCATCCCCAGCAAAAGCAGCAGGCATTCCACCACTATATCTATCCTCATAAGAGATAAGTGGCATTAATGGAATAATCCAATTGCTATAGGTAAATGCACCAAATGGAACTTGATCTCGCTCAAGCATATACATGAATTGCTGTGCAACTCTTTGAGTCCAAAGCTTGTGCGGTCCAAAACATCTGTAGGCAAGCTCAGTTTGAGTCATGACACCATGTCGATATTTATACTGCGCTGGAATGGTACTAGCCCAAGCTCTAGTAAAAGGACCTCCGTCCATCCGTGGGATATACTGCATAGGATCGGGTGGAATTGTCCCAGCGTAGGACGAGGATTGTAAATGGCTAATCGTCTGCGGCACAACATCTGGGTAAGACTGAAGATAAGCAGTTGCTTTATCAGAGGGCACTAAAGTAGAGATCACAACGTCCTGTGTCGGTACCCCATTTCCATTTACGCCCATGGTAATCTCTTTCGTCGCAAATGGAGTGATATAACTTGGGTCAGGAGGAGGTCCTGCTCCTAAAAAAGCAGGTGGTATCCCCGGCAGATAGGATTCATAAAGCATCGGCAAACCCCTATCTTCAAGCAGCTGATCCTGTACAGAGGTAAGCGCTCCCCCTGCATCTGAGTGAGCAAAGTGAGTCGGGGGAATTTCGTAGTCAAAAATTCTATAACTTGGAGAAGAAAAATCCACTCCAACCATCGCAACAGGTGGTTTTTTAACGGCACAACCCTCAGCCCCTCCTATATAAGGGGTAGTTGATAGTAGATTTGTAAAGTTAAACTGTGCCCTACAGTTATCAAGCTCAATACAGAGCTCAGCTCCTTTAATTGTAACTGCGTTAATTACCTCGTCAGTATACGTAACCTTTATATCGCAGATATGATCATTGTTCTTAAATCCAATATCATTCCAACTGAAGTTTGTGGTTGGGCAATTTGCTAGCGGGATATTAAAATCTAACCCTAGGTGCTGACACGCTACCTGAACCATGTCCGCTTGAGCTGGGCCAACATTTGACGCTGCATTTAGAGCGCTAATTATTGCATTATTAAGACGTGTGCGTGTAGTTAAAACCTCGGCAGATTTAATTGTCATCATGCCGTAGACAAAAAGCAGCAGAAAACCTATCAGGAAAAAGAAAATTACATAACCCGCGCCGCTTTCTTCACGTGAACTTCTAAGCTTATTTAAAACTCTAAGTCTATTCATCGATTATCGCTTTGGTACATAAACCCCACTCTGCTCAAATGTCTGAGTCCAGAGTAAAATCCTAATCTCTCCTGTGCAGGCCCATACAAAAAATGGTGCATAATCTAAAACAACCTGGATTGAATTTGCTGTATTATTAGGATCCAACACATATTCTGATTCAATCGGGTTTATAGGGCGATGCATATCGACCATACGACCCTGATAATTTGCTGCCTGAGCTTTCATTAAATTGAGATGAGCATCGGTTCCAGGTGATGATATGTCTGGGGTGCAGATATCAAAAGCGGGTGTATCAATTACCCAACCAATATTGGGAGAGCCTGAAGTTGTATTTACATTAAGGTAGCAGATAGCTGTCTGACAGGTAATGTCACTTGTGTTCTGAAATAAATTTGAACCAAAGCCTAAATTGCTGCCGAGCCAATTATTAACAGAGTTAAGTATGCCTGTATTTGCATCAGGAGTACTGGTCGTACTCCAGGGAACTATATCCCCCGCTTGATTGGTGGTGAATAAATCATACTTTTTAGAATTAAAGGCGGCAAAGTACGCTGCATTGATATCACGACGGATCTCAAGCATGGTGTGGAATGCAAAGATAGCGTTAAAAACGGCATACAATACAACCACAACAACCACTAATTCTACGAGTACGTTTGCAGAATCCTGTCGTTTCATTGACTTATTGATGAAAAAGTGAATTCTTTCGATTCACTATCTCAGATTTTAATCTATTGCGGAAGTTAAGAGTTTGCAGCGAGGATTTGAGCTAAGTCTATAAATATCTACAAGATTTTGTTCTGTCGCACTATATAGATTGATTTTCAAAATACGATATTTTATTAGCAATGATAGAATCTTAAATCTTTAATATTGGTTCTATCTTAGGATCTATCGCTTGGAGCAGCTCCATAAGCTTTGAGATCGTTGGTTTAGCCTTGCCCTGTTCATAACGCGCAAAGGAATTTGCAGAAGAAGAGCCTAAACGTTTTGCAACTTCTAGTAGTGTTAATCCGTATTTTACTCGCAGCCTTTTAAGCATCAATGCGATCAATTTATCTTCTTGGCTGCAGCCTATTAAAAAACTTTGCTTAGATTTTTTAACCAGATGTAAAACAAATTTAGGATCATTAATTAGCTCTAAAACAGCATCCTGAATCATCTCTTCACTTTCGTGAATTGAACGGCCCTGAGAGATCAAGTCCAGCGCAGGGATTTCAGCCAACCAAAACTTCCCATCTTTGAACACCTTACCTTCTAGAAACATTACTGATTCCCTGGATTTTTTCTTGCCATTTTGATTATCTTTTTTGCTAACCTTTCAGCTATTTCATTATGTCTAGGAATAGGCTCCTGCTCTCTGCCATTGGTCCAGATATCGTGATTGCTTCCATGCCGAAGCAACCACCATCCTAGTAATTTCATTTGTTTTTCTAAATCCCTTCTCTTCATATTTACACATATATGTGTATCTTGCAACAGATTGCTTTTTTATCAAATAGTACTCAGCTATTTTTATAGAAGATTGCTTGAATATTTTCGCGATGAAATCGCGAAACTACTTACTTGGTTTAAAGCGATGTATGATTCGATTAAGCTCAATTGCAACTCGATGAAAAATTCTTTGCTGGAACTCAGAGTAATTTTCATCATCTGCCCCGCCAGGATTATACAGCTTAGAGACACGCACTAGATCTATTCCTGCTCGAGTGTGTTTCTTATGACAGGTTTCAGGAGTCGTAGATGAGATAGCAGGTTCTCCATCTAATTGAGCACTACAATCAAGTCCAAAGTAATTACAATCCTTACAAATTGCATATGCATAGCTACTATTAGTGGCAGCTGCCCTACCAATTGGCTCTCTCAATCCATCAATAAATACTTTGCGCTTATTTTCATCAGCTGCATTGGTTGGATAATCGATCATTACGATTACTACCTCGATTCCATCATCTACCATGCGATGAATGACCTGGAGAGATTCCTTTACGGCTCGTATGAATGGCGCTCCATCAGGTTCCTGTACAGCCTGGCCAGCTCTAACTGGAAGTACATCTGCGACGGGCTCATTTGGAAACCAAGCACTATGGTGCCTCCCATCAAGCACATCGTACATACTCAGATTACTAACACCGTCGGTAAAAAGAACTGCAACACGCTTAACATCATTAGGATTCGGTGAAACACCTGTTGAACTGTTTAAGATATTATAAGCATTTACCAATGCTCCGGAGGTAAAGTCATCGACCAAAGGTTCACGCTTTGGATAGACATTTAAGCTCTCAACAGATGTAAGATAAAGATCTCTCGCGTTCGGCGTTAAGTCAGGAATCGAAGGCGAGGTCCTAGGAAGATCTATCGGGTATCCAGACTTAGTGAATCCACCAGCACGTAAAGCAGAGAGTGCAGAGGCTGCATTTAAATTACTTGGATTTAATGTTGTATCAATTGCAGTTAAGTCAGAGCAAACTCTAAAGGGGTTAGTTACATCTGATGGCACAACCTCGTCACGATTGTAACAGGCGTTATCTATGCCACCAGTTTGAGTATTACACCCAGTTGCGTTTGAAACCTGAGCATCGTTTCTATCTCGAGACATATAAGGAGGAATTCTCTGTCCAATTGTCACCCAAGTATTAACAAAACATGGGCTTAATCTATTATATGGTGGATTTAGATCTGGTTGAGGCAAAAGAGAATCTTTACCATCAGGTGTTTGAACAGTTCCAAACAAAATTGACATCTGATCTCCAAAACAATCACCAGGATAAATTTCATTGGCAGTAACCTCAATACTTCCACCATTTGGAATACCATTTGCGTATTCAGGTAGGTCGTCGTCTTCATTTGAGGTAGTTAACCAGTTCTTATTAGAGCGAAAGACAAAATTTAATAGTCCTCTCTCAAGTGTTGGAATTTGATGTTTTGAGTTATCAGCGCAGACAGTGTTTGGTTCAAGTACGCGACTATAATCAAATGCATCAGGTAAAGCTGAAAACGCATGTAGCCCAGGTCTTACCTCATGATTCATCTCCCTTGCACAGATAGTCATGGGCTGAAGGATTCTATCAAATGCACTCTGCCGATTCAGAGCTGTGTAGTTTTGATAGTTAGCTGGCAAGCCATCATCCGTAGTATCCGTTGGTAATGCATCGGTATTACCAAACTGCTCAGCAACAAAATCTCTGCCATTTAAGGTTCCCGGTAGAGAAACCGGATTGGGACCAAGAGTGTGTACATCTAAGGTACTATATATATCAGCTCCATTTGTTGTACTGTATGTTCCCCACTCCCCACCTGATCTAATCTCATATGGTACAAGTGGCATAATCGGCATAATCCAGTTGCTGTATGCTAAAGCTCCAAATGGAATCTCATTATCATCTAACATATACATAAACTGCTGAATCATGCGCTGATACCAAAGCTTATGTGGTGCAAAACAACGCTGCGCTAACTCATTCTGAGTCATCACACCGTGGCGATATTTATAATTCGTATAGTTAGGTTGCTGCTCAGCCCAAGCTTTTGTCTTATTTCCACCATTTATACCTGGAATATACTGAACCGGATCTGGTGGAAGAGGAGCGGCATAGGTACTTACGTTACCGTAGCCCTCAGTTTGGGGAACAACATCCGGCATAGATTGTAGATATGCAGAGTTGATAGTCGACAGTGAAAGAATCGTGTCACCAACTGAGTCAACACCATTTCCGCCAGGCATTGTGATCTCTTTTCTAGAGAATGGCAGATCATATGGAGTGTATGGACCAGCTACTCCTACCGCTCCAGGAAATGAAATCTGCTGTGTCGGTAAATAAGAGTCGTACATAAATGGAAGAGATCGATCGATTAAAAGATCCTCTTCCGCTGAAGTTAACACCGGATATCCCGCATCGGAGTGTAAAAAAGGAGGTGGTGTGGTATCTGAATTAAAGGCTTTAACTATAGACCTAGAGTAGTCTGCCATAATCATCACAACCGGTGGCTTTTTTTCCATACACTGCTCAGCGCCAGCTATGTAGGGGTTGCTGCTTAAGTACTGCAGAAATGTGAAAGTCGATTTGCAATTATCAATCTTAAGGCAAGCTTCTTCAGGTTGAATATTTCCAGGGACAATATTTCGGGGTGTATATGTGAAATTAACATCACATTTATAACGTCCATCATTAAATCTAGCTTCACTAAGTGGGAATGAAGCAGTGCTACAATCGATTGAACCTAAATCAAATCTAGTCTTTAGTTGATTGCAAGTGATTCGCTGCATCTCAGAGCTGTTTGTCGCTCCATTTGCAACCGCGTTTAATGTTGAAGCAACAAAATTATTCAACTCTAAACGGGTTGTGTACATCTGCTCGGTTTTGAGCACAATCATCCCGTACATAAAGAGCACGGTAAAGCCAATCAAAAAGAAGATAAGGATAAAACCTTGTTGCTTCTTAGAAAATTTTGCACCTTCATTTTTCTGCTTGTAGCTCATCTGCTTTTATCTCTTTGGAACAAAGACCCCTGACTCATTAAACTTTCCATACCAAAGAAAGATTCGATACGTACCTCTACAAGCCCAAACAAAATATGGAGCGTACTCAAAGTAGACCGGATATACTTCATTGCTAGACGGCGTTGGCATAACATCACGATCTAAAATGTATTCAGTCTCTTTAGGATTAAGCACTGTTCCTTTAACCTTATCATAGTATTCAAAGGCCTCAGTTCTTAAACTTTCAAGAGTAGTGCCAGCTGACGGGGCAGCAACCGATGGGACACAAAAATTATCAGGATTTGATGAGCTTAAGACTCTTCCAAAATTAGCTGGATCTGTTGTTTCAACATCCAAGTAACAGATCGTAATTTTACAAGTTATCTTAGATGAATTTCTGTAGAGCGTTGAACCAAAGTTCATGTTATGTGCTAGATTTGCCTCTAACTCGTCAACTAACTCTTGATGAACATTTGCCTCAGTGAATTTTACTAAATCACCACCAACATTTGTTGTAAAAGCTTCGAGGGTAGGAGTTGTAAAGACCGAGAAGACAGAAGAGTTAACGGTCCTACGAATATCCTCCATACCGTGCAAACCTAATATTCCATTTAAGACGGCAAGCAAAACAACGAAAGTAACTAAAACCTCAATCACGGCAGAGCCTGGCTCTTGCCTTTTCATCTTGACGCAAATGGATCTAACTATCTGTAACATAGTGAAACAATAAGCCATTACTGTGCGCAACACTATATCAAATTTATATAACGTTCATCTCAGAACTAGCTGTATGACACACTGTGTGAGAATGTAAAAAGATTGATGGTGGCCGTACACATACTTGCCACTGAGAACATGCATCTGAGCTTTGACAGTTAGCTGCATTCTCTCTAACAGTACTTCCTGGGTCAGAGCATTCGCGTGGAACTATCACTACCTCACCCTCTTTTATACTCTCAGTGTTGAGATCCCAGTTTACCGCTGTCTTTACCTTATTTCCAAAGACACGTTGCGCTTCACCTAATGCTAAGTTTATCACCCTTCTTTTTTGAGCTTGCATGCGTCCGCCACAATAGCTCATTAAATAGCTATCATCTTGAGAAGATACTGGAAGCTTTAATAAGCCTAACACAGGAGCGCTCCCAGTTTTATCATTAGGTCGCTCTGCAATGCTTACTCTAGCAGCTGTCATGGCGACCCACTGCGCAGCAGATGAGTATCTAGAGATTGAGATAAAATCAAAAGCTGAGAATATAATTGTCGAGATAAACACAAATGAGATTGCAGCCCCAATTGTGTATGCACCACGCTCGTTCGAAAACATTTTACTACCCATATTATTTTGACCCGACATCTTTATTCTAATGTATCTCTACTGAATTTGCAGCTACTGCGCCTCTTATCAAAGCTGAAGGATATGCTGCTGTCGCGTTAACAAAGCTTTGCTTCTGGCGTTTATCAAAGTCTGTTAACGCATTTTTAATCGCTGGAAAGCCAGATAACGCAACTAAAGTAATCATAGCAGCTACAAGCATAAACTCTGAAGCGATTGAACCTCTTTCATTTCGTCTCTTTAAACTTTCCATAAATTTATCCCCTAAACTTAAGCGTGCTTTAATCAAGTTCTAACTACTGTGAAATCACATGAATCTCTGCACTATCATCAATTCTAACTCTACCGTCAGCATCATCCTGACCTGCAACTGGCTTTTGTAATCTCTCTAAGTTGTAAAGCATCATCTCAAAGATAGCTTTATACTGAGACATAGTAGAAACAGTTGGTCTATTACTGCCGCTGTCTCCATTCCCATCAGGGTCAGTAGTACTTTCACCGTCATTTGGATTAATTATTGTATTAAGACTATCTGAGCGATCCAAGGTTTTTGAAGCTCTATCACTTAAGCTATCCGCTGTTCTTTTAGTGCTGCTTGAAGTATCAGCTTCAAGACTAACTTGCATAGTGTTCGGCGAACGTAAAGCAGACTCTGCGCCACCATCATCGTCAGAAACGACCATTGGAGCAGCTGGCCCAGTACAGGTATACATTTCAGCCATGAAATCTTTGACCTGTTGAATCGTATTATCCAATACCTGCTGATTTGGGTTTTGAGAAAATGTTAACGAAGCATACTGATATGAAAGATATCGCATGATGTAGTTAAGCCACTCAGGCGAACATGGAGCTGGCCTAGGCACTGCTGTTGCTGAGCCAAATGGGCCTGCAACTTGCGTAGCGCTCACCCCAGGCTGCACTGAAGACTGGGCATAGACACTAAGTGTTAAAAGCCCTTGTAGAATAAAACCTAAAACTAATACCTTTTTCATTTTCAACCTCTAATCAAGACAACTAAAATTTAAACCTTAAGGCAAACAGTACAAACTCTTTAAAAAACCGTTCCACATATATGGAGAGTACGTAAAGTAGTGTGTAGCTTGATCGTCACAAACACCATCTGCTCCCTGATCAAAGATCTGATTTAGCACAGACAAAACTGTTGGTGCTTCCCATGTATTGTTAAACCAAATCGTTGGATTTGAATGCATAATCTTTAGGATCTTAACGAAATCAGGATACTGACAAGTGTCTTCTGGTAAGGCAGTAGTTCTAGAAAGATAGAACTGCTCTGCTGCACGAAGAGTGTAGTTAATTTCGTTATTCCAATCTAATGGCCTAGCTTCATTATTATAAATCTCTTCAGGAGTTGCATAGTTATCTCCAGGATTGTGAATCTTATAAACTGCAGAAGCGACCATAAATAATAATGGGTGAACAATCTGATTGTTATTTGGATCAACTCTGACATCCCAACGAATTGCGCCAAAGGTTTGCCAAACGGAAGCTAACGCGCGGTATGGCATTAACTGACCAAGAGCTGTTGATTTTGTGCAATCAAGTAAAGGGTTATTAACATTCATCTGTAGTGTGCGCGTCTCAGCATCTTGCGCAACCACGTTGCCTACAGCAACACAATCAAGAGTTGAGGTTTGTCCTGTTTGTGGGTTAGCAACTTCACAAGCGCCAGGCAATCCACCTTGTGTGTTCATCGTAATCTGATCAGCAGTGCTTGTGATATCATCAAGCGTACCCGCTGAGACACTAAATGGTGCTGTGATTGATAGAATTAAAGCTAATTTATAAAACTTACAAAACATCTTCTTCATTTTTCTACCCTTATTATTAAAACCTTTTTAACCTCTAAGCCTAAATACACACTGCATTAGCTATGTAGTACTGTAATCCAAGCGTACTGAACCAAGTTTGGTAGTTCTGTGCTGTGACACCGTTGCAAGCACCGTTCAATGGATCAAAGAGAACTTTAGCTGCAACCTCTAGACAACTTTCACCTGAGCCTGGTGTACAATCTTTCAAATCAAGTTTGTTCTTAATTACTGAATCAGGACTATTAAGATCAGCAGCGACATTTAAGAGTAAGCGATTCATGTCTGAAGATTTACAGATTATCTTTTCAGCAAATGCACTCTGTTGATTAGTTTCGACAAAGTAAATGAACTGCATCAAATCAGCGAAAAGTTGTGCTAGCGAGCTGTAATCACAAGCTGCGCCACAATTTGAAAAGTGATCAGCATCTGCAAATAAGCCTACGCCAAGTGCTTTCTCTGCGGTTTGCCGAAGTGCATGCCAGCGCACATCTAGGCATGATTCAGGTGATGTAACACAGCCTGGGTTTTGCTCATTGTTAAATTGGCCAAAGAAAGCAGTGGCAAGACTTGCAAAGATTGAACGAGCATCACCCGCTAAAGCATCAACCGTAACTATGTTTAAAAGCGGATAGCCCTCAACACAGCTAGCACCGTATAAAAATGGAGCATTTAAACCGGAAACAGCAACCGACACTAAGGCACCAATCACACCAGCATCCTGAGACTGAGTAGCACCTTCACATTGGCGATAAAAATTGTTGCTACTTGCTGCGATTTGAAGACTAATAGAGTTACTTGTTGAGAGTTCGCAAGTATCAGGAGAAACCGCATTAGTTGAATATATATCACCTAAGTTAAACGGTGCTGCATACGCAGAAGCAACTGAAATTGCCTGTATTAAGAGGATGACCGAGAAGCGTTTAAAACTAGCCATTATATTACCCCACAATAAACCAGAAACACATAAACTAAACATAAGACAGTGCAAAACTCGTGCTACAAAATGTGGGAAATCATCCCACTTTTGTTACTAAAACAAACCTTTCCCAAGTAAATACAGCTAACTACCTGATCCACCTAAAAAAACCCCTTAAATTAAAATGGTAACTTTTCGTAGATTTTGCAACAGAGCTTAGAAGTAGTTGCAAACTGCATCAGCTAAATGAGGTGGCAACTGATAAACAGATTGCCAGTTTGTGTAGACACCAAACCCATCACGCTCACAAGCTCCACCTAGATCAAAGAGATTTCGAACAACAAGTTCTGCACAACTCTCTGTGTATCCAGCACTACACGCTTTGAAATTAAGCTCTGTATTGACGATTGAGTTTGGATTTTGAAATGCCTGATGCATCCTAAAATAGGTTTCATTTACATCATTTGACTGACATTCAATTCTGTTATTGTTTGGACTTAGCTGGTCCGTCACAACAAAAAACGAAAACTGTAGAACCTCTGCAAAAACTCTCGATCGTTGCTCTTCATCACAATTGACACTACAGCTTTCGTAGTAGCTCGGATCCCCATGTAGCGCCTGTCCTAACATATGATCCGCTACTTGACGCTGAAAGGAATAGGTCGCTTCTGTGCAACTTTCTAAGTCATTTAGACAGTTAGTAGTGTTAGATTCATTTAAAAATTGGCCCTGAAATGCAGTGGAAATGCTTGCAAAAATCGAACGAACATCACCTAACATACCGTTAAAAGTGGCGATGTTTTCAACCGGATAGCCTTGAAAACAGCTAGAACCAAATGTGTGTGCAGCCTTATATCCTGCTGACATTACTGTAACCATGGCAGTAGCTGCGCCAGCATCCTGTAAAAGAGTCTGTCCTTCACAACTTTTATCGAAACCGTTAGCAGAGCCAAAGACATTGCTAACTCTATTATTTGCTGAAAGCGTACAACTGTCCTGCAAGGATGAATACTCTAGTGAGCTTCCTAGATTTAGTGGCAAAGCAAACGAACTATTAGAAAGACAACAAAGTTGAGCAGCTAAAAAACCAGACAACAAAAGTAACCGTGTCATATTTAAACCCCATAACAAAAATAGCACGCCACAACACACATCCACAGGTATCTAGAGAACAAGCAATTCTCATACTCATAAATGCGGGAAAAAATCCCACGCATGTTACCAAATCGCTTGATTCTTAAATGATATCAAAAGGCTGCGTGATCCAGGTCAAATGCATTCGTAGAGGAAAATGGTATGTTTTCCTACCTTTTATAAATGGCAGCGTCCCCTTTATGCGTACATATCTTCTATTTGCTGTTGGTACTGCTTCTCAACTAAACCTTTCTTGACTTTGAAGGTTGGTGTGAGAAGTCCATTATCAATAGTAAAATCTTCATCTAAGATTGTGAATTTCTTAATCTGTTCATGTCGAGCCAAGTCTTCGTTTACCTTATCTACCTCTTTTGAGATTAAACTCTGTAAACTTGAATTCGCACTATAAGGTTTTGCCAACGTATGGGAATTAGCGCGCGCCCAGATCTCAACCTGTTCCATCTCTAGGGTAATCAGTGCGGTACAATATGAACGGCCATCCCCTATCATAACAACCTGAGAGACATACGGAGATGCTTTAATCGCATCTTCAATATCATGTGGAGCTATATTTTTACCGTTTGAAGTAACGATAATCTCTTTCTTACGACCAGTAATTGTCAGATAGCCATCATCATCCAAAGACCCTAAATCCCCAGTATGAAACCAACCCTTAGAGTCCCACTGCTTGCGGGTAGCTTCAACGCGATTATGATAGCCTAGCGCTACGTTAGGCCCTCTAAACAAAATCTCTCCATCTTCTGCAATCTGAAGTTCGATATCCTCAGTAAGTACTGGGCCAACTGTGCCTATCTTGTTTTTTTGCAGGCGATTCATGTTGGTGGCAACACAGGTTTCGGTTAAACCGTAGCCTTCAAGAATATTAATCCCAAGCGCATCAAAGAAATACCCAACATTCGTAGGCAACTTTGCTCCTCCAGAGATACAAAACACATGCCTCGGTCCAAAAAGCTTCTCTTTAACTTTTTTTCGTAATCCTGCAGTTAGTTTGTAAACAAGCTTATCCCCAAACGAAGCATTTGCCCCATCTCGGTCAGCTTTTCTTACTGCAAGTGCTGAGCTAATAGTTGCAGCTAGTAATTTCGCTGCTAAACCACTACCAGAGGCCTTTGCCTGAACTCCTGCTTTCATCTTTTCAAGCAAACGCGGCACAACGGGCACAATCGTAGCGCTTCCCTCTCTAATATCACGCGTCACAGAACCAGGATCTAATGCAGACGTTTTCTTATCTACAACCGCAGGAAATTTAATAAGTGCAGGTGTTAAGAAACCTAAATACCCAACAAGTTTAGCGAAAGAATGCGCCAATGGGAGAAAGAGCATAAAATCTGAGCCATCTCCAAACTGCTCCGTATCACACGATTGTCTTACGTTTGATAAGTGATTGCCGTGAGACTGAATCACCCCTTTTGGTGGACCAGTTGTACCTGAAGTATAGACAAACGACGCGATATCGATGCGTTGAATCTGATAAACATCATGTGGGGTTTCCTGTTCTGGTCCCATCAAAATCTCTTCTAACTGAGTTACTAACGGATGTGTATCAGAGTGCTCTATACTAATAATTCGTTGAATTGGAATTGAAACCTTTTGAGCTGGGCGTTCTTCAGTAGCTGGTATATCCCACTCACATGTAGAAACGCTTATGACTTTATCAACCTGCTGTTGGTTTTCAGCGAAAACTATCTGCGCCCCTGAATCATAAAGTATATATGCTACATCATCCTCAGGTAAGGTTTGATAAACCGAGACGGCGACCCCTCCACAAGAAAGGATCGCGATATCAGCCTCCATCCATTCAGGACGTGAAGCAGAAAGAATCGCTATCTTTGTTCCCTTGACTGTTCCAACTGACTTTAGATAGTGAGCAATCTTATTAATTCTTTGCTGTGCAGTTTTATAATCTGTCGTAACCCAAGTTCTTGGGGTCTCTGATTCTGATTTGCCATCATAAACAGCCTGAGAGTAAAGTGGAGTCTTTGGACACTCAGAAGCGATATTGTGAAAAGCCTCGGCTAAGTTTCTAATAGAGTCTAGCGGATTATTTCCCATAGTATTTCTAGCCAATTAAACAATAGAAATACTTTGCCATGTAATAAATGCTACCTGCAAGAGAACAATGAAAACACTACTAACAATTGTCTGTTTTTCTATACTATCTTTAAGTTTTAGAGCTCAAGCTGAGCAATCCCCCCTAAAACTTCATTTCCTAAACGTAGGAGAAGGCTCTGCGGCAATTGTGCAAAGCCCTGACCCGAACATAGGCTACATAAATAGTCTAATTGATGTAGGCAATCCTAGTGCCGCAATTAAGATAAAAAACTATCTTGAGACCCAACAGATCTCTGAACTTAACTCAATCTATTTAAGCCACCCACACCTAGACCACATCGGTGGTATTTTTACACTATTGCAACTAATTAATACCAAAGAGATTTATGATAACGGGGAGGATCTGGAATCAGCATTGAAGGAAAACAAGATGTTTCGCTGGTACAAAGAAGAGGTCAGACAAGACAAGCGATACAAAGCATTACGTGCGAACTCAATGCACTCTACAAGTAAGACCACGCTTGAAATTCTTTGGCCCGAAGAGTTAACACAAGATTGGAACACGAATTCCTTAGTTATGCTTCTAACATACAATAGCTTTAAATGTTTAATCATGAATGACGCTAATTCAGAGACAGAAGCACAATTGATAGCAAGAAACAGGATATCAGATGTCGATCTTTTAATCGTGGGTCATCATGGGGCTCAGGACGCATCCTCAAATGAGTTTCTTGATGTAGTTAAACCGGAAGCTGCAATTATCAGCGTTAACAAGGATAACTACTACGGACATCCAAGCGATGAAACGATTAATCGATTACGCAATCATGGCGTGAGAGTTTACAGAACCGATCGAGATGGTGATATCATTGCGTCTGTCTTAGAAGATAGTAGTTATAAAATTGAGAGTACTCTTTGATAAGTAAACCTGCTTTAGCTTGGGCACTATTTCTAATCATCTCCTCAACTTTTATGAGGCAACTTTTAAATTTTATTACTGGGTTTACAAGTGACGCGACAGTTAGCCTATTAATTTGGTGTGCATTCGCATGCGCTGCGGCATTGGCAATCTACATATCAAAGCTCAGAAGCTTAAAGCAGGTTGCGATCTTATTAATCCCTGTTGCAGTTATCATCATATATGCAACCTCATTTAATGTTGCAGTCGAAAGAATTCATTTAGTTAAATATGGGATACTTGGGTTCCTTGTCGCTCGCAGCAACATTAGTTCAGCAAGCTTTCAAGGTTTACTTTTCAAGGTGACATTAGTCGCTTTGGTCACAGCATCGCTGGATGAAACAGTTCAATATTTCTTACCGTATCGAGTTGGAGATTTAAGGGATGTATGGTTTGGTGTGGTAGGAGCTGTGTGGGGTGGAATATTTCCACCCCTAATTAGTTATCTAACTAAGTTGCCAAGTAAGCCCTAAGCTTATGATATCGATCGCAAGATCGTAATCACCACTTAGAACACCACCTGTAGAACTTGTGTTAGCAATTTCGCCATCACCCATAAATAAGTGAGCATAGCTAACATCAACTGTGATGTTGTCAGTTACATCGTATCCAACTCCAGCAGTTAACCAAAGTCTGTCATCATCAGGAATTCTTGGAGTCCTAAGAGCTGCACTTGGAATTGGTGTTTCTTCCCAAGCAACACCACCTCTTAGCACTAGGTCTTCATCAACATTGTAGTTAATACCACCGGCAAATCTCCAAACAGAGTCCCATCCTTCTTGAGTCACTGAATCAGGCTGAGTTGAATCATAAACGATTCTTAACTCATTAAATCTACTCCACCTAGTCCACCCAGCCTCAAAAGCCAGAGAAACACTTTCATTTACATCGTGCACTAAACCAACACCAACGTTTTCAGGTAATGTGACGTCAGCTGTTGCACCTGTGTTAGTAAATGAACCGGTAGACGTTAAAGGTAGCGCAGCTGTTGGAACCGTAAAGCTAGCATCTCCTTTAAGCTGAGCCTGCATTCTGCTACGGTAATGAACACCAAGTCGAGTATCATCATCGATTAAGTAGAGGAAACCGAAGTTTACACCGTACGCCCAATCGTCTCCCTCAACTTTACCGAAACCGTCATTGCCTTGAGGTGATAAACCAAGAGCACTAGCAGTTGTTGGTCCAAGCGTAGAAAATCCAATTGTACCAAAATCGATAGCTTGAGTTAGCTCAGCATCTAAGTACATCGCACTAACGCCACCACCAACAAAGAGGTCATCTCTAAGTTTAAATGAAAAGCCTGGGTTAATGTTAATTGATAAGAGCTCTGACTTAAGTGCATGGTATCTTCCCTGCCATCCAGCATCGTATTCAGAAGAAAGTCCAAATGGTGAGTTAATCGCAATACCAGCTTGCCAATCATCGTTAACTTGATTGACGTAGTAGATATTTGGAACACCTACTAAACCACCAGCATCTCCACCATCACCACCACTTAATGGTGCACCCAACGCAGGAATACTAGAACCACTATCATTGAATTCTGCTTTTGGAATAATTCCATGTACAGCAATCGTAGCACGGCTTCCTTTGTGAGCAGCCATAGCAGCTGGGTTAAAGTAAACACTACTGCCATCCCCATATCCTGCAGACTTACCAGCAAACGCCTGCCCAAGTCCCTCAACACTTTGCTCTAAAACAGCAAATCCACCTGCAAACGCAGTTTGCGAAAGTCCTAATGTGAGGCTAAAGGCGGCGAGCCAAGCAAATGATCTCTTACTCATACCTCTTCTCCTAAAGAAACATTAATAGGTAATTAATTAACATCTTTGGTCAGCACTGAATACATAATATTGAAGAACACTGTTTTCCGGCATAAAATAAGAGGTATGAAAAACATCTGGTACGCTACCTTAGCGATTCTGCTAATTATTTCTCACCTCTCGCTCTATCAGTATGCCCATGACGACGCGTATATTCATTTTCGCATCGCACAAAACTGGATTAATTTCGGCAGCCCACTATATAACCCCGACACTCCTGGGGTGATGACAAGTTCATCACCGATCTGGACACTTTTTTTAACAATCCTCTTTCTTCTGTTTGGCACATCGCTAAAGACAATCGCGGTTGCCAATGCATTGATTTCAACAGCGACCACATTTACCTGGGCTACTTTTTTAAAAACGATTAAGCCCAATTTAAAGATTTCACCTAACATTGTTTCGTTAATACTTCTTTCAGGTTTTCTCTCAAGCAGCATCACGCTGATGGAATCTCCTCTTGCGCTTCTCTTTTTGGGCTTAGCACTCAATCATTACCTTAGACGCGATCCGTTGGCCTATCTATATTTCTCATTAGCTGCATTCACACGCTATGAATTTTTGGTAACACTAGCTGTATTTAGTGCATATGATTTGCTCGTGAGAAGAGATAAGAGTTTTCAAATCCTGTGCACTCTCGGATCTGCTTTAGCTGTTTTGCTCTCCTTTCAAATGACAATATTTGGAACTCTCTACCCGCAAGCTCTAAAAGCAAAGAAGGTCGTTTATGATCTATCTCAGACTGAAGTGATAAAGGGGTTTTTTCATGGCCTATTTTCTGAAGCTATTGCTACTAAATATCCCTGGGTTACTCCAGCTTATGCAATCGTTGTCTTTGCACTAGCTGTCTGCATAATCTTAGTTAAGAGCGATAAAGTATTCTCACGCATGCAAGCTCACAGAGCTGCACTGATGTTACTTTTTATCTCGACCTTGCTAATCCTAACTAGCTATCTCTTAACAAAAAGCTTGATCTTTCCCTGGTATTATCCGCTCTTTTTATTGCCTTTTATCACGCTTGGTTTGATTTCCTACCAAGACTCAAGGTCGATTCTCTCAAAAGCTTTACTCTTTGTTTTATACACCCCACTGCTTGCTATCCTAATTAAAGACATCAGCGCCTGCGTTGGTTTTAAACAAAATTTAAGTGGCTTTGTAACTGGAGCACGTGCAAGACAATACGTAACAATCGGGCAGATGATTAATACACGCTATCCAAAGGCTACGGTCCTGGCGCCAGAGATAGGTGGTTTAGGCTATGGGTTTAAAGGGAAAATCATCGATGCAGTTGGACTCGCAAGCCCTGAGGCCGTTAGCTACCACCCCCTTGCTGTTCCTTCAGAGCGAAGTTCAGGCCTAATCGGAGCGATACCACCAGAATTAGTTAGGGACAAAGACCCTGATATTATAGTAAGTCACGATATCTTCATGCAGGCACTATCTAAAACAGACCTGCTTAAGAGGTACGATCATTGGCAGTACTCAATCTTTCCACTTCAAGATAGCGCACTTATGAATCGCAGTAGTCTCTGGGGTAGTCGATATTTAAACGTCTACATCAAGAAGTAGAGAGTTCTTCAATCTAGCTAGGCTCAACTGCAAAAAGATCACCACGCAATACGGCAAAAGCCGTATTACTCGTGATGACAAAGAGGCTGGCAAGCCACTTGCACTACCATCCAATTAACGTGTTTTTAGTATGATTATCAGGCAGTTCTTGCCGTGAAATCTAACGTCAAAACACAACAATGAGTAATTTCACTAAAATTTTTAGGATCTTACTCCTCAAGGAAGAATATGCCTCCAAGGAACAGATGCACTAGCAAAATAGTGCGTTTAGTAAGGAGCAAAAGGAAAAGAGACTATGAGAATAGAATCATCGCTACTGATCAGTGCGACTGGGCTAGATGCGCATGGACAAGCCCTTACAATTATCGGTAACAACGTTGCAAACGTTAACACAAACGCGTTCAAGCGATCACGATCAGAATTTGAGAATTTACTAGCAGAAGCAGATGGACAAACAGGCTCAATAGAAAGCCCTGGTAATGGTGCAAAGGTACAGAACGTAAGAACTATCCATGTCAACGGACCAATTGAACCAACTGGAAGACCACTTGATGCGGCAGTTGAAGGAGAGGGTTTCTTTGTCGTCGGATCGACTACCGATCAATTCTATACGAGAGCTGGATCATTCACACTTGATCCAAGCGGTATTCTTGTAAACGTAGAGGGCAAAAACGTTTTAGGATACTCTGTAGTCAATGGACAGCCTTCAACAACATTAGGAACTCTAAATTTACTTGAATTTGACGCTGAAGCAGAGGCAACCACAGCAGCGACAATGGTTGGAAACCTTGATGCAACAAGTCAAGCACTCGCAGTACCAAACAATCCTCAAACTTTCCAAGAATTAAACCAAGCTTCAAACTTTATCTCAAGCTTTGAGGTTATCGACAGCTTGGGAACATCTCACACTATAGTGATGGCTTATACAAAAACTGCCAATAACTCCTGGACCGCTCAATCATACATAAATGGTGCAGATGTTACTGGCGGCACTGAAGATGTTCCGTTTCTATTAGGGACAACAACTCTTGATTATGACACAAACGGAAACTTGTTAGATGCAAGTGTTGCCAATGCAACATTAAACGTTACCCCACCATATCTAAATGGATCAACTGCTGGTAATTTCGACATAAGCCTAACTGGCTTTACTCAATACGCTGCTCCAAGTGCAGTAAGTAGTGTGACCCAAGATGGTGTTCAAGTCGGTAGCGTTATCAACTACGATATTCAAGAAGATGGAAATATCGTAGCTGTACTAGATAACGGTACTAGAGCAACTATTGGTGCAATTGCACTTGCAACATTTCCAAACAAAGATGGCTTAAGAGCGATCGGTAACAACTTGTATAACGTATCAGATACTACAGGAACTCCTGACATCGGTTTACCTGATACTGCGCGTAGAGGACGTATAAAAGGTGCTGCGCTAGAACGTTCGACTGTTGACTTATCAACTGAATTTACTGAGATGATCATCTATCAGCGAGGATATCAGGCTAACTCTAGAATGTTTAGCTCTGCGGAAAGACTAATTAGTGAAACTCTGAACTTGCTACGATAGCAATCTTTCATTACTAATTAGGGATGAAGAATAAACCAATCATTGCTCTGCCTTGCAGATCATTTACTGTAAACATGCCTCTCACCCCCCAAGCCCAAGGGGCTATCGACTCATACGTTAGCACAATTGTAAACGCTGGTGGCATACCGCTACTTATTCCATTAATAGAAAATACGGATGACATATTACAACTTTTTGAATGCTGTGATGGGTTACTATTATGTGGTGGCGAAGATATACACCCTTCGCATTATGGTACAAACCTTGAGAAACATGAACTCGGTGATGAAACCGTAACTGAGATGATGCAACCAAACTCTGTAAGAGACACTCTCGAGATAGCTTTGGTAAAAGAGGCATGGAAGAATAAGAAGCCGATTTTAGGTGTCTGCCGCGGGAGCCAACTATTAAACATCGCCTTTGGTGGCACCCTATATCAAGACATAGAGCAGGATTTAGGAATAAAGGGACACTTAGCTTTAAGACACAAAGACGATAGCCCTGAACTGCTAGACGCAAATATTCACACAGTTGAAATTGAGTGTGACTCTCGTCTGCACTCAATTCTGAATACTGATCAGATTTATGTTAATAGCTTACACCATCAAGCTATTAAAGATGTTCCACAAGACTTCATGGTAGTTGCCAAGGCTCCTGATGGAATTATTGAGGCAATCGAGTGTAAAGATAAAAATCAATTTGCAATCGGAGTTGAGTGGCACCCAGAACTTCTATGGCAACGAAACAATGCAGAGTGGATTAATCTTTTTAAAGCATTTGTTAAGTCAGCAAGCTCTTAGTACTTAGGCATCTCTGGATCAACATCCCTAGCCCAAGCATCAATGCCACCAGTTAAGTTATAAAGGTTGGTTAAGCCTAGCTGCTGCTCAATTAGATCAATCGCTCTTTTGCTTCTAACGCCATGGTGGCAGATAAAGATGACTTTTTTGTCTCGTGAGATCCTATCTAAGTTACTTTCGAGTTGTCCAAGTGGAATGAAGTCACCACCAAGGTTACAGACAGCATGCTCAAATGGTTCACGCACATCGACGAGCTGAACCTGCTCAGTCGGTATCATAGTATGAAGTTCTGATGGTGAAATTTCTCTATAGCTTTTAAACAAACTCATACAGCTATCCCCTTCAACAATAATCTCATTAACAGTCGCATACTTTTCGTTACGTTTTAACTCAATAACTTGAAATTTAGCTCTAAGAGCATCAAAACATAACATTTTTCCAGATAAAACATCGCCCAAATCTGCTAGTACTTTTATCGCTTCATTTGCCTGCAACGCACCAACTACACCAGGCAACACCCCTAAGACCCCAGCTTCTGCACAGTTAGGAATTGCATCTGCAGGAGGAGCTTTGGGAAAGATACATCGATAAGTAGGAGCCTTAGAATTTAAGTTAAATACTGCAAGCTGTCCTTCAAAGCGATTAATAGCGGCAAAGACAAAGGGCTTACCCTCAAGCACGCAGGCATCATTTATCAGGTAACGAGTTGTAAAGTTATCTGAGCAATCTAATACTAACTGATATTGAGCAACTAGCTCTCTGGCATTTTCTGCAGCAAATCGGACACTGTGTTCAACAACCTGTATTGAACTATTAAGCTCTCGAAGCTTCTCTGCTGCGACCTCAACTTTTCTTAGCTCTAAGTCAGACTCGCTATATAGAACTTGTCTTTGAAGATTACTAAGGGAGACTAGATCATCATCAACTATCCCTATCGTGCCGACACCTGCCGCTGCTAAGTAAGATAGCACTGGGCAACCAAGACCACCTGCACCTACGACTAAAACCTTGCTCTCTATAAGCTTAAGCTGAGCACTCTCTCCAAACTCTGGGAGTGAAAAATGTCGCGCATAGCGTAATTTATCCTGAGCTTCTAGCTTCATTATTAAACTCTGTTTTAGCTCTAAATATAGCTAAGGGCTTAAAAGCAATCGAAGATTATCTCACAATGATTGCAACAGCTTACAAAATCTGAAAGCTCCCTTTCATTTATCTGATTCCTTCTTATCATATCGCCATCTATAAAGATAACAGTCTAATTATATTACTGAAGTCTCAGCGCAAAGCGGCAGATATATGTCAAAACAAGAAAACGGAACAACGCACCAGTACGACTACGATCTATTAGTTATCGGATGTGGCCCTGCAGGCCAACGCTCAGCAGTGCAAGCAGCAAAGATTAGAAAGAAAGTTGCAATCATTGATGCCCGCGAAGTTGTAGGTGGTGTTTGTGTAAACCTAGGAACAATTCCAAGTAAATCATTTAGAGAAGCGGTCCTCTTTTTATCAGGCTTTAGACAAAGAAATATTTATGGCTCTGCCTATAGAGTAAAATCTTCTATCTCAATGGACGATCTAAACTTTCGATGCAATTACATCATGCAAACTGAGATCGACACAATCGATGCACAGCTTGCACGAAATAGAGTAGAGGTCCTGCATGGAACTGCAATTTTTAAAGATAGCCATACTCTTGAGATCAGAAGCTCAAAAGGTGTTGAAATCAAAACTGCCGAGAAGTTTGTAATTGCAGTTGGAGCAAGACCCCATAGACCAAAAGAGATTGAATTTGACGGAAAGACTATCTTTGACAGTGATGATCTACTAACCATGAAAGAGGTCCCACGCACTATGACTGTAGTCGGTGGTGGAGTAATCGGTATCGAGTATGCATCAATGTTTGCTGCTCTTGGATGCGCGGTTACAGTAATAGATGGTCGTGATAAGTTATTAGAGTTTATTGATCATGAGATAATTGATTCCCTAATTTACAGAATGCGCAGCACAGGAGTGCAGATAAAATTAGGAGAGACTGTTAAAACATGTGCGAGACGCGAAGATAACCAAGTTGTAACCACTCTTAACAGCGGAAAAGTCATAGTTTCTGATGTAGTCTTATTCTCTGCTGGTAGAGAAAGTGCTACTGCAAATCTAGGCCTTGAGCATGTAGGCATCGAGCTTGGTCCAAGAGGTAAGCTGATAGTTGATCAAAACTATAAGACAACCGCAGATAATATTTATGCTGCTGGAGATGTAATTGGATTCCCTGCATTAGCTTCTACTTCCGCAGAACAAGGCAGACAAGCAACTTGCCATGCTTACGGAATTGAAACAGCAAACGGCGCCATCCCATTGCCATACGGAATATATTCTATTCCAGAGATAGCGATGGTCGGTCAAAACGAGCGTGAGCTTACTCAAAAAGAAACTCCTTACGAGATCGGAATCGCCCGCTATAGCGAAAACACTCGTGGAGATATCGTAGGCGACAGAGAAGGAATGCTTAAGATAATCTTTCATCGTGAAACAGGAAAACTTTTAGGAACTCACATCATCGGCGAGGGAGCAACTGAGCTAATCCACTTAGGTCAATCTGTCATAGCTTTTGGTGGTGGATTAGATTACCTAATGCAAGCGGTCTTTAACTACCCTACTCTAACTAGCTGCTACAAAACTGCTGCTCTAGATGGATACAATAAGCTTAGAGCCCAAGGCGTAAAGATCTAAGCACCGAGCTCTGAAAAAATCTTTTTTGCCTAAGATACTTAGCATTTTTACGCAAATAAATTAGCCGTTCTGTGCTGATTTGTGCTATACCAGCGCCCAGTTAAAATTGTTTTAGACACAATCGACAAACAGGAAAGATATGCGTATTACCAAAATCCTTTTAATCCTTATTGCTTCAATTATATCTCTTACGAGCTCAAGCTTTGCTGCGCCCGAGAAGGATAAAGTTATCATTGTACTTGATGCTTCTGGAAGCATGTGGGGTCAGATCAAAAAAGAACCTAAGATATCTATCGCTCGTAACGTGATCAAAGACTTAGTTCACGACTGGGATCAGAATGTCGAACTTGGACTAACGGTTTACGGACACAGAAGAAAGGGGGACTGCAATGATATTGAATCAATGGTTCCAGTCTCAGACGTTAAACCTGGTGAGATAGAAAGCAAAGTAAACAAGATTAATCCTGTTGGGAAAACCCCTCTCTCAAAAGCTGTCATGATGGCTGCTGAAGAGCTTAAGTATACAGAACAAAAAGCAACTGTAATATTAGTCAGTGATGGAATTGAAACCTGTGACTTTGATCCATGTGAAGTTGCTAGTAGACTAGAAAAGTCAGGTGTTGATTTTACTACACACGTAATTGGCTTTGACATAACCGAAGAGGACGCTAAAAAACAGTTAACCTGTCTAGCAGAGAACACAGGTGGAAGATTTTTGAGTGCAAGTGATGCTGACTCACTTAAATCTTCAATTGATGAAGCGGTCAAAGAAGTTTCTCTCTCTAAGAAAAACAATGTTGAACTTCACGCAAGCTACGAGCCTAATGGAGAGGTCTTAACAAACGTTACCTGGAGCGTCTACAAATCAAGCGATCCTGAGGGCCAACCAATTGTATATGGCCGTGGACCAACACCGAAATATACTCTTGAGCCTGGAAGCTACATAGCAAGGGTCAAATCAATTGGAGGAAAAGCCTCTGCAGAAAAAGAGTTTGAAGTCGTAGCTGACACACTGAACAAACAAGAGGTCATCATACCTCTAGAAGGTAAGGTTAAGCTTGTTGCTGTGAATGAAGCAGGTGGTACTCCACTCAGCGAGGTCGCTTGGAGTGTTGAAACTATCGCTTCAGATCTTGAAAAAGCAAAATTAATCTCATACGGCGGTGGCACTGAGCCTGAGTACACCTTACTTCCTGGAAAATATCTGGCAAAAGTTAAATCTCAAAGTGGCAAAGCAGTAGCTGAACAAGAGATTGAAGTTTTACCTGGGAAACTTAACAGAGTAGAAGTTGTAATGGCCCAAGAGGGAGTTATTAAACTTATCGCTGTTAATGAGCAAGGAGGAAAACCACTTGGTGATGTTACTTGGCAAGTAAACACAATCCCAACAGACCTTGGCAAGAGTGAGCTTGTGTCCTATGGCAAAGGCGCTCAACCAGAATACAAACTTTTACCTGGCAAATATTTAGCAACAGTTAAGTCAACACAAGGCAAAGCTGAAACTGAGCAGGAGATTGAAGTTTTACCTGGTAAGAAAACAACAACAGAAGTTGTAATGGCTGCTGAAGGTATCTTGAGCCTAAAAGCCGTTCATACAGCTGGTGGAAAAGCGATTAAAGATGTGCAGTGGCAACTATACACAATCGTACCTGCTGACAGCATGGATAAGCCAAGCTTGGTCACATACGGCAAAGGTAGTGAGCCTGAGTACAAGCTTCTTCCTGGCAAGTACACAGCCATAGTGAAATCGAATAAAGGTGTCGCAAAGGTCGAGCAAGAGGTTGAAGTTCTTGCAAGCAAAAAAAATCAAATAGAGGTAATCTTTCCAGAAGAGGGAGAGATTCAACTCTCTGCTGTAACAGAAGATGGCAAAAGTGCTGATCGTGTTTACTGGGAGGTCTTTACCCTAATAGAGCAAGATAGCATTGAAAAACCTGAGCGTGTAAAAGTAGGTGGTGGCACAAGCCCTCTCTATCGACTCTTACCTGGGAAATATCTGGCAAGAGCAACTGTGGATAGAGAAAAGTACGAGAAAGAGATCGAGGTAGTTGCAGGCAAACTTACTAAAGATGAGATCGTGCTATCTAAGAACGGTTAATTACTATCTCACTAGATAGGATTCCCACTCAAACATCTATCACCTGTCATTACGAGGAGCATGTGCACGTAGTGCATATGCTCCGTGGTAATCTGTACGACTCCCCGTAAACATATGCAATTACCTCTCCCTAAAGCTCACACTAGCCACACCTGTGAGATCATCAAAACTGATAGTTGCAACCTGACGTGAAAAGTTATCACCGATCTCAACAGTAGCTGATGGCTTCTCATCATCTATCTTTAAAGTATTAGGATAGATCTGAAAACTTCGACCCTTAATTTGTCCATGCTGATGAAGCTCCATACACAAAACGCCAGCTAAGTATGAATTCTTTCCATAAAAGAGCTCTTCAATTGAAAGTGTCTGATGTTCTCTTGCAACTTCTGCTGCAGAGATATCGCTTAGATAAAACCTCCCTCTAGTTGAAAGCTTCATGCTCGCTATCATATCCTCATCTGAAGTTGGCGGTGGGCTGCTAATCTCTGGACTAAGTTCTGCTTTAAGATGCTCTAGCGCTTGAGACCTAGCAGGACGAGCAAACATAACTCTAACCCCAAATGGCTCGATCAAATCTGATGTCGAAGCTAGACCTTCTGAAATGTGAGTTAATTCAATACCAACAGCATTTCTCTGACCTTTGACACGTGGAAAGGTCTCAGGTGGCACCTTCTGTCCACTGCCCTGAGCAACTGCTGTCATGGTTGCTACTGCAATAGCTTTACCTCGAGAAGCTGTACCTGCAGCACTGCTATACAAAAAATCTCCCTCTATCTGTGAAGCAGATTTTGGATGTAAAAGTTTCCAATGGGGAACTAACGGTTCTTTTGTTGCTATATCCTGAACATGCGCTAAGAGAACGATTTCCTGATCTCTTCTAACTCGAGCATTTCCAAAACTAACTGAAGCTGAATCATGATATCCACTTGTTCCTTCATATGCGTCGTTGTGTGCAACAACCACCATGCCTGTAAAGATCTCTCTAGTTTGAGTCACAGCATGATCTTTGTCTGGATCTTCGATAGGTGGGACTAGCTCTACGCCGGGATTTGCCTGCTCAAATCCTTCTTGAACTTGAATAATTGGATGGCTTGAGAACTCTCTACTATATCCGGCAAGAATGTCATCGAGATCACCTGTCCCATCGAGCAATAGCTCGTCTTCTGGCTCAAGATCGCCAATAGTCGGGTCCTCGTCTGGTCTAACTCCATCACTCATAAATAATCCTATTAATTAAGAATTATGAGATGGCTTAAGCCTTAAGTGCTTTATATCTCGTGGGGACTAGAAAGAGCATTCTACAAGCAGTCGAAAAGACTAGAGAAATATTAGCATGAGGTCAGCATTTAGCTAAGAGATAATCGTGTCAGGCCTACTCGGAAATTGCTTATTGGGGTTGCTACAAATTGCATACTTTTTGGAAGCTATCTTCACACTAGATCTTAAATTCTGCTCTGATTGCCTGCTAAATCGCTTCTAAGGCGCTGGCACACTCGTTGCTAATACATATAAATACATATTGGATAAAGCACTCTAAATACTCACACCCGCAATACTAGGGGCTCTTTAAGGAGCCCCTATTTTTTTATACTCAGTAAAAATTCAGCTCAAATGACAATGCACTATAGAGTTATTAAATCTCGTCTTTTCTAAATTTCAATACGCCGTGCGCCTGAGCCTTTCGCAGAGCTGTCGTCACATCATTAACGCTTAGGTAAACAGTTGGCCGTAAAAGCTTATCAGCTTGTGAGATAAGCTCAGCAAAGCGCAATAGATCGGCTATATATGCAACTCCATTTACTAGAGAAACAAGCTCTCTTAGCTCAAGCACAGCTGCATCAATTTGACGCATCGCTTCAGCATTGCGCGCAGTTATCATCATCTCAGGTTTTAGAAATTCAGTGTCCTTTATTTCCTTAAATCTCTCTTCATAATACTGATTCATCGTCTTCATATACCTGACAGATTCATAAAAGACCTTTGCGGCTGTCTCGATATAGTTCAAATTTTTAGCGGAAATTTGGGTTAATATGACTAGGCTCTGCACTGATCCAATACTTATCTCATTTGCGTAATCCCACGGAAGCTCCGTTTCAGGGTCTAATTGTATCCGTTTTAAAAACTTCTCAGGGATAGCCTGCAGGCTAGGGCTAAACTCAATTATCTGTTCTTTGTTTCTCTGCGTAGACATAGCTTCCTATAAAAAACCGCTCAATGTTTGATACTCAAAAGGGTTATGGCTCCATCCAGATCTGTGACGCAAATATGGCGATATTACTGAGTAAATGCAGAAAAACTAGAATAATTTACTAGAGGAAACTACGAGAAAACAGGTAAAAGACACCCAACCCTAAACCCTAGAGGACACAATTCAGTAGCTAATTGCAATAACTCTAATAGTCTATTATCTTTAGCGTTGGTTCGGATAATCTCATCAATACACATCTAAAAGTAATCTAATCGGTCACCGCTCTTTTTCATCCTCATTTCATAGAGAAGAATAGTTACGATTTCGTTCGTGCGGAAAGTTTTGTTTATCACTGAACTACACTTTCCGACTCGAACGTAAGCAACAGGTTTGAGTCACAATTTTTCCGGGTCTACTTGCGGCAGGCGGGACTGTCGAAGGAAACCCACCCCTCACACATGGGAACCCCATGGCCAACGTGTCAGCTACACAGAAGAACTGGGTCATCGCGCTGAAGCTTCTCGCCAAGGCGGAGTCTGCGGCTCGCGTCAGCGTGCCCGAGAGCGACATCGAGCTCTCGCTGACCGGGATGCTCATCACCATCTTCGTCGATGGTGATGAGGTCGGCAGCTACGAGCTGCGCCGTTCGGGCATCATGCACGATGCGATGCTCTGGCAGGATGGCGAGCGCCTTCCGCAGAGGCTGTACGGCCCCGTGATCGAGCTGCAGCAGATCGCTCAGCGCCCGAGCCCACTCGCCACGGCCTGATCTGGGAGCCAAGGCGCCGGTCGTCGGGACACCCCCACGACCGGCGCCAGCGCTTCAGTATTGGTAAATTGAGGGAGTATTCTACAGAATGTTTTGCTTACGTTCGTTTCGTAATTTTTGATCTTAAAGATATCCAACTATTCCAATTTTTTAATCATTGATAATTGGCGCGAGTCCCACAGCTCT
>JACKAH010000005.1 GCA_020635175.1 Deltaproteobacteria bacterium
AGTTGGGGTATCGGCCATGACCGCAAGCACGGACTTCACCCCCTTACGTAGCGACTCCGTCCTGCAGCCACAGCTGCATTTGCTTCGTGAGTTCTCTACCCTTGCAGGTCAGATCCCGAACAGAGGACGCTACTAACCGAAACCTGCGGACTTCCCAGGCGTGCAGGCCTCGGTGTCTAATAGATTTCCAAAGAACCGATCGCTTCAGATTCTGTTGAGCACATCTAAAACAGTCCTCAGCAGAATCTAACTCTCCACCTTCTTCATTTATAGAATTTACAAAGATCAATTTTGACAAACGATGAATCAGCAAAATGAATCTTTTCTTCAATCAACTCAAAGCACAGTCAAAGTTAGCCACTACTAAAGATTAATTTGGATTAAATTTACTTCAACAAGTAGCTTTGCGAGGATGGTTTCGATAATCGAGTTCCTTTCCAGATATTCTGCCTATACCAAAGAGATTATACTTCTCAAATAGTTTCACGATCCCTTGCCGAATCTCATCTGGAATCTCAGGATCAAATGCGCAATCAACTTGAAAATCATTCCAATAGGATCTCTCCGCATTATAGCGGGGGTCTATCGGATAACCCCAAGCACTTCTATCAATTGGTTTACTAGGAAAACATTGTCCATGCTTGTTTGTAAGTAATGTTTCAGCGGCTGAACTAATCTGTAAATCTCCAGCAAGTGCAATTTTAAAAGCATTCACAGACCTATGGTAACAATCAATCTCAGGATATGAAAATGAGCATGCAATTACATTCTCTTCTCTGCTTATAAAGAAGCTGTCTTGGCGTAATCGATGAGCTCCGAAGGTTGTAGTAGCAATCTCTCTAATCGCAGCAAGCAGCTCTTTGTTGTAAAGCGAATCAGCATTAGGCAACCCACTTAACATTGGATTAACATTAGTTTCTTGACCGGGATCTCTTTGAGAATCAGCTAAATCTTCAAGCATTTTCAAAACTCCTCATTACTTGATTCTCTAGCCTTTCGCTTAAACTATTCAGACTTGCAGTGCCTACTCAAATAGATGTCTGTATCGTCCAGTTTTTATTTAAAAATGGTTGGATTTGGTCATGTTTTGTTTAGTTTGTTAGTTAAGTAGATATTTACACCTGCGCTAGATGTAGTTTTTCACAAGATTGTATCTGCGTAGTTGATCTATATGTGATGGTCTCCCGCGTTTTCATTAAAGGAATCGTAGGAGGCCGCGATCAGATTCGAAAGGATTTGAAATATGCTGCATTCAGAACCAACTGTTGGTTTCTGTGCAGTTTGCGGTTCTAAGCAACCCAACTCAGCCTAGATCTAGGCATCCTCTGATGAAGAAACTGCTGCAACTGCTCGTGCTGGCGATGTCCATCTTCACCCTCACGACCCCGAGCTTCAGCCAGAACGACGACCCGCCGAGCTACGAGGCCGGCGACGACGTGCCCTGCTTGAACAACGGCGAGGCGGTCGAGGTCAAGTTCCATCGCCCGGCGATCGATGCCGACGGCATGCCGGTCACGGCTTCCTGGAAGATGGGAACCGGTGTGCCTCAGGCCTGGGAGAAGGACAGCTGGACGGACAACGACAAGATGGGTCGTGTCAGCTTCGACCCCGAGACCGAGATCGCGACCGTCCCGCTCAGAAACGACAACGGTTCGATCGAGGGACCGAACGGTGTCGACGTCGAGTACGGTGACGGATGCGTCGAGGTCTACGTGGTTTGGTACTACCGTTATACCTTCACCCGTACGACGACGGTGACCAACTCGCAGAGCATCTCGGCCGGGGGTGACAGTGGTGGTACGACCTCCACCAACACCAACTCGACCAGCATCCAGGTCACGGTACACGCCACGTCCTGGGTGCGTCCGGAGTACGACGAGCCGACGATCGTCTGCCCCTGCTGATCATGAGCAACTCCAACTATCGTGCCTTCACTTCGATCTGGATCGTAGTGTTGTCACTTGGTGTGCTTCTCTGGGGTTCTTCGAACGAACCACGTGAAGTGCTCGCTTCGCCGCCGAGTTCGGATCTCCTGCTTGCAACGAGTCCAAGTCCTCAGATAGTGGCTCAGGATGGGGAGAGAGCGGCTGTGAAAAGCCAGCCTCAACCCGTGCGTGCAGAGCTTGACCTTGCGGTAACGCAAGGTTTCGGCGCAATCGAAGGCATGCTCTTGGATCACAACGGCACACCCCTTGTGAACCGGGTACTGATCTTCGATACCGATTCCTTCGGTGAAGGTTCCGACCAGAAGCACACCCGCACCAACGGCAACGGTGAGTACTCAATCGGCAAACTGCGGGCTTGCTCCTGGAACGCCTTCCTCGTCGAGGACAACCCCAAGGTTCCAGAGACGGTGACACGCTACATGGGGAAAGTCGATGTCGTGGCAGATCAAACCACGACACACGATCTCTACACCTACGGTGAACGCACTATCAGCGGCAACGTCCTGCTCTCACAAGAGGGCTTCGGCGAGCTCGGTGATGGTGGTGTGATGCTCTTCCTCGAACTCTACGATCCGATCAGAAGTGAAGTCGCAGGTCGAGGGATGACGGTGAACTATGGCAGAGCTCCATGGGAATCAACTCAAAGTGGTGAGACTGCTCAAGAAGACGAGGAGTCAGAGAGAGACAGCTACACCATGGGAGAGTTCAGCTTCACGGGCCTAGAGTCACAGAGCTACGAGCTGAGGGTGCTGATCGACCGAGACACACCTACGCTCTACTTCGCACGTGAAGCGAACCTGGTCGATGGTGATGTGAGGCTTGATCTAGGAACGATCAACTTCGACCAGTACATCAAGCTCTGCGAAGGACGAATCAACACTCAGGTCACCCAGAAGTACTGAGAGTTGACGCTGGACATACTACGAGGGCCTAGGGCGAGTTCACCTCCCCTAGGCTCTCTCGTTTTATCAATCTGATCGCTGCCGACTATAGTGTGTAGATGAATGTGAATTGGGTGATGTTGCCCTGTCTGTTTTTTGAAACAAGCAGGGGGATTTCCCACACTCAGTTCCTTAGGTTCTAGCTCTTCTGAGAAGAAGGGGTGCTGTGATGCGAGGTAAGATGCCGAAGTTGTCCAAGCGCATGGTTTGGCCTGTTGTGAGCATGGCATTTTGGGAGGGGGAGACAATAGGGGTGTTTCAGGTCTTCATGCTGACCCTTGCGAAAACCCTCGCGGACTACCACAGATTGTATCAGAGCGATTCCGGTCTAGACTTGAAGATCGACAACCTCAAGATCACTGGCCATTGCAGCTCTGTAAACAAAGACTACTCAATCGAAATGAGTCCAGACGGTGTCTGCACAGTCAAGGTGGGTAAGCGTTTGGTTGCTAACTCGCTCGGAAAGTGCGATCTGATGCCAGGCTATGTTATGGAAGATGTTGGTCCCATGGATCATCTTTACAAGCGGCCACTTCCGGCAAACATTTCTTGGAGTACGCTGACTCCTGCCGGCAAACTGATCGCGACAATTGGTTACGCACTGCTCGCATACGTAAGCTCTGAAGGTAGGCGAAGTTCGAGCGAAAAGTTCTTCTACCAGATGGGCCTGCATGAATTGCCTGATGATTATCCGTTCGAGAGATACACTGCAGAGCCTTCTGAGCAATGGCTTAAGATCTTTGGTCTGAAGCGAGCGCAGGAACTTCAATGCATGATCCAAAAGGGAGTCTGTCCAGATGGGAGCAAGTTTCAGACCTTTGGTGTGACTCCTGTACGTATCTTCGCTTTGCGCGAGATGGGGAGGTTGATTCATCCCTTAGAACCTCAACAACGTCTTGACAGTCACTTTAGGTACTTTCCGGATGTTCCCTGTAGACTTCTGTGGTTCGAGGTGCCTGATCCTGATCCGAACAGGTGGCAAGGACCTAACGCGCTAGGTATCGAGTCTCTTTTCAAACAGGAGATCAGACGTACGAAAGTCACCCCTCTGCGAGGCTGACGGAAAAGGTTTCCCTACAGGTACTTACGCCTGTGGGCAAGGTAAGTGTGGGGATCCTTCATTGAATTCTTTATTCTTGAGATTCTAAAAATACCTGGTAATTTTGCGTGATTCTTGACTAAAAATGGCCCTGATTCTAAAATTATGTGAAATATGCGCATTTTAAAAAGCTCTTTACCATCCCATTTTTGAGAAGATCTATTTTCACAAACTGCCATATCTTATAGAAGCACCTATAAGGAATGGCAGCGAACACGGTTCTCAGCAACAGATCTTAAAATGAAGTATCTCCGCCCTATCCTGATCTACGCCTCGGTTCTCGGCAGCTCCATCTTGGCAATCAAATCCTACCAGGAGTTGATGGAGGTGGGCATCCTCTCTCACAAACCCCTTACGACCGCGCTGATGGCCCTGCTTTTCTTCGGCGTCTTCTGGCTTCTCCTTGGCAAGTGGATCCCGAAGAACTGCTTCGGCATCGGCTACGACCCGAGCAACGGGGGATTCATCAAGTGGTGCGTGCGAGGACGGGGCATGAGCATTTTTGAGATGTCGTGCTGGATCAAGCTCGTCAAGGTTCAGCAGCGGTGCCCGTTCTATATCAGCTACATCGACAAGGTGGGAACAGAGCATACACGCCGAGTTGTGCTTGAAGGTGATCTCAACGAACATGGAGCTACACAGCTCTACTACCACCGTAGCCTAGAGCGATTCGTTCCGACACTTGCACTCGCTCTGAGCAAGCATTTTGAGGGAATGAGCGAATCTGACGTCTCTACCAAGATCAACGCTTGTATCAACCTCGACGAACTTGGAGTGCCGAACGGGGAAAAACCCTCTCTGCTCAAGTTCTTTGAGACCTGCGAGCTGAAGCTCTACTGAGCGAAGCTAGACGCGGAGAACAACCGATTCCGAGGCGCAAGCCTCGGGATCGGAATCCGTTCTTTCAAAAGGTTTATTAGTTCGTAACGCCATTCAACGATTTCGCAACCTAACTATGTTCTTGATAAATCAGGGACGATCACCAATTTTTCTATCACAATCTAGCTGCTAGTATTATTCAGGCCTGCGTGTAAAAGTAGTGGTTAGAATTTCAGCCGTAGTGTTCGGACGACTTCCATGAGGCAATTCAGCTTTTATCAAAGCTAACGCTTGAGCTTCTGTTAAATCACAAAAATCAACGCTTTTTCCGTCAGATACAAAATGTGTTGAGTAGGAAGGTACTCTTTGCCTGTAATGAAACGGTACACCGCTATCTTCAAAAATTCTTGCAACAGCGTCTGATGTTAACCCACTATACTCATTCGCAGATGCACCACTAACTGCATAGATCCTAACGTCCTTAAGAGCTGCAACTTGATCAGCAACTGCTTGTAAGGCAGGGGCACCGGCCGCCTCTACAAAAGAAAGAACTACATGAGTTGTAGTATCTGGTATTACAATATTCTTCATAGAATCTGGAATGAACTCAATTCGTGGGTCGCCAAGATATCGAGCAAAACGAGTCCCAATTTCAGCTACAAATGGATGGCTATCGCTGAGAACAAAATTTAAGTTTGGGCATCGCTTATCTCCTAATTTCTGCAAAAATCGACTGCAATCCAAGAGTCCTGAAATACCGCAACCTGGAATATAGATAGTTCCAGTTTGATCATTAATTTGACCAACACGCTTACCTCCGATCTCAAAGTCACCAGACGATTGGCTATTTCCGAAAAATACTACTGAGACTGCAGGTGCCTCTATAGGACTAAAAGGATCGGCAACTCGACATGTTAAAGCTATACACTCGGCTAATTCTGCATGTGTTTCCGGATGATCTCTAAAGTAACGAACAACAGCTTGCTGTAAAGCTATATCGGGAGGATATTCAACTACTAATTCATTAGCATCATTATAAGCAACGCGAGTATCTTTGTTCATGAGAAATGAACCTGTATACTCCGGCATCAGAGCATTCATGCCCATTGCCTGAACCATACTAAATTCACTCGCTCTCGCTCCTCTGATATCTAATCCTGCATCTGCAAGCTCATCGGCAAGTGCATCAACGATTGCACATCTCCTTGCAAATGCGTCCGCTTCTTCGATTTTACCAAAGCCAACTGGGGATTCTTCTATATGATCATCTACTGGACCAAACTCTTCGTGAAATGGCTTAGAATCATCATCTAATCTAGTGCTAGTCATAGCGTTATTCTCTTTAGAATTTGTTATGGCTTCAGCTAGTCGAGTAGATACCTAGCCTCTTTTTCCCCTATAAATTCTGGGGTACTGCCAGTAGATCTTGCCTACTTTGCAGCACCCTAATTGCTGACTTTAATCAAAAAGATATGCAGCAAGTGCCTCAATTTCGTCTTTAGCATCTATGATTATCGGATCAACAATGTCATTTTCGTCACTATTTGCCGTTCGAGCTTTTTTACATTCACAACATGAAGTTTTAGTACACTCTAGCTCTCCAGTTCCTTTCTCGATCTCAAAGATAGTATCATTTGAATGAAGTTTTGCTACACATTTTTCGTCTTTTGCTTCTTGATCTGTGCAAAATTTCTGAGTAGCTATCGCTAGAGCTTGGATTGTTCCAGTAGAAGCTTTTTTTAATTTAAATCTTGGGTCGCTCCCTGAATACGGCTGGTCATTATCCTTATAGCATTGAAATTCGATATTTGTACCACTCGCAAATGCAGGAATATCAATTAAGAAAATCATGACTATTAACATCGACGATAAGTACTTCGCTATCATTTTAAAAACCTCTTTAAACATTGAATAAAAGCATAGTCTGGCAAGATTTGACTCCCACACCTATGACTATCGTTATGCGAATTGATTTAAGTGATGTAACATACTAATGGGATATTCTTCCATTTTTATTTTTGCGATAGAAGGCTCTTAATTTACATTGCCATGGTTGCATACGCGTAGACTTTGGGTAAAAATTTGAATTACTATTTTCATGTTACATTCTCCCTGACAATGCCATAACTACTATATCGATAGATTAGTGAATAATTTGATTGAAGCTCATCGAAGAGATTTCTATCATGAACTTTTTCTAGAAATTCTATCGAAATGAACGGTTAATTTGGGTTAAGGGGCTATGAAAACGTCAGTTCAATTTATCTATTTATTTTTATTCTTTACATCAAATTTAATCAGCAATGTTTCACATGCAGAAGTTGCTGTACTTTGGGAATGTAATGCTACTGCAGACATCACATACTATAAATACGATTCGAAAACGGAAGAAACCACTCTCTTAGGTACACTAACCTACTCTGACACTTACTACACTTGTCAATCTAGTAAGCGGACTGCCGAGTCTATGGATATTTTTACGGATGAGTGCGAGCTTGGGGTTTATGGAGACGAAAATGGCTATGAAGAGGCTTCATATAATTTAGTGGAAAGGGGAACATTCACTTCAGACTGCATTAAAATTGGAGGTCCTCAAGATTGCCAAGATGAGAACATGTTTCGAAGTGAGATACATGAGCTGCGATAAGCTAAAAGGCAAAGAAAATCTGAGTCCAACATTTATTCAAATGCTCCCTTAGAGCTTAATTGACCTCTTTGCTGACCAGCTACGTCTGATGCAACTACACTTGGGATTGAGTCTTTCAGTGCAGAGCTTAAGCTTAGGCTAAAGTCACGATTATTTTGATTATGAAACTCGACTGCTCCAACAGTATAGTTTGTACCGGGAGTTAAATCTCCGTAGCCATCGGAGCTAATATAGTGATTATTTTTAAACCAACTATCCTCTACATTCTCGCCACCGACCTTCGCAAATATGTTTCCCTCAGCATGTAAATTACTTATCAAGGGCGTCCTGAATAGAAAGCTAAAATTCACAAAGGTGTTGTTCAAAAAGAGAACGTTGTCTATTGATGAATTGTCAGTAAACTGAGCAACCCAAGCACTATCAGTTTTATGAAAGACACTGTTTACAATTGCACTATTTTTAAACTGTGTCAGCGCAGCACCAGCAGCTTTTGTAAAGAGAGCTTGAGCATTAATGTCTGTAGCATGAAGTCCGTAGAAGATAGCATTGTCTAAGATGTAACCACCTGAGATTTCGATTAGGTCAGAGTGCCAACCGGTACTACCTGGATGTACCGTATCTACTAGCACATTAAACAAACCGTAAGGATAACGAAAAACATCCTCACCTATTCTTTTTATAATCACATTTCTTTGAAGGTACGAAGTTGAGGGGCCAAATCGTGCATCAGTAATTTTGCAATCAATAAAACTAATCCCTGCATCCCATGGAAATGATGGATCAAGCCAAGGCTGATAACCGGGGCCACTAAAAGCATGCTGTCCATCACCTTTAAAGTGAACATCTTTAAACTCTAAAGCATAGCCCTGATACTTATCCTCAGTACTAAAACTAGTTGCTCGCCAAGTAACATTTTTAAAGCGAAGTTTTGAGATATTTGCTTTGTCAGTAGAGCCAAATATTTTAGTGTCCTCTCTAAGTGAGCTTGGTGCAGCTTCAATCGTAAGATAATCATTTTCCGTATTAGCATTCAGTTCACTTAAGCTATGATCTCCTTCTAGGAGATAAATCTTAGCTCTATCAACCAAGCCACTATTCTCTGCACTAATTCTATTAACTGCATATGAAATCGTTTCGCATGCGGATACTGCGTCAGTGCCACAAGTTGAAGTATTAGAACCATAAGGAGAAACATATTTTATTAGTTCAGTCTGATCTCCCCTGTTAACATTTAAGGGTAGAATCAACTGTCGCGGCTTTCCTGCATTCGGATAAATAACCGCTCTTAGCTCAATCCTGCCACTAGTCGCAAAATCTTGAGCTCTAAGTTTTGCTGTATATTCAGTTATACACTGAGCAAGTGGTGTCATCTCCTGAGCGCTACATGTGTCAGGATTTAACTGCATCTCGGTAACTTCTTGCCAGGGACCTCCATCTACTGAGAACTCAACTCTATTTATCCCACTTTGATGAAATGCAACTAGACCAACATTTAGTTCTTGTTTGAAACTCGTGTATGGAGATAAATCAAACCGTGCAGCAGTCTCTAATTGACTTCCTCCAATGTTACTTAGATTGCGTGAGCTAAAATTACCATTCCCAGGAATAAGCAACACTATCTGATCTTGTTCAGTTTCATCATTGCAGTTTGATTCGCAGTTTGAGCTGTTCCCTACCCCAGCTAATGTTAGCTCTAGAGTTTTAGTTTTATTAGCTCGACCGATACTCAGTGTTAAATGAGCTTGAGATGCTCCTGCTTTGTTTGGCAAAAATTGAAGTTTGATCTTTTTACTTTTATTAGCCTTCAACTTGAAGCTTTGATCTTTATCATTTATTAAAAAATCATCATTTCCCAATAGAAGCTTAATTGAAACTTTTCTATTTGATAGATTTCTAATACGAATTGATCTGCTTTTGAGTGCTCCAATCTGAACACTTCCAAAATCAATTAAAGAGGTTTTAACTTTAATTTTGTTCTTCTTTTTTACTTTTACAAGGCTAGTTTGGCCTTTCACATGGAATGCAGAATCAATTTTCCCATGATTCTCTGCATGCACAGTAAAGGTAAAAAATAGACTCGTGATACTGAGAAAAAATATTGTTCGTTTCATCAGCACAAAATTTCAGAGTGCGTATGATCCAACAATGAATACATAAATAAAACCGCTACAAGCTCTATCAACGGTCTTTTTTTACTTAAATACCACACCTCAGTTATTCAAATATTACGGCATCAGCACAGCAACCAGTTAGCGGATCACAAGAGATTGCAAAAGGTTGTCCTAAAATGCACTCATCATCACCAGCACAGGGAGGAAGCCCAGAGAGACATTCGCATCTGCAATCTGAGTTACAACGCTGACCGATACCATTATTACAATCAGTATCGACAGTGCACCCACCGTTTATTCCAACTTGTGTGGGATCACACGCGCCACCAGAGCCAGGAGGTATTGGACCATCTAAGGGTGTTGTGCTCGGTGCAACTTTTGAGTCATCAGATCCGTTCTTAGAATCATTTGGTATCACAATAGCAACCATTCGCGGATCTTTTGATTGTGATGGATCAGGATCTACTTCTACACATCTGCAATCCACGCAAACTTTGCTTGATAGATATGGAATAGGTATAGTTGGATCAACACAATATCGATTTTTGTTAGCTGCATCAGTATACGAAAGATGAATATCACATTCTTCAATGTCTTCATCATTTACAGTCTGCGGTTCACTTTGTGAATAGCTAACAAGTAAACTTTGGCTCTGTCTTTGTCCTATCTTTCCGTCACCACAAAATCCAAGCGCACTTTTAATCCAATAATCGCCTTGAGAATCGTTACTAAAGGGATTAATAAAGGCATCTCCGATAGCACTAAATGTAACTCCATCAGATGGCTCTCCATAAAGCACAGCAGCGATAGCCTTTAGCTGTCTAGGCAATAAAATGTTTTCATCGTTTATAATTGGAAACATCAGATTTCTTTCGTCGTATACATGAGCGAGAGAAAGAATGTGTCCTATCTCATGAGCTGCTACTAATGGCACTTGCGGATCATCAATAACCTGATTTATCAGTACTGAGTAATTCATGTCATCATCATCACCCTTGCTCGTTAATATTTGAGAATCTATAAATTTAAGTGCCAAGTGTATTAATCCTGTCTTATCGTCAGCCGTACCTCGAACGAAACTAGAAACTCTTAAGATTTCACTTCTAGATATATTATCAAGCTCTCCAGCTACGAATTTTCTAATAAGATTTGCTAGTGAGTTATCAACATCTGAAACAACAAAGGTAAGGACATCCTCAGTTTTAAGTGTGTCCCCCATAATTTCCTCCAATTCATCAAGCCTTAAGTGAAAATCTAGCCACTGAAGATTCTGCTGGTTTAATGAGCTTGGCACCTGAATTACCCCGTAACGGTCTTGCTCATCTCCAATTTGGGGTGGATCTATTCGATAAAGGTCTGCGCTTATCTCTAAATCAATTAATCCTTTGTAATTTGAGTTTGTTAATGTGCGACCTAAAAGATAGATAGCACGTCGTATAACTTCTCGAGCTTTTAACATACGAGCATGCGCTGCCTCACGTGCGACTAAATCATCTACCGCTGCAACAAAAGGTATAACTATACGATAGGGAACTATATGAGCGCCAAATTCAGGCATATAGTTTATCGTCGCAGGAACACTTTCTTTAGTGCTTTTTGTCAAGCTTGGAAGAGACAACTGAGGAGAGAGCTCTGAATCGTAGTAGAGTTTGTTTTCTGAACTATCAATTGCAAGGAAGTAAAAGTTGTCTTTACTAGGGTTTGCAAATGTAAATATGTCACGATCTCGTTTGATTGGCTTTAAAAAGCGATACTCATTTTTTTCATTTGTGATTAGAGCTAAGTAAATGATTGGGCTTTGATCAATTACTCTTATTGATAGGGAATCATCTGTGATTTGAAGATCTGATATATCTGGTGCTTCAATATCAATTAAAGATTGATCATTAAGGCTAAGCGGCTCTTGCGCAAAGATAGTGAGCGAATGAAATAATGTAAGAATAAAAAGTATCTTATTCAAGCTACTACCCCTCAAAAATTACGGCATCAGCACAGCAACCAGTTAGCGGATCACAAGAGATTGCAAAAGGTTGTCCTAAAATGCACTCATCATCACCAGCACAGGGAGGAAGCCCAGAGAGACATTCGCATCTGCAATCTGAGTTACAGCGCTGACCGATACCATTATTACAATCAATATCTACAGTGCACCCAGCGTTTATTCCAACTTGTGTTGGATCACACGCGCCACCAGAGCCAGGAGGTACTGGACCACTAAATGGAGTTGAAGCTTGTCCAGATTTATCACCATCTGGATCGATAAGATCATCAATTGGAAGTACGATTCCCTTCATTACCGGCAAGCTAGACTGTGATGGGTCTTGCGGTATGTCAACGCACTTGCAGGCAACACATGCTTTTTGCATATTAAGTTGCGGAACAGGTGTTGTAGGATCAACGCAGAAAATTCTTGGAATAGGGTTAAATGGCACGGTTACTGAAGTTAATTGCGTATCACACTCCTCCATGCTTCCATCTTCAAAATCCCCTATCATACCATCTCCACAATATCCAAATTTGTCGATTGATGGCTTTGAGTGAATATTGATGAAAGCATCTCCGTCATTTAGAAATGGAACCCTAGTAATCGGCTCTCCATAAATTACAGCTGCAGCAGCTTTGATCTGCTCAAGTGTGAGATTATATTGCGAGTGACCAGATGGATGCATCAAGTTCTCAGGATCTCGTACATGAGAAAGCCCAAGCATATGCATGATTTCATGAAGCAAAAGGCTTGCAGGAAATGGTCTATATTGAAACGTTTGGTCCGAAAAGGCTTGAAATGTACCTAGTGCAAAACTCAGATACCCCAGTGTTGGATAGGCTACTCCTGCGGCATGCGTATATTCCTCAAAGTCTGGAGCTAGACCATTTTGAAAATCAACAAGAAATTCAAGTGTTCTCTTAGTAACTTCAGTTCCTATGATTGTCAAAACATCAGGTGATTTAATCTCTACATTATAGACACTTTCAATTAGATTTTTGATGCTCGGACTTTCATGCAGATCCATCCACTGATAAATTTTTCGTATACTAGGTTCTTCAAAATTGCCAATTGCATGGCTTAGATTTGTTTCATTTATTAATTGCTTTGAAAGAGGATAAAAGATTTGATCGGTATAGTGCTCTACTGGTTGAACTTCTTGGAACTGATGAAAGTTAAGCGTTAAGTTGAAGATCTGCAAAGTGATATCAATTTGCAATCTATAATACTCCAATACCTTCTCAGCATCCTTTAATCGCTCTTCGAGATCGTCTTTTTCTAGATCGTAAACTACTGGAATAATAATTCTATAACGAAAAGGATGGTTCTGAGCTGAGACACTAGAAACAAAGAAAATTACTGAAAGTAAAACACACAAACTTCTAACCATAAAAAAACTCGCTTACTAAAAGATCAAGTTTTTCATGCCCAAAAAAATAGGTGGTGCCTCCCAATTTAGCACCACCTATCACTTATCACTTATTCAAATGCTCCTTTAGAGCTTAGTGGACCTCTTTGCTGACCAGCTACATCTGATGCAACTACACTTGGAATTGAATCTTTTAGTGTAGAGCTTGGACTCAGGCTAAAGTCTGCATTACCTGCGTTGTTAAACTGCACTGCTCCGACAGTATAGTTTGTACCAGGGGTTAAATCCCCGAAGCCATTGTAGCTAATATAGTGGTTATTCTTAAACCAACTGTCCTGAACAGTCCCACCTACTTTAGCAAAGATGTTTCCTTCCGCGTGAATGTTATTGATAAGTGGTGTTAAAAACAACAAGCTGAAGTTTGCAAAGGTGTTGTTCAAAAAAATGACGTTATCTACAGATGAATTGTCATCAAATTGAGCAACCCAAGCACTATCAGTCTTATGAAACACACTGTTTACGATTGCACTATTTTTAAACTGAGTTAGTGCAGTACCAGCTGCTTTCGTAAAGATAGCTTGAGCGTTAATGTCAGTAGCATGAAGACCATAGAAGAGAGCATTTTCTAATGTGTATCCACCAGATATCTCTATCAGATCTGAGTGCCAACCAGTGCTACCTGGATGTACAGTATCAACAACCACGTTAATTAACGCTGTTGGATATCTAAATACATCCTCTCCAATACGTTCAACTCGTGTGTTTCTCGCCAAGTAAGACATCGTTGGTCCAAACTTAGCATCAGAAACTAAACAATCGATTAAGCTTGCTCCACCATCCCATGGAAAACTTGGAGAAAGCCACGGATATGATCCTGGACCAGAGCCTACATGCTGACCGTCACCGAGCATATGAACCTTGTTAAGCTCAAGTACATGCCCAGCGTAAGCTGGCGAAGTAGTCGCTGCTCCATTTATCCTCCAGGTAACATTCTCAAACTTAAGCTTTGAGATGTTTAAGCTTGGATTTGATCCTGAAAGGATAACACTTGATCTACTTACTCCAGGCGCTGCAGCAATGCGGACTAGCCTATTATTGGTAGTAAAGGTCATTGTAGTTAATTGATGCGTACCTGCAGTCAGATAGACAGTTGCACCATCAAGACTACCCTGCTCACTCTGAATATTGTTGAGAGCTTGAGTTATCGTGTAACAAGGTGAACTTGAAGCACCACAACTTGAGCTATTAGTCCCACTTGGCGAAACATACTTAACTCGATGAGGCAGATCTCCCTTATCAACATTGAGTTTAACAGAGAGAAGTCTCGGCTTTCCTGCATTTGGATACGCAACAGCTCTAATCTCTATCTGCTTACTTTGAGCAAAATCAGCAGCACGAACCTTAGCAGTATACTCAGTTACACACTGTGCAACTGGAGACATATCCTGCGAACTACATGTTCCAGGGTTTTCAACCATCGCAGTAACTGAAGTCCATGGTCCACCATCAACAGAGAACTCAACTCTATTAATTCCATTTTTATGAAACGCTGGAAGACCTACGTAATACTCATCTGAGAACTCAGCAAATGGAGTAACATCAAATCGAGCCACAGTCTCAAGTGAGCTTCCCCCAATATTTCCTAAGTTAGGACTAGAGAAACTTCCATTACCAGGGACTAGTACCGGAATATCTCCACCACCGCTTGATACTTCACAGTCAGCAGGGCAAGTCGCATCGTTTTCAGCACCTGGTGTACAGATGTTATCTCCACAGAAAAGATCTGTTTCACAGCTTCCAGCTACTACGTTTCCAAAGGTACAAGTCTGAGGGTTACATGTAGAAGTTAGGGTTTGCTCACCAGGATAGTTTCCTATCACACATGAGATAACCGTCTGAGAAGATTGCGATCCTTCACACTCTTCATCTCCTTCAACGACATTATCACCACAAACTGCAGGTTCTGCCATGCCAGCATCTATCTCAATTTCGCTGAGAGTCAGTGCACGATTGTAAAAGGAAACTCTTTTAACAGCACCGCCTTTTAGGTTCATATGATAATCACCACTAAAAGGCTGATCTCCGATAAAGAGAAGTGGCGATGAAGCAAAATTAATAGATCCTGCGACTGCCATTGATGCGACAACCTGAGCGTCCTGCAAAAGTTTCACTGTACTACCATCAAACGTCAGTGCAGCATGCACTTCTGTGTTTAATGGAACAGGAATATTTCCTACGAGAGTCACAGTATTACCAGAGATTTTAATCCGTCCTCTTAAAAGACCATTTGATAAGCTAAGCATGATCTCTTGATCTTGCTCTGCAACACCAAGACCTTGACCTAAAATACGTGCATCATCCTGAGCAAGTGTCTCTGAGTTTATTTTAAAAACTGCTGTTGCACTAAGCGCAGTTGAGCTTATATACAAGGGCCTTGAAGCAATCTTTGCATCGTCATCTGGAAAGCAGATCGCTCCATCTTCATCTAAATAGGAACTTCCAAGAATCCTTGCATGCGGGGCTCCATTTTGGTTTAAGACTAGATTTCCACTTAGATCGCTCATCTCTAACGAGAGCACCAGACTTTCGTCTTGTATAAGTGGAGAAGCAATTCCCAGAACTGGGAAAAGAAGTAAGAGAACAAATACAATAATACTAGGCATATCACCCTCCTTTTAAAACCACTCATGCAGCAAGCTGCAGGTTTTATGCCCGAGCATAGTATTAGCATGATTTATGCCAGTAGAATCAGGAGGTAAGGATTACATGTCACCAAAACGTGCGCATAAAGCACACAATTGCTTGATGTCAATGCTACATCCTGTGTTAATTTCGTAATAATAGCTGATAAGTACTACTTGTCTTGGCGAGAACAATTTAGTACTGATAGTTAGGGTTCGGGCATATTCGAAAATTATCAATCATAACGAGTTGTTATGATTAAATGAAATCGAGGGGGAATATGTCTTTGCAACTGAAGCTATTAGCATTCTTTTTTCTAGTCACTCTATCAATACCTTACAATTCGATTGCGGGAGAGTCCAAGGATAATCCAATCCTATGTGATTTTGGTGATGGTCCAATAACACTAGCCTGTGGCAATGGGACAGCACTCTTTAGCGTTGATGCATCAGCAAGTACCTGTGCTCACCCCGATCCAGTAACAGGTTGTGGCTTCATTACCTTTGTCTGGCGTAGTGATTGCCCAGATGCTGAGATCCTATTGCCTAATGGTGGACCTCAGATGGATTTTCAAGTTGGAACAGTTGATGATTTTGGCATGCCTGCTCAGTGCCGAGTATGGGTAGTCATAAGAAATTTAACTAACAAAACTCAATGCGAACGACCTATCAAAGTTGAAGAATGCAACTACGACTGCAATGGCGATCTGGGAGGAACTGCTCAGGTGGATCCATGTGGTGTTTGCGGTGGAGACGGCACAAGCTGTCAAGATTGTAGCGGCACACCTAATGGCACAGCTCAGTTTGATCAATGTGGTATCTGTGGTGGTGATGGGACTTCATGTCTTGATTGTAATGGCATAGCAAATGGAGGCGCCACAATTGACCAATGCGGTATCTGTGGCGGAGATGGCACATCTTGTCTCGACTGTAATGGCGTACCAAATGGAAGCAGCATCGTAGATCAGTGTGGAATCTGTAATGGAGATGGCTCAAGCTGTGCTGAAGAGGAATGTATCGAACAGCAAAGCTCCGAGCAGGATATTAAGTCTGCTAAGAAGGTCAAAAAGAAGGCAAGAAAGCTTAATCAAAGGACTAAGAAGTTCTCAAACAGAGCTAAGTCATGCGGCAAGTCATATCCAAGCCTCATAGCTAAATCAAAGAATGCCTACTCTAAGATAACTGAGCTTTTAGTCGACAATGTTGTAACATCAACACTTGTATGTAACACGAGTCTCTGTACTCAGGTAAGCACCACTGAGCTTAAAAGCAAGATAAACAACCAAGTTAAAAAGCTTTACAAAGCGGCTAAAAAATCAAAGCTTAACTACCTTAACGATTGTCAGGTTGTAGACAATAATGACAACCCAAATGCGAAGGTAACTGAGGATTATAGAGATGATGTTATCAATGCAACTAAGAAGCTTCCTGACACTACCCTAGATTGTATTAACTAGAATAAAATTAGGGATAAAAATCTACATAAGATTTTTATCCCGAGAAATTCAGATTTGTTGTATAATGCTTGGGTGGCGACGAATTCTGAATGGAAAACAACTCTGAACGTTTTAATTAAGGCTGGCTTTGCCTGTCTTTGCATCTCCTCTATATGCTTATACCTAAGCACTCATACCAATTCCGATACTCCCTATAATACCATCTCAGCACTTTGGATGATGACAGCGCGTCTTGCAGGCATAGCTGCCTTCTTTATCGGAGCAATTGCTATCTTTAACCAACGCTGGACTGCAGGTGTAATTCTCTTTGTTGGATCAGTTATCCTACCAATAGCTTCACTCTTTGTTCATGGTATGATTTAATTTTTTTGCTTATATTCTAGTACTTCTACCTATCAGAAGGTTTTTACTACTAAAACCTGCCAAGTTATTTTAGTATCAAAATCATGAATACACATTTTACGATTAGACAAGCGGAGCTATCTCATATTGATTCAATTATTGAGCTACATGCAAAGACTTTTCCTGATGAGGAAAAATGGACGTACGCTCAGATAAAATCTCAAATTGAGACCTTTCCTGAGGGACAGATCTGCATCTTTGAAAATGACACGCTAGTTGCAGCATCATCTGCCTGCATTACTGAGCTTGATGTTTTAGATGAAGCACTTAATTGGGAGCAGCTAAGCTCAAAGGGAACGATCGATCAACACGATCCTTCAGGAGATACACTTGTCGGAATTGAAATGATCGTCGATCCCGAATATACCTATCTCCAGCTGGAGCAGCGCATATATGATCAAAGAAAAAAGCTTGCACACGATAAGAATCTTTGGCGCATTATTCTTTGTGGACGTTTGGATCTTGATAACTTAAAAGAATGTGGGTCGGCTTTGCGTACCTATGTAGATAAGGTAAAGACTAACGAGACAGTCGATAGGATACTTGGACTACAGCTCTCAAATGATTTTAGCGTAAAGAAAATCGCACCAAATTTTTTCGGTGAAGGCATTCCTGCTGTTTATGTTGAATGGGTTAATTTAGAATATAGCGCTTCTAAAAAGAAAAAATACTCAAGCATTCAGAACGTAAGAATCTGTGCCGTTCAATACCGAATGCGCATGGTTAACAACTTCTCAGAATTTGCAAATCAATGTGAATATTTCGTCGATGTGGCGTCAGGTTATAGATCTGATTTTGTTCTGTTTCCTGAACTTCTAACTCTTCAGCTTTTAAGCTACCTGAAAGTATCTCCTGCAGGTCTTGCTGCAAGGGAACTTACCAAATATAGCGAGCAGTATATTGAACTTTTTAGCGATCTAGCACTTAAACATAATATTAACATAGTTGCTGGTTCACATTTCACAACGGAAGGTGACAAGCTGCTTAATTGCTCATATCTATTTCACCGAAACGGCGAAATAGATCGGCAGGAGAAGATTCACATCACACCAAGTGAGAGAAATTGGTGGGGAGTACAGGGAGGTGAACAGATAAAAGTATTTGACACAGACTGTGGTCCAGTTGCAATACAGATCTGTTACGATATTGAGTTCCCTGAGCAGACACGAATTGCAGTTGAAAAAGGAGCACGCATTATATTCGTTCCTTTCTGCACAGATGAGAGACACGGATACCTTAGAGTACGTTACTGTGCGCAGGCTCGTTGCATTGAAAATCAAATTTATGTAGCGATAGCAGGTACAGTTGGAAATCTACCGCAGGTTGAGAATTTAGATATCCAGTACGCGCAAGCTGCAATACTAACACCATCTGACTTTGCATTTGCCAGAGATGGTATTGCAGCAGAATCAACTCCAAATATTGAGACCGTTGTAATTCACGATGTTGACCTCTCTGGATTAGCTAGAAACCGTAAGATGGGAACAACTCTAAATTGGAAGGATCGTAGACTTGATCTATATTCAGTTGTTGAGAAAAACTGAGGAGAGATGGCTGCATCCCCATATGTCGAGTTAGTAAGGCTTTTTAGAATTGTGCAAAGACGCAATCGTGCCGTCCTACATGTTGGTAGCGGCGTGCTTACCTTAGCTGAGTCTCACTTGTTAACAGAGCTTAACGCCAATGGAAGTCTTACTGCTTCTGACTTATGCGAACTTACCAAATTAAACAAACAAAATGTCTCTCGACTTTTAAAAAATCTGGAGAACTCTGGCTACCTCTCATCGAAGTTGAACAAAAGTGACCAAAGGCAGAAGGTACTAAAACTTACGGCAAAGGGAAAATCAGCGGTGTTAAGTGTTGATAAAGATACCAACGCTAGACTTAACAAACTGATAGATGGATTGAGCGTAAAGCAAAGAGGTGAAGTTGAAAGTTTTTTCAAACAAATAGCAGATGGGTTCTCCATACCAACGATCAAAAAAAGACCTAGTGACAAAGGTCTTCGTGTTCAAATTCGACGCATAACTAGAGCGTTTGGCCTTTTGGGATCTAATGTTTTTGAATCAAATTTATCTTCTCTGGACTGGCATTTACTTGCTGAAATTTTTGAAGCTAAGACTGGGCTAGGAATAAAGGAGCTGACACAAGTTTTAGGAGTTAAACAGACAACTATATCTCAAGCAATTAAACGTCTTGAAGCTAGACAATTAATAGCAAGACATAACGATCCGAACGACCTACGCAGATCAATAATTGCACTAACATTTAAGGGACAACAAAAACTTGAAGAGATTTCAAATCAAGGTGGTAGCTTGCTTGAAAAGGCTCTTAGCAACCTTAGCGCAGATGAATGTAAAACATTGATTAAATATTTAACGACAATGGCAGGCATTGAAAGCGTCACACCACAATTTGCTCTAAAGCGATTAAAGGGAGATAACGCACTTAAGCGGGCTAGAAAAATGGCGATTGAATTCTATGCAACCTGCAAGGGTGACATGGATATCCCAGGAGTGCTATTTTCAGATGATAGTTATGTCCTTGCATGTTTCGTTGAGCGTGAATTAGCTGCAGCGATTGAGTTTAAACACAACTCTAGTAAGAAACTGGTAGCATGCAATTTGGTCTTTGATAGAGAGGCCATATCCCCAACTACTGCAGAACGCTTTGCCAATGATGCACTCAGATTTATTCAACACGAGCTGCAACCAGCTAAGATAAACATCCATGATTCTGCCAAGTTACGTCTTTAATTTGCATCAGCTATAAGCAACAAATTAGATCTTTAAGCTCATAACAATCGAGAATTACTCAATATTAGAAAAATTCAGATTCATGCTAGAGGTTTATAGTTTTGCACGACGATAGAGGCATTGATCAATTAGAGCCAGACCTTTGCGTTAGCAGTATTGCCCTGCATCAACTTGAAAGCTTGCAGGTAGATGGATTTGTTCTCTCAGAGCTTAGGCTTCTGGGATCTATACTTGATCAGTTCAACCAAAACTGTAATCTCTGCGCCGAACTTGAGCCAGGAGAGTATAGGTTGAGAATCGATCAGCAATTGCAAGATCTTTCGCAGCGCCTTGAGATAATACATTCAGCACTTCAAACTGAGTTTGGAGATAATCATCGATATAATTCAGTTTATGATCTGATAAGCGCAGTAAGAACTTGGTGCGATAACTTCTGGGGATGGAGAGAGGATGTCTATGAAAATACCGAGGGCATGCTTGGTCTTATAAATCGAGAATACCAATATACATTAACCCAGGCTAAAAGAAGCGCTGGCTCACAAACAATACCATTAGCCGTAGATTGTTTAGAGTTTGATGTAGCCTATTCTAGGCCAAGTAGCTCATTATGGGATGCAGTCGAAGAGATCTGCAGTGACTTAGTAATTGATCTCGATTCAATTTGTCCCCAGGAGGGATTCGGTAGGGAAGTATCTGCGCATGAACTTGCCGATGGGCTTGCAAATCCAGGTGATCGCTTATTTGTTCCACGATTAAACTCAAAACCGATTGGTATTTACCAGATGAATGTCGGTCCAGATGCAATCCCTACGCGCGTTAAGGAAGCGCTTAGACTTGCAAAGGCGGATCCCTCAATACTTGCTGAAAGTAGTGGATGGGGGGCAATTGTCGGGCTATCTAAATCTGGCAGAGAGGAACTGAGACGACATGGTGTTTCTGGTTATTCTTTACTAACTGCAACTGTACTAGAAAGTGCTCGAGGGCAAGGTTTATATAGATTACTAGGCGAGGTTCGGGTAGGTGCTCAAGCTAATACTGCTCGAGAGAAACATTTAGCCGCAGGATGGGAAACTACTGGGGTTATTTATGAGCATAGTGGTCATCCCTACGAAATTCTTATTCTCAGTGCGTACCACAATGTTAGGGAGAGAGTTGCTGAAATTGAACTTGCCGAAGGAGCACTTCCAGCTCTAACCCCATATTGGCCAGGGCGTGTTCAAAGAGTCGCTGGTATGACTAGTGAGCATTTGGCAGCAAATGCTCGCGACGTTAACGAGCTTCAAATATCCCTAGAATCATATGCAGAGGAAATAGCTCTTATTAGAGCTAAATTTGAAAAACATGGCCCAATCGAAATTTACGTTACAAACGGTCGTATCTCAATATTAGTTAAAGACAATGATAGAGCTGTCTCGTTTAAGCAGAAGATTCCAGGTCATGATTTGTGGAAAATTGAGGCGCCAGACCACGACGATAGAGGCTTATCAAATCGGATGCGAGCATTAAGAGAACTCGTTACAAACTACGACACTCTAAAAAGAGTCTATTGGTAAAGATCGGGGCAAGGTTGACCGAAAACCTTGCTTAAAACGCCTATCTTGCGACGCGGCAAGTCGATCAGGCTTGGCTGCTCAGTCAGAAGCTGAGAGAAGGCCATTCTTGAGATCGGTATCGCAACTACGACAGTAGCGCGCCACCGGACTGAAGTCGCTCTCCGAGCGCACATCGTGGGTGATGCCACACATCTGGCAGTTGTAGCGCATGCTCATCCCAGCCCGAGCACTTCGCTCGTATGCTGCGTTGTTAGCCCGATCCTTCTTCCCCTTCTCCCTGCGCTTGGCTAGACCAGCCAGCGCAGCTTCACGAGCGGAGTCCTTACCTGTCATCACAGTCTCCCTTCAGATTGTGGAGTCTGGGCAGTTGCCTTGCCAACCTAAGTTACAACCTCAGTGAAATTGGTCTTCGGTCTACCCACCAGCAAGGCTACACTCAAACGTTATTTTAGTCATCTTTTTGGTATATTTTTATTTATAACAATTTCAGGACTAATATACATACAATACCTCCCTTACACAGCCCTAAGTGGCTAAATATGCTGCCCATCTAAAGCTCAGACTGTCTTTAAAAAGCCACTCTCTATTAGCAACTAATTGATTTTATTAACATTCGAAGCGGAGTTCTCACTAATTGACTAAGAAGCACTCATATAGTGGAATATAATTCCATTTTTAGTATATAAAGCTGACGCGATACTTCATAACATAAATCAAATGACGACAAGCGAGGACCTTAGGATATCAGATGAGTAAAGAAAACGAGTCCAGCAACATGTTTGATGAACATGTCTTCCCTAAAAGAATAGCTCCTAAAGCAAAAGGAACAAACTTTGAGGAAGCTAGATCAAGCGACACCTCAACCAAAGAGCGCTGCCAGAAGCTTCTATCTAAACTTAAAAGTTTGCAGGAAACTATTGAGGAAGTAACTCAGCACCAGGCTTTTTTAGAGATAACTGATAAAAAACAAGACGTGGAGTAAAGAATGCATGCTGACTTAGAAAGGATAAAAGAGGAGATAGATTCCATTTCGCAACCTTTTACAAGTTTTGTAAGGCATGTAGGAGATGAGGATTTAGTACCTGTATCAAATACTGACAAACTCGAGCAATTATTCCAAAGAGTAGATGCACTATGCCAGGACGAATATGCGGGAATAGGGCCTCAATTTATGACTTACAGAGATTGTTTTGATTCCTTAATTTGCCTTACCAAAGATCACCTTGAAAAGATGGGTGCGCCTGAAAAAATGTACGATGGATGGTTAGATCTCGCGACTGAAACTATCGCAGAGATTCAAGAGGTCTGGAAACTAGCTAAGGAGGCACTTGATGAGATTACAGAGAATTTAGATATATCGAAGCATGTTGTAAATGGGCACTTAAATTTAGAAATGGCTGACCCAATCTTTTTAGATTCCTTCCTAAACATTTTTGATTGGGAAAATCAACGAGCTCAACTTGAAGAGGTAAAAGAATTCAGTCTTGTGTACAACTCAATTGACTCAGAGTTGCTATGTCGAATGATCAGAGCACTTCCCAACAGAATTGAATCCCTTAGATTGTGGGAGTCCGGACCATACACTCAAGAGGTAATAAATACTTTAGTTAATCATTTTTCACAGATTGATGAGCTTGATACTGACGATCAAGATGTAACAAAAAGCTTAGCAAAATTCATTGAAAATGGAGTGAGATTTAAAAGACTTTCTTTGGTTGAAATTGATGCTGAAACAATTAGCACGATTGCATCACAAAGCCCCGCAGTAAATAAATTATCTTTCACATTCGATCAAGAGAAACTAAACGGGATCTCTGGGGCAAAAGCGCTACTGCAGCTAAGCTCCATAGGAAGCATAGAGATATATATTAACGAACTGACTGCCCCAACATTTGAAGCACTCGTTGATACACTTACCATCTTACGCGAACAGCATGGGGTACGGATCTCGATTATGGACGTTCGCACTGATGAGAGTTTGCTATCAAGCGAAGGACTAAAGAAATTTCAAGCTCTGCCTAACGAAAACCTCTGACAAGGAATAGAGTTTCCCGTCAACCACTGGGGAGATTATTATCGTCTCTGTTTTTCTATCAATTATGATGGAGATTCCTCACCTAAAAACCTAAGCAAAAATTACGATCGGGGGGCAGAGAAAACGCGTCTCTCTACCCCCGGGGAGCTTGTCAGCCGTTGTTGCTAGGATCTGTCTCTGGAGTGCTAGTCGGATCGGTCATCGGACCAATAGTCGGTGGATTGGCTGGACCTTGGGTTCCCGGCTTTCCGGGATTACCCTGAGGAGCACCATCTCGGATCTCTCCGGGGATGTTGCCAGGCCAGTACAGAGGACCCGGTTCAGACGGAGGGTTTTCAGGATCCCCCGAGGGACCACCTCCTGTGCTTCCACCACCGCGTCCGCCTCCCAATCCCGTGGTGCCACCGACCGAAATCGGTGCAGGTCCAGGCGTACCCGCGCCTGCTGGCGAAGGACTACCTCCATGAGCACCAGCTCCACAGACACATACGAACCGAAGTCCGACGTTGTGCTGTGCATCTTCGAGATTGATTCGAACGGTGGAGTTCGCCCACGGCTGTCCAGTCGCGCTGAGACTGCTTGAAACTGTCCCCCGAAGAGTAACAGTTTCATCAGTCAGGAACTTCTGATCTTGGTGCAGCTGATCAACTTCGAACGTCCAATTGTTGGGTTGAGTGTTGGTGGCGAGTGTCCCCGTACCACCCATCGTCACACCAACTCCACCGGTTGAAATGACCACTCCCAGCGGAAATGCACCAGAATACGAGGACCCCGTTGCGGTCTGGCTGAACTGGAGATCACTACTCGCCGAGAGTTCCTTGAAGTGAGCTTGGACCAACGCCTGTACGGTGTACTGCGAGTTGCCGCTGCTCTCCCCAGTGAATTTTACAGACGGCTGTGACCATCCAGCGATGATCGCTGCCTTCTGATTCATTCCCGAGCATCCAGAGCAGACATCGATGTGTCTGATCCGAATCTGCAACCAGCCGACCGACGTCCTCGTTCCGAATGAGCCGTGCCCGGAAATCATCCCGGGTGAACTCTGAGGATCAGGATTCGGGCCCTGTGAAGCCGAGATCTCCGCCTCCGCAAATGGACGTGCGTAGGGCGCTCCCTGAAAGCGATGACCACGGCTGTAGAAGTACGGCGGCACGGCCACCCCGAGTTGAGGTTCCGAAATGGGCAACGAATCCACCGCCCTGACCATGACGACCCACTTGCACGAGCACGGACTCGGACAAGGAATCGCGTTACTGGTCATCAGTGGTGCGCTACCACCGGATTGACTCGGCGCAATGCCGCACAGAAGCAAGAGCACGAAGAACATGATGAAGTGTCTCATTGGCTTCCTCCGTTCACGGAACTCTGTTCTTCACTGTTGGAGATCGCCTCAGATCGAGGCTTGAGAGCGGGCTGGCCTGTGCCGTCGAAACCAATCTCACCACCCATCGGACCATCGAGGATGACGGGCTTCGGTCGTTGCGGCTTCGGTGTGCCCGGCTCTCCGCTGGGACTGCCAGCACCAGTTGTTCCACCAGTGCCTCTCCCCGTCGTTCCACCAAGTGGCACTGGACCTGGAGTCCCTGAGCCTACCGGAGCAGGAGCGCCGCTGTGCCCCGACGAGGGATTGCAGACACAAAGGAAGAGCAATCCAGCGTTGTGATCAGCCTTGTTCACCCGAACCTGGCTGTACGCCTGGTTACCTGGCCAGCCGTCAGCAGAGAGTTGACTCTGAACAGAACCGATCAACTGAAGCACCTCTTCGGTCAGGAACTTCTGCTCCTGCGCAAAGAGCCCGAAGTGAGGCCGGTTGTTGATCGGGTCGGAGGACGTCGGCAGCGTGATGGTGACACCAGCACCAACGACACTCCCCATGCCAACCCCAACTTCTACGGACGCGGAGTAGCCGCTGCTCGAAGCGGACTCATTGAATCTGACACTGCTGTCAGCCCCATTGAGTCTTGAGAAATCAGCGAAGATGCGACAGCTGACGTTGTAGTAGCCAGCAGACTCCGTGCGTCCAGAAAAGTAAACCTCTGGAGCACTCCAGCCGGCAATGATCGCCGCCTTCTGATCTTCCCCTGAGCACATGGAACACGTGTCGATGTGCACCAAACGTACCCTCATGGTGCCCTTACTCAGGGCCGCCTGAAGTTCCGCGGTGCCGGTGACATAGTCACGTGCCGTAGCGAAGAGGAAGGGTCTGCCGTTGGCGACATGCTGGGAGCGGCTTGTTGCCTGAGAGATGCCACCGCTGCTCTCGCTGATCGAGGGATCGGCTTCGTCTCTGAAGGTAATCCGCCACTTGCAGGAACAGGGCACAGCACAGGCAACCGACCCCGATGTCGAGAGGGTTCCTGATGGAGCTTGCCCAAACAGAATGGTGTTGAAGGTCAACACCAGCATGCACATGTACATGCAGAAGGAACACTTCATGACTTAGAAATCTCCGTCATGTGTTCCAGAAAGAACGCCTTTTTTGATAACCTCCTAAGCTATCAGGCGCACAAATTGCGATAAAGTAAACACAATTAGTGCGCCAAATATATCGAAAACTATGAGATGAGGAACTACCCAGAAGAGGGCGCGTTTGATAAACAAAGAAGAGCCATACCCAAACTCTTTGCCCGCATTAATGATCTGACACCCTGTAGCCACCAAAAAGTAAAGCATACTATCAAGTGAAATCAACTAGTCAAATAAGAAATGGGGACAAGAAATGGGGACAGTTCCTATTTTTTCCGCAACTGTCATAAAACCTAACCGATAACCTTGGCGTATGCCAAGAAAGCCAAGGATAGTGATTCCAAATCATGCACATCATGTGGTCCAGCGAGGGTCAAGAAAGCAAACCGTCTTCTTTACTAAGGAGGATTATGAGTTCTACTTAAATTGGTTTAAGGAATACTCAACAAAATACAATATCCAGGTTCTAGCCTATTGTTTAATGAGTAATCATGTACATCACATCTTAATACCTGAAAAGGTAGCAGACCTGTCAAAATTTCTTAAATCACTTCATGTTAAGTATGCATTTAGAATTAACAAAAGACACGACTGGCAGGGACATCTATGGCAAGAAAGATACTTTTCAACTCCAATGGATGAAACTTACATATGGAGCTGTATTAGATATGTAGAAAGAAATCCAGTAGATGCTGGTATTGTTACAGCGGCATGGGATTACGAGTGGTCTAGCGCAAACTCGCGCTGTAATGGGATAAAGAATTCGCTTCTTAACTACAACCAAAACTGGTCCGAGTTTATCAACCAAAAAAAGAATTGGAAGAAATGGCTCGGCGAAGAGGAGGATCTTAAAAAGATTGAAAGGATACGAGAAAGAACGCGCCGAGATCTTCCTTGTGGCACTGATCGATTTGTTAACTACTTAGAGCAAAAGTATCATAGAAGTTTGAAGGTCAAATCGGTCGGAAGGCCAAGAAAGGAATAAAAATAGGAACTGTCCCCTTTTTAGAAGATGGTGGACCTAAGCGGGATCGAACCGCTGACCTCTTGACTGCCAGTCAAGCGCTCTCCCAGCTGAGCTATAGGCCCACGAAACAAAAACTCTTTTACTGTTAACCTACATCCACATCTGCTGGGAGAGCTTTTCGCGCTAGCATCTCCTCCAAGCAGCTGAGCTATAGGCCCTGAATTTTGGGAAATACTGATCTACGAAATATCACTAAAAAAATAAAGCTTTTACCAAAAAAACTCGCAAATAACTTACAGATAATATTGAATTTTTAGGTTTAGCTCTACGTAAGCACTTTTAACTATTGAAAATGCTACTAAACAGCCGATTACATAACTGTAACTATTGGCAAAATTTTGAGGAAGGCAGATGAGATACGCGCCACGAAAGAAGCAAAAACAATATTCTGGAGCGCTAGATTTATACAAGCAAAGTAGCTGGGACAGAGCGAGAAGATACGCACGAGTTTTTGGACCAGTTCCAGGTGTAATTTCATACGCTATAAAAGTTCTCAGACAAAACCACTTTGATAATCTTCAAAATGGAACTCAAAGCATCGATCCTGAATCGATCTCTGCAATCAAACTAATTGATTTAGCTGATACATTAAAAAACCCACTTTATTTTGGTGCTGCTTCACTATTTCCTGAAGAATTTGGAAAGTCCAAAGATGATCGCGCAGCAACCTTACTTCAAATTTTAACTCCTGGAGTTTTTGCAGCACTACTTCTATTAACATACATCCTCAGACGCGCTCAGTTTGCTACTGACAACAAAGGACTAAAAGATGTTATTGAAGGTGAATTTCTTCTTAACACAGAGATAGGCTTTACGCTTGGCTCAGAAATTCCTGAGATCGGAATGGCTGATGGAACATTCCTCGGTGGTTTACGTTTTGTAGCTTTAGCAGCATTACTAATCAAAGATCCAAGCGGCTACGAAAAATATCGCGAAGAATATCCAGGCACTCTCGATCCTGTCTACGAAAGAAAACACTTCGGATGTGATCACGCACAAATTGGCGCATACATAATTCAGATGTTCCAATATACAAAATCACCTATATTTCATCTACGCGAAGCATTACTCGGAATGCTTCATTCAAACTACACTGACATGAAAACTATGCCTATCTGGGCCTCTACGATTTCAGCATTTGATTCTCTTAAAAAAGATGACAAGCTTGTAAACTTTGGATGCCTTGAAGTCTCAGATATGGAAGAGAAAGTTCTTCAAAGTGTTATCAAAAACATCTCTATTGAAGGCAGCTCTTTTAGATGGCTTTGTAAAGAATTTGACCATGAAATCCCTGTTTCACGGGCTGGAGAAACAAATATCTATACAGATCAGGAGCTAAACCCTGAAGATGTAAAGATCATAAAGGATTTAGAGGGTATAATCTCAAACTAGATTATAGAATTTGATCTTCCCTTTTCTATCGAATATTCTTACCCCTTCTTATTTCATTAGTTGAGTAGTTCGATTAAGTGATCATCATCTCATCTGCGCAGTACACTACTGCTTAGAAGAGGTGCAGTCACCGCTATTTACCCTCAAGGTAAATAAAAAATCCGTCCCCGTCCGCTATGCTCCCCTAGCAGAACAGGAACCCAAATGCTCAGGAAACTCGACCCACTTACACCCCACCTAGACGAAGATGCGCGCATGCTGCGCGACATGCTCGGCAACTTCGGTGAGAGCAAGCTTCGCCCGCACGCCTTCGCAGTCGACGAAGGAAAACTCGACGTCCTCAGACCCGAGATGCGCACCGAGCTGGCCGAACTCGGCCTCTTCGGGCTCTACGGCTCGGAGACGTATGGCGGCGCCGGCCTCTCGCGGCTCTCCAAGTTCGTCGCGATGCGCGAGATCGCTGCGGCCTGCCCCTCGACCTCGATGGTGCTCGGTGCGCAGGGCTCCCTCACGACTCTTCCGATCCTCGTGCACGGTACTGATGAGCAACGCGCTCACTACCTGCCGAAGATGGCTACTGGAGAGCTGCTCGGATGCTACGCTCTGACCGAACCCGATGCTGGAAGCAACACCGACGGCAAGATCAGCCGCTGCCGCCAGTATGGCGACAAGTTCATCCTGAACGGCACGGCTGCCTGGGTCACGAACGGTTCGATCGCTGACTTCGCGATCGTCTTCTGCATCAGCAGCGAAGACAGGAGCAGCTGGACGGCCTTCCTGATCGACATGAACGACCCGAAGGTCAGTCGCAAGCCTGACGAGAAGAAGCACGGCCTCGGTGGATCTCGAACCTGCGAGTTCTCCTACGAGCAGCTCGTGGTCGATGAGAGCGCTGTTCTCGGTGGTGTCGGCAACGGCAAGAGGGTCGCCTTCGGCACCCTGGCCGAGGGCCGCATCAGCGTCGCGGCACAGGCGCTCGGCATGGGCGAGCAGGCCTTCGAGCTGGCTGTGCGCTACGCGACGACACGCCCCGTCATGGGAGGTCTGCTGTCTGACCAGCAGCTCACTCGAGACAGAATCGCCGGGATGCGTCTCAAGCTCGATCTGGCCACCCTGCTGACGCTCGACGCGATCAGGATGGACCCTGCCGATACCAGTCTTCGGATGCGTGCTTCGCAGGCCAAGGTCGCCGCGACCGAAGCTGCTTGGGAGGTCACGGACTGCGCCATGCAGCTTCATGGAGGAATGGGCTACTCGCGTGACTCCTTCGTGGAGCTTCTGCATCGAGCGGTTCGTGCCGGCAGGATCTACGAAGGAACGAGCGAGGTGCAGCGGGTGCTGATTCAGGCACCCCTGATCCTCAGAGAGCTCTGAACTCTAAGTTCGAGCATCTGCTAGGGACTCACGCAGCGGCGGATCGCAAGATCCGTCGCTGCGCGTTCTTACAATGTTTATAAATTTTTTTAGGTAAATAGCGGTAGAGCACCAATTGTGCATACAACAAACCATAAGATCTCGGCGTAGGGGAGGCGCGGCGCGGATGCGCCTCCCCTAATCGCCTGAGATGAACCGTGTCGTCAGGAGTAGAAGAACTGCTCGATCAGAAACCCCGGCGCCGTCAGGAAGCTTCCGACGTAGCAGCCGAGCGTCATGATTCCGATCGCGCGGTGGCGCTGACGCGCCTTCTGCGGATCGTCGAACCTGCCCTTCATGAGCTTGTAGCCCGAACGGGAGACGAAGAAGTAGCAGAGGAAGAGCCCGACCGCGATCGGGATGTGCACGCGGAAGAGCAGCTCCTTGCTGTGCTCGAACTCCATCACCCCAGCGGCTTGACGGATTGCTCCGCGACTCAGCTCGAGCCAGAGCGTGAGACCGATGTCAGCGCACATGCCGAGCACCATGATCTTCCAGTGGATCCTCGGACGATCCCTGTAGCTGATGCCGATGAGGTAGACGATGAGCACGCAGCTCATGAAGATGGTCGGTCCTGTCACGCTTTCTCTCCTTGTAGAGGGCCTCGCGGTATCTTGTGTCCTTGGGAAAACTTGAGATGCACAACTGGCACCTCATAGAAGAGCATTGATGCCCTTTAATAAAGTGCTAGATAAAATTTGACTCAATAATCGATAGAAATGAACAACCCATGTGATAGGACTACCTCTGTCCTGAAGGCATATATATAAGCTGAATTAAAATGCTGATCAAATCAGTCGATAAATTCGGGATTTACTTCTGATGGTATAAGCCCATATTTAAAAGCTTTATCGAGGAAAAGCTTAATTGATTCCTTACCTTTATCGCCGATATCACAGGTCAGGTCATTTACATACATCTCGATAAAGGTATCTGCCTCTTGATGAGATAAACCACGTCCAAATTGCATCGCATAGTCTATCGCCTCTTTTCTATTTGCAAGACCATACTCAATACTAATCTGCAACGCTTTTCTAACTGCAAGTATTGACTCATTACCCATATCCTTACGTATAACGTTTATACCTAAAGGAAGAGGTAGTCCTGTTTCTTGCCACCACCATTTTCCGAGATCTAAGATTACTACTAATCCATCTTTTTCTGTTGTGATCTGTCCTTCATGAATAACCACTCCAGCATCAACAGTTCCATCTTTGACGGCATGTTGAATCTGATCAAAGTCCATGTTTACAATTTCGGCTTCGATATTGTTTTCCTGCATGTAAATCATCATCGCAAGTAAAGCGGAAGTTAACTCACCAGGGGTTGCAATTGTTTTAATTGATCCATCGGTTAAAGATCTTTCAGAATTACAGACTAACCTTGGACCGTAATCTTCACCTCCCATCGACGCACCACAAGGAAGCAACGCATAAGCATCATTAATGTATGCATAGGCATGAATTGAGACAGCTGTTACCTCAAGCTCTTTCTTAATTGCTAATTGGTTCAAAGACTCAATGTCATTTAGTGCGTGCTCAAACTTGAAGCCTGGAATATCAACGGCCCCTGACTCGAAGCCATAAAACATAAATGCATCATCAGCATCTGGAGAATGGTAGATAGTTATCTCTTTTAGATCACTCATCAGGATATCTTCCTAAATTTTAGCTTACTTTTTGGGTAACCCTAGCATAGAGCGTAGTAGAAATGCCATTTGTAAAAGGTCTCTGAAATCATTATAATTTTACGAAGATATCGACATAAGGATCAGGCTGATGCCGCATTTTATCTTAGAGCATACGAACAATATTGTTGAAGTGATAAACTCGCGAGAGTTATTCGGGAAGCTTCACGAGATATTATCAGCAAGCGATTCCTTTCATCTCGCTGATATGAAAAGTCGCGTTGTTACTTATGACGATTACTACGTTGGTGACGGCAAAAACGAGAATGCATTTGTTCACCTGACACTCTCAATTCTAACTGGAAGGAGCCTTGAATTAAGGCAGCATATGGGGCAAAAGCTGCTGCAAACTCTAGAGGAGTATTTCACACAGTCTAAAGCTAAGCTTAACTGCAAGATAACTGTCGAGATTCACGAGATTAATCGAGACACCCATTTTGCTCCCTCGTAATCAGCTCAACTAATTGTAATTTACATATATATTAGGTATTTAGTGCTCTATGGCAAAACCATTCTATATCTCAACTGCTATTCCCTACGTAAATGCCGCACCACATATCGGTCATAGTCTCGAGTACATTCAGACTGACGCAATAGCGCGTTACCAACGTTTACTTGGTAAAGATGTCATGTTCATGACTGGAACTGATGAAAACTCCCTTAAGAATGTTCAAGCTGCGGAAAAAGCCGGTAAGGAAGTTGGTCTGTTCGTTTCAGAACACGCTCAAAATTTTATCTGCTTTAAAGAGTTACTAGATATCTCTTATGATACCTTCATCCGCACAACTGAGGAGAGACACTTTAAAGGCGCTCAGAAACTTTGGAGTATGTGCAAACCTGAAGATATCTACAAAGCTACTTATAAAGGTCTCTATTGTGTTGGATGTGAAGCATTCTATACAGAGGACGATCTCGTAGAAGGCAAGTGCCCTGAGCACAACTCTAAGCCTGAAGAGATTGAAGAGGAGAACTATTTCTTTAAACTCTCAAACTATCAACAAGATTTAATTGATCTAATTAATTCTGATAAAGTTAAAATTACCCCTGATTTTAGAAAGGCCGAAGTTCTTAAATTTTTAGAGACTGGATTACTTGATTTTAGTATCTCAAGATCTCATCAAAGAGCGCATGGTTGGGGAGTTCCAGTACCTGGAGACGAAGAGCAGATTATGTATGTCTGGTTTGATGCTCTATCAAACTATATAACCGGTCTTGATTTTGCGAGCAATGGATCAGACTTCCAGAAGTACTGGGTCCAAGCTAATGATAGAGAAGTACTTCATGTCCTTGGCAAAGGGATTACTCGCTTTCACGCAATATATTGGCTCGGCATGCTTCTTTCTGCTGGTGTACCACTTCCAAGTGCTGAATTTATCCATGGATACATAACAGTCAACGGACAAAAGATGAGTAAGTCTTTAGGCAATGTTTTAAGTCCTCAAGATGTCGTTGATAAATTTGGTTGCGATCCTGTCCGCTTCTATCTACTTGGAGCTGTTTCAAGTTACCATGATGGGGATTTCTCTGAAGATAGATTTGTTGAGCTTTATAACGCGCACCTTGCAAATGGAATTGGAAATCTTTTCTCAAGAACTGTTGCAATGTTAGTTAAGTATTTAGATGGAGTTGTACCTGAACCAACGGAAGATATCTTTAACCTTGAAGAATTCTGGAAAAAGTATCAAAACTCAATGGAAGTGTATGATTTTCCTGAAGCAGTAAAAGCTATCACTGAGCTTGTATCTACCTGCGATAGTTTTATCTCAACAGAGCAACCTTGGACAAAAGCTAAAGCGGGAGAACCTGTTGATGGGGTGCTATATCCAGTACTTGAAGCACTCAGACAGATTGCAATTGCTCTTTTGCCAATAACACCTAAATCAGCCTACAATCTGCTCTCGCAGCTTGGCCAAAATACTGACAAGATTGGTGTTCTAGCTGAAGAATGCACCTGGGGTAAACTTGCAGCAGGTCTGAAACTAACTAAGGGTGAATCTCTATTTCCTAGATATGTGGCGGAGTAAGAGATGTTAAACAAAAACGTAGATCTTCAATACTTAAAAGACAAAGTAAAAACTGGCGAAAGACTTCTTAGAGACGAGGCTATCTCACTTTGGCGCTTAGCTGGATTTGCTGAACTCGGAGCCTTAGCAAATAGCGTCCGCGAACAACAACATCCAGAAGGAATTGTTACCTACCTTATCGACCGTAATATTAACTACACCAATGTTTGTAATACAGATTGTCAATTTTGCGCATTCTATAGACCAAACTCTGCTCATCCTGAAAGTTATGTCTTAACCAAAGAGGAACTTGCAACTAAAATTGAAGAGACTCTTGAGCTAGGCGGCACCCGAATATTGCTTCAGGGTGGGCATAACGACGATCTTCCGTTTGACTACTACCTAGATTTAATCTCTTGGATACATGAGACATACGGTATAGACCTTAATGCATTTTCTCCCTCTGAAATCCATCAGATGAAGCTTATCTCGGGACTCTCATACGAAGAGATTTTAAAACAGCTGCAGGCCGCCGGCATGCATGGACTTCCTGGAGGTGGTGCTGAGCTTTTAGATGAGGATATTAGAAAAGCTATTAGTCCTAAAAAGATCCCTGCTGAGCTTTGGATCGAGATTATGGAGACTGCTCAAAACTTAGGTTTAGTTACAACAAGCTCAATGGTTATTGGAGTAAACGAAACTATCGAGCAACGAATGAACCACTTTGATCAGCTCAGAAACTTACAGGATAGGTCAACCGCAAAAGGACTTGAAGGATTTAATCTGTTTGTAAGTTGGCCAATGCAGATCAATGAAAACACCTCACTTGGTCGAAGCAAACGCTCAAGCACAATGGGCGCAAGCACAGTGGACTATATTAAAAATTTAGCTTTTGCTCGTATTTATCTAGATAACATTAAAAACCATCAATCAAGTTGGCCATCTTGTGGTCCGGATGTAGCAGAGATTGGCCTACATTTTGGGTGCAACGATTTCGGCAGCACGATGATTGAGGAAAATGTCGTCTCCCAGGCTGGTGGTCATACTGCTGCACAGTCCCTATTACCCCCAGAAGAGATGGTTCTCCGTATTCAAAAATCAGGCTTTAAAGCAGCTCAACGTAATTCTGACTTTGAAATAGTCAGAAGACACTAGGCTTAGAGACAAAAAACACTATATTTTCAGACTATTATCGACGTAAATCAAAGTGTCGTTACGTTCATTTTTTATAATAACACTCTAGTGATTGGTGCAGTCTGGAGATAAGAGTTGAGATTATTTGGAAAGAAACCATCTGATGAGATGCCGAACCTTGGCATTGATCCTGATCAATTCTTTGCTGAGATTCGGAGAGAGTTCGATCTACTGCGTCAAGCTAATTTCACTGGTGCTGATGTTGATAATCTCTGTTCAGCATCTGCACTAGAAAGATTTAGAGCTTCAGTCGATAGTCTTAGTGGTAGAGAAGCATGGAGTTCTAAAGATTTAGCATCTGCGCTTTTATGCTGCTCCACAACTGGCAAATTTCCAAATAGAACCCCTGATCGAATTGAGCTTGGAGTGATCAAAGAACGCTTAGACCATCTAAACGAACTTTCTCAAAGACGACCTGTGGAGCACGGATTCGTAGGGTTTGTAGTGCCTGAAATATGCACGGTAAGATTTAAAACAGATGCTACTGTTGGGACCCCAAATAGGATAGTTTTAAACTACGGTGACATGCCAAGAGGGCTCAACAGTGGAAACGCCTTTGGAGCATTTGCACTTCATAGCCACCCACCAAAATCACCACATGGTCTGCACTTTAGTCCTCAAGATTTTGTTGCTTTGCTCGCATCAAATCGACATTTTGCAGAATTTTTAATTCATGATGGAACTGCACTTGTCTCCCTAAAAACAAGTTCAGCAAGGTGCATTAGTGACAGAGATGAGTTAAGGCGTTCACTTGAATCAATCTTAGAAGATGTGACAAGGGCGCATCGAGGAAACTATGGCAATACAGTAAGAGCCTTTACTAAGCAGGTAGCAATTGAATTTGGGCTTTCTTTATATAGAACCACTAGCCAAAATCCAGGCATCGCACGTAAAATCTTATTAGGTTAGCTAGGCATTTACAGTTCTTAGTATGATAAAACTTTCCCTGCTACGAATTTTTCGTATATAATTCCTGTGACATTCTTCCAATTTTTAGCGATTAATCTTGGTTTTTGAATCACTTCTTAGAATATAGCTGAAGAGTGATTAAGAAGTTTTAATTCTGAGAGTCTGTATAGAGATGGATGGAAAAGTCAGAGAGGATCATATGTCATTAAAGCATTTCGTTATTATTTTTACTGCAATCTTATTCTTAGTGAATTTAAAAGCTGCTCAAGAGCTTTTCTCTGGAGATGCTGATTACGGTTCAAAGTTAGAGATTTCAAAAGAAATTCAAAAGTAAATTGGGTTAGACACTACGTTGTAGTAGCCAAGACTCAGCCGTAGCTGAGTGTCCAACCCTTGTGCACCTCCCGATCGAAACAAAGCCCACTTGCCTCTGAAACAGTGACGGACTACCAGGCCTTAGCCGGCCGCGGCGGATGGATGATAGGCCACTGCTCGTCGTCGTGTCGCCAGTCCACGAGCGTATCAGGCCATCGGCACTCCGTGAGCCTCTCGCCCTCGTTGTTCACCTGAGCGACCAGGGTGAGCGAACCACCCGCGCCGACCTGGAAGACGAGCTTCTTGTGAGCTCCGCTCTGCGCGTTGCTGAGCTCGACGGTCACCTCCTGGGCCTCCTCGTCGGGACGAACGCAGATCTGAGGCTCAGGGCAGTTCGCGCTGCTCAGTTGCCTGACCCTTCGGAAGCCAGTCCCCACCACGAGCGGGGTGTCAGCTCCGAGTCCGTGCGGGAAGGTCAGTTCGCAACGATCGCTGTCGTAGGTAGCTGCAACGAAGAATTTCATGCGCTTAGTACTCCTTATTCCCTCTTTTGGACCAACTTACGACCAACATGACGAACTTTTAGGAAGAGAAGCGACGCGTTTTAAACCAGCTTCGCTTCGAATGAGCTTTTAATCAAAAACTCAAACGAAACGAAGAACTAAGAACCCTATATAACGTAGTGTCTCATAATTACTAGGATTTGATGATTTAGAGAAAGAGCAGTAGAACGCTAAAGCGAGATTACTACATTGAACTGCATTTTACATTCTATTGCTAGCTACAAAGCTTTTCACCTAAAAAATCTAGTAAAAACGGAGACTTTAGAGATATAAATCAGTTATTTTCATGCAGCTATCCCCTTAAAACAGGCATCTAATCTATCAGGGACAACGTGTCCCAATTAGATTTGATAATTTGAGCCAAAATTGGGTCTTCTATGAAGCGAGATGCGACTATCACCTGGGCAAGCGGCGAGGGGTTCTTTAACCAACCAGGATTTGAAGTTTACATTCAATCTATCCTTAGATCAGGCTTTGAGGGTGATAAGCTAATCTTTACAACAGATATTCCTGAGAAATGGAGAGAAAGATTAAACCAACTCGGCTTTAATATAGTCACGGTTAATCCACAGATCATCGAGGTCGTCGTAAGGGACAGATTCCTAGCATATTGGATGTACTTAGCAGAAAATGCCGAACGTTATAGATACATCATTGCTACTGATGCGCGCGATGTAATTTTTCAGCGAAACCCAATTCCATATCTGAGCGCAAAATTTCTGCCACATTCAGATTTCGTGCTACTTACTTCAGAGGGTATGAAGCACTGCGAAAGTGATTGGAACATGCGCGATCAATATGGCTGTCAGAAGAATGTAAAAAGATTTGTCAAAGACTACCGCAACTGGCCTGTCATAAATGGTGGTATTCAACTAGGAACAGCCAAACAGTTAAAGGATTTCTTTTTTACACTGTGGTCAGCTACATTAATGACTAATGGCGAATGCACAGATCAGGGCGTTTTAAACTATATACTTAGTTTCTTAGAAAAAGATCCTAATATCTTTATTGATAACCCTGCAAAATCAGTTCTGTGTGCAACAGGTGAAGTTATCAAAAACAAGCTCATGGATCCGATGCCGCTTTTTGAGAATCATCAAGTTATAAATTCTAACACTATGGAGACATATATCTTGTACCATCAGTGGGACAGAACCAGTCATGCTGAGGAGTTACAGAAGCACTATATTGCGCAAGATCAGGGTCCAAAAAGTGTCTTCCCTCACCTCTTTCAAGACAAAGAGGCATAGAAAGAATCCTTGTTTTCTCGAGTTAGATATCTTGTTAAAGTTTCCTCATTATGAGGAAAGAATACGCCCTATTTTCAGTTGTAATGGTTGTCGGCACAATTGTTTGTGGCACCATTTTATGGTTTATCGTACGCAGTGCTGCTCAAACACCTCAAGACATGAAGGTTGTACAACTAGATCAGAAAATCCCTGCGTTTTATGATTCTGTTTTTCGAACTACTGATTTTAATTCGACTAGTTTGGTGATCGTAGATCCTATAGTAGGCGTACGTGGAAAACCGTTTTTAAATTACTATAAAGGCCTTGGTCCACATGATGCACTAGGCTTTAGAAATGTTAATGTTCCAAGAGTCGCTGATATTGTTACAATTGGTGATAGTCAGACCTATGGTAATAACGTCCTTATCTCAGATAATTGGCCATCACTTCTAACCAAAGAACTACCTGACAAGCAGTCTACTGTTTATAACATGTCGATTGGTGGTTGGGCTGCACCTCAATACCTTGATGCATTTAAGAAAGCCCTCTTTTTTCAACCAAAAGTTATCGTAGTAGCAATATATACAGGCAATGATTTTCACGAATCTTATAAGACAGCATACTCAATAGCTGGTTGGAAACCACTTAGGCCTTCAACAGAACTAACGATTGATAATCTGCCAAAAGTAGCTTTTCCTCCACCCAAATCTGAGCGACAAAAAGTTATATTCAATGATGGTTATGAGACTGAGTTTACAATTGAGCATCGCTTAGTCGGAAACGATCGAAGTGAGCCTGCAATTTTAGCAGGGGTGCAGATTGTTAAAAATGTAATCGATCGCATCGCAGCGCTAGCTTCAAAGGTTAGTGGAGTAAAGGTCTTTGTCACGATCGTCCCAACTAAGGAAACCGTATATTCAAAAAGAGTTAAACAGGAAAATATCCAGCTTCCTGATAAGTATAATTTGCTAGTCACAGATGAGGGAAAAAACTCAGATGAGATAAAAGCATTTATTCAAACAAAACCAAATCTAACCTACATTGAGATCGCTAAAGCTTTGATTGAAAATGCGACTTCTTATTCAGCCTTCTATCCAGAAAACGAAAACGGTCACCCAAACGAAGCTGGCCACGGCCTAATAGCAAAAGTAATTTCTGAAGCGATCAAACCAAGCTTAGATCAAATGCTATCTGGACTTATCAAAGTCCTATCAGATCATAATGAATATGATTTCTATTACATAAAAGATGGCATGATGTGGTTTGTGAATTCTGAGTTAATTGAAAACAAAAATTCAATTTCAGAGATAAAACTTAGAGAGCTAGCTCTGTTTACGCCTAAAGGTGTGATTAGAACAAAATCTGAGATCTTTTGGTAACTAGGCCGCCAGTCTTGCAGCGATAGAAGAAGCACAACGACTAGAGATCTCATCAATTGGCGACCTGTCTTCAAACTGAATCATTCCGTTAGCTGTAAGGTCCATCAACAAGGTTTCAAGTGGAAGCCTGAGTAGAGTTGCTTGAGCATTCCTTCCAATAACCTCATTCACATTTGCGACATGAGTTTTATCTCCATAACGAAGTGCGTGACGATTAGCAAAAACCCAAACATTCCCATCATGTGCGAAATCGCTATCAGTTAGGTCACCTCTAGATTTATGAATTATGGTTATCTTATCCGGATCAACTCCCATCAGTACTAAAGATTTTGCAATTAAGTCGTGAGGCTGCTTAACATTGAATCCAAGCTTTCGCTCCATAATCTCTAATACATCCTCAGGGAGCTTTGTCTCTTGAGTAGCGTCAACAATTGAATCTTCTAACCGTTGCCGATAGCCCTGAATTGATTCCCTCTCAGCATCCATCAGATCCGTTGCTAATGTCGTGTCTAAAAGAAAAAAGAGGTTTTGAAAAAATGGTTCATGGTGACACATAAAATGCGGCAAAATACAAACATGATCAGGTGGTGTTTGTTGAATTGCATCCGCCATTAAAGTTGCGAACATCTCATGTTGAAGTCCTAAGATTCTTCTTGAGTCCTGTAAGTCGTCAGGTATTGACAGGATATCGACTCTCCTCTGCTGCAGATTTGTATTCTCAAGTAAAAATCTTCTGAGCTCATCCTCTACAACGAGATCAAGAGACAATGGGAATCGTTCAACGGGATCACCGTTTAACTGTCTGGTCACAGTATTATCTGCAAGCACTATTCTATCTGCAAACTCATGTCGACGTTTCTCAATTGTGGTTTTAACATCTGAGTCTTGAGTCCCTGCCGGAATCTCTAGCACATCAACTCGACAGCCCAATGCTTGTAAATCACGAACAACTAACGGAACAATTGCAGAATAAGCTCGATTACCGCGAAAGGTAATCGTTAAATTTCGTCCAAAGAGGTCTGGGTCGTTGCCGAGAGGCTCTTCTGGGGTTAAGCCACCTTCTGATTCGGGGCCCAAAGTTTCACCATTTCCATCGTCTAAAAAGACCACGCTAAATATCCTCTATTCAATTATCAAAGAAACTACCCCTACTCTCAGAGTGTAAGACTTTGATTAGGACAAAACAACTATTTTGGAAAAAATTGAGTGATTTTGCATAAGATAATCCCCGTATGATATCGTCTTTGTTCAAAATAAGTTGTTCCTTCCAAGAATTAGCATTGTTCATAGTACTCTCTTCGTTGCGTTTTGACTTGATTAGGTAGGTCGGAAGGCAACGAAGAGAGGGTGGTAGCTTTAAGGTTTTATATATTTTTGAGGTTCCTACTGGGAGTTACTGGTGAGTTTTATGACCTGCAGTCGCAGTTCAGAATGCTCACTGGTCCAACGTCCCTGGAGTGGTCCATGAAAATCATAGAGGTATTCCCACTAGAGGTGGGACTCGAGGCCATATGGCCCGTGAAGGGTCGAGAGCGGCACGATGAACCAGGCGGCCTCTCTGTGAAGGCTCTGGTAAAAAGGGATGGCGGGATCGTCGCTCTGATTCTGAGCGGAGCTCCGCAGCACTCGCAGACTGTTCGTGCAGAGAAGCCGAGTCATCTGCAACTCACCCTGAGTGGAGCGCCAGATGGCTGGCAATCGGGACTGCTCGGCGAGCACCGACTCAAGCTGCCGAACGGCAAGATCAAGGAACCTGAGTTCAGGAGCTGGGGCGAGCGGAGGCGAGCCTACTACATTCGTCTGAGCTCCGGCACGGAGATCGTCGTCTACGACAAACCCATCCGTCTCGGTACCCACAAGGAACGGGGTAGCAAGCCCCTGACCCGCAAGGTCTGCACCACGATCCTGTCTCCTGGCAAATCAGCTGTTCACCAGGACGATTATGTCAAGATCCGCCCTGGCCATGGCAGGTTCAACCTGCCGCTGATCGAGCTCAACTTCGAGACTGCTGCACAGCTTGAGCCAGGACAGGATCTGAGCCCGACTGTGCTCGAGTGGGCCTTCGATCCGTGGCTCTCTCACGCGGACTACCCGGTAGATGCGGATGGGCACAACTGCATTACCAACTTCCGGGATCCGCACGATCCCGACGTTCCCGGTGTGGTCATCCCTGCGGTGAGGCCCGATGCTGCTGATTGGAGGAACCTCGAGTTCCTCACTCCGATCGCTGCGATGCAGGCCATCGGCTCTGATCTGTGGCTGCACTACGTGCTGCGTCTGGTCGGACATCCGGCTCCCGACTTCGAGGAGATGGAGACCGATCAGCGAGCGAGCTCGTCTGGATCTCGGCGTGAGTACGAGCGTCCACGTGGTGGTGTGTACTCACATCCAGAGCGGATGGGAGACTGCTACGAGGGTTCCTACGCGCGGCGCACCTTGGTCGGTTTCTGGTGGCTGTTCGAGGTGCAGCGGGGTTCGCAGACCTTCTGGATCGTCGACTCCTTCCGGCATCGCACAGCACTGCGCGTCTTTTTCTCCCGAGACATCGCGCTGCAGTACGCTCGCGGTATCAACCGGAAGGGCATCGACAACGAACGGTTCCGTCGTCGAATCGTGCATCGCGCTGGATGGCAGGAAGATCTCAGTGCTGTCCTGAGCGAACTCTTCTCCGAAGCGTAACACAAAGCCTCACCGATTCCTGGAGGAAATCTGGTGAGAACCGAAGGAAATGAGTGCTGCCACCCATCTCTTTCGGATCTAAACTACGATTCAGCTATAGCAAACTCTCCACTGGGACCAGGAAATTCCCTACTTTGATTAGAGTAGAACAATATTTGGGGGGGGGATAGATTAACCCTCGCGAATTGGCGAACGTCCAATGCAATCGATTAAATAATCCTCCCCTTCTATCTTATCAGCACTTCCGTACTTATATCCGACAGAAACCATCTCGGAGTTAAAGGAATACACGGGCTTCCCAATCGGGGGTATTACAATCATAGCCCCTCTACCGGGGGATTTTTGAGCAACTTCTTTAAATTCATCATCTAACAACTGACGCAATAGTTTTGAATCAGAGAAAACTTTCTTATCTTTCCTTAAAGCGCTACGCATCTCTGAAATAACAAATCCAGAAACTAAAGTTTTAAGAAATGTCTCACCATGACCAGTAGTAGAAAGTCCGCAAATATTATCATCAGCATATACACCTGAACCAACAACTGGGGTATCACCGATACGACCATTATACTTAAAGCTCAATCCACCAGTTGATGTTCCTGCCGCAATATGACCATTAATATCCCTGACAACACATCCTACTGTGCCGTGAATATCATCAACCTTTTGTTCAACTTCAGCTTGCTTAAGCTCCATTAATCTTCTTACATGCGGAGCGATAAGATCTTCGTGGGTTTTAACGAGCCCATACTTCTCTTTAATAAAATCTGGGGCTTGCTCGAGATTAAGCTCTAACTCACGCGTCCAGGTAGTCATTAAAGTTCTATTTGGGGTAAGCATATCGAGCGCTACAGCAGATGGAAACTTTAGTCGGCGGCAGTGCACTAAAGATACAAAATCAAGGTTACCTCGCATCAGCCCGACATCTGTCAGCACTATGCCGTTAATATTTGGATACCCTCCATAACCTGCATTGAAGTATTCGCAAGCTTCTAAAACTCGAATCGCTTCTACTACCGCAATATCAGCTGGTTTTCCTTTTGCAACGGCATCCCATGCTGCATCTCGAGCCTCTTTAAGGAAGGGAAGTTTCTTTGATGCATGATCTATCGAGAGTTTTCCTGCGCCACCGTGAATAATGACGGCTAGATTTTCTGACATTCAAAGCCTATATGCGGTTAACATCTAAGTATCGAAGTGCTTCTTCGAGATACTCGATATGATACATATCTTCAGCCAGAAGAACAGCAGCAAATGTGCCATTTATAGATAGAGTGTCACAGTCATATGGAAAAACTGAATTAATCCTACTTCCATCATAGAGCAGTGATTCGATTTGTTCTTTCAAGCTATCAAAATCACACTTATTTGTTTTTGCTTTAAAGAACTTCCAGCAAGGAACCTTGCCTATTCTTTTCTCAATATTATTGATAATTGCGTAGGTATATGTCGATCCGTTAACCCGCGCATTATTCTCAATCGGAAATATGCCGCTATCACAGATAATATAGTCAACTCCACAAACTCCCTTATAGCCGTCACTAGCCATCTGTTTCACGATAATCTTGGAGATCGTCGTCATCTGCTTATATGCACGGCTTGAAAAATACTGACCTTTTAAGTTTCCAGCATGCTTTAAACCTTCGAAAAGCTGAGCAGACAATCCTAAATGATGAATGTCTCCGTTCTTATCAATCGCCCACTGATCGTTTGGTGAGGCAATTACTTTAAGCATCGGCTCTACAAGCAAACGCTTTTCGTTGTTCTTTTTAATATCATTATAAATCTCTACGATATCGGGACTGTTAGTCTGATAGATTGAGCTGCCGGCAGAACCGTGTTCACCACGGATTATAACCGATCCGTAGTCGCCAAGCAGTGCATGAACTAACTTCTCCAACTCTTCGTACTCAATTGGATCATGGTCTGTCAGCTTGTGCTCAACTCCACCTACCACATTGATACCAAGCTTTATGCATTCTTCTTTGAAGGTTGCTTTACTAAAGTACTTAGCGCAGACACCTTCTTCTGCTCCGAAAAGTTCTGCCCCTAAAGTCTTTGCACATTCAGCTTCCGTATGCCCAGAATAAAATGGCACATAGATAGGTTTTCTACCTGTCTTCTCTATCGTTTTGAGCACTTCAGCAGGATTTTCAATTACCAACTCTGAAAGCGATTTATCTACCCCTTCATAACCAAAAGCCACGGTCTCTGCGGGGCCCATTCCAAGCGATCGAATCCATTGATAGTATTGCTGATCAAGCTTACCTGAAAGTAAAACCAGATCTTCGTTTTTTGCTACAGGTAAAGCTCTAGAGCATTTTGCGTATACGTAAGGGTTAGTTTCAGCGTAGAGTGCACGATGGGGTTGACCAAGAACATCAGAGGCAAAGATTACTAAATCATTATTTGATGTCGAAATGACATCTCTAAAAGGACTCTGTCCAAACAGAACACGTGCTGCCATAAAAATCTCCTAAACAAGTCTCGAACAACCAAACACCAATAACAAAAGAGCAAGCAAATTCTATAGAACTGGCTAAATTCGTTGCAAAAGTTAAAAACTTTAAGGATAGTAGTTTGATAGGGTTGCAACGATATGCGAAAACAATATACATAATTTCAAGAACTTACTCAAATCAAACTGAGACATGAACCAGGCACAAAAAAAACGTTCTCTTTCCGGCATACGTTCTAGCGGTAATGTTCATATTGGAAACTACCTAGGAATGATTAAGCCAGCATTAGAGTATCAAAAGGATTATGACTGCCTTTACTTCATCGCTGACTTACATGCACTAACAACTCTTAGAGATAAAGAGTTAATGCATCAATACAGTATGGATCTGGTCGCTACCTGGTTAGCGTTAGGTCTTGATGTGAACGCCCATACATTTTACCGACAATCTGATGTTCCCTTTGTTACGGAGTACGCTTGGTATTTATCTTGTTTCACAAATATAAGCTTTCTTGAAAAAGCTCATGCTTATAAAGATGCTCGCGCTAACAACAAAGAGTTAAATCACGGTGTGCTGGCCTACCCTATCTTAATGGCTGCCGACATAGTGATGTATGATGTGGATATCGTGCCTGTAGGTAAGGATCAGAAACAGCACGTCGAGATGGCTCGTGATTTTGCCGGCACTGTTAACGCTGCATTAGGACAAGATGTGATCAAGCTTCCAGAGCCTGTAATACGTGAAGAGGTCATGACTATCCCAGGGCTTGATGGTCGTAAGATGTCTAAGTCGTATAATAACGAGATTCCTTTATTCTGCCCTGAGAAGCAGCTACGCAAAAAAATTATGTCGATAAAGACTGATTCAACTGACATGGAAGCTCCTAAAGAACTAGATGGAACTCTCATAGGTGATATCTTCAAATTTTTTGGACAGGAGCAACAGTATACTGACCTCAAATCACGATTAGCAGCAGGTGGTATGGGTTGGGGACATGCAAAAGAGGAGCTATTCCAAGTAATCAACGACTACTTAAAAGATGCGCGCTCTGAGTATGACAAACTAAGACAAGACGAAGCACACCTTATCTCAGTCTTAGACGATGGAGCTAGGAAGGCAACAGAGATTGCAGTTGGTCCATTAAACAGATTACGTAGTGCGCTAGGCTTTAAGGAAGTTGAGCTTTAATGAACTTTCCTATCCTTAAAAGTGAAAGTTCACTTACACTGAATGCACTTTGGAAAGAAAAATTTCATCAGATTGAAACTGACTGGTTTCAAAACAGCACACCTTATAAGCCAAGCTTTCTTTTAGCCTCCGATCCTGAGAATTTCTACTTTCTGGCCGAAGTATCGGGTGACCAGATAAATCTAAATCCTGAAACAAAAGCAGGCACCTTTACTGAAGACCTCTGGAAATTCGATGTGGCAGAGATCTTCTTTGGTGAAAAAGGATCGGATCTATATCAGGAGTTCAACCTCGCTCCAACTGGAGCGTGGTTTAGTTTTCTTTTTAGAGGAGAAAGAGAGCGTCTAAAGTCTCTGGAATCTGTGAGTGAAATCTCGGCATATGCTGAGTGCCTTTCTAATACAAAATGGAGAGGCTCTCTTAGCATACCAAGAGAGCATGTAATGCTTAACCATAATAACCTCACGGCAAACGTAACGTTCAATCTTGGAGACGAGGTACGCTACTACTATAGTTTTGCTCAGCTAAATTCTGAGAAACCGAACTTCCATCTCTATCAAGAATTTATGCAAATTCATCAAGAATAGTACTGTTGAGCATGTAGCTATAAGTCACTAATGACGTAACAAATGCACGCTTAGATGGGTGCCATGGTGTGGGGTATAACCAAAACCATGGCACGAAGGCTTCCTAGCGCTCCTCCTGAGTGGGAATAGGAATGACACAGTTGGCCTTAATGAACGGCCATTCGCGGAACGAGAGAGTTCCTCCGAGAATGCCGACCAACTCTAATCCGTTTTCGCCATGCTGAACGATCGCTCCCCCGGACAATCCCTTCCAATCCTCGGAAGGTCTTCCAAGATCAACGCAGATAAGACCAGCAGCTTCATTTTTGAGCGAAGACGGAGGATCAACGACCTTGCCACGAACGACGACAAGCTCACGCTTGTCCAGATCGGTTCGCTGCTCGGGTGCGGTCCAGTAACCAACCGCGAAGATCACCCTGCCCACAGGTGGTCGCTCCTCTGCAACCTTGATTGGTTTATAGGAGGAGAGATCCACCTGGGAGACTTCAGCGATCCGCCAATCAGTCTGGAACCGTTCTGCCCCACCACCGAACTTAATCGTTCGGAACTCAGCAAGCTGATTGTTGAGAAGGTATGCACGTTCATCACCAGCTGTTGTGTGTGCAACTGTGATGATCGTTTGATCTCCAATCACAACAGCGTTGCCTGCATCTGATGGCGGCAAGCTTAGCTTGAGCACCGGGACAGCGCTGACATCCTCCACCATCTCAGGTGACATTTCACCCACCAATGATGAATGGCTATAGCAACTGATCAGTGCAAACAGAAGGCAGATCGCTGAGAGCTTCACTTCAGCGTCACGCTGAAGGCGACGCCGTTGACGTCGACGAAGCCCTGGTTGAGGTTGGTGTCGATCGTGTAGCTGAAGACACCTTCCTGCGTTCCGTTGACCATGATGTTGCCCATGCCGTCCTCGTAGCGCACATCGCGCAGCACGCTGAGAGCCTCGCTCGGCGGGCCTTCGATCTGCATGATCATGTACGGATTCGGACCCTCGATCCACTTGGCCTGGTAGTTCAGGCGCGGGTAGTCGAGCATCTTCGGCAGGCCCTTGGTCGGGTCGAGATGCAACATGAAGTCGAGCGTCATCGTCTCGGGGTTGACGCCATCACCCTGATCGAACCCGATCAGCTCGAAGACGTTGAAAGCCGTGATCGAAAACGCTGGGTTGATGGCGTCCAGGCCGCTCTGCTGCATCAGCTCATCGATCGTTCCTTCGAAAGAGATGTCCACCGGGTTGGTCGGCTCCTTGATCACCGGCTTGTAGGAGAAACGGACGGCGTGGTTACCTTCCTTGAACTGCCCGTTAAGTGCGCCACCAATCGGCGAACCCAGCGTCAGGCTCTGCTGTCCGTTCTGCCCGGGCAAGGGCGTGATCGACTTGATCCAATAGAGACTTCCATCGGGCGACTCGGCCAGGTTGGGCTTGCCGTCACCGTTGGTGTCCCACAGGTCGTACTTCTTGCCGGTCTCGACGTCCGTGAACGAGCCGACAAGCTGCGCATCCGGCGGCACGTCGGAGGTCCAGGGCTTGACCGTGACCGAGCTGCCATCGGTCGTGACAGTGCACGCCATAGCCAGCACGAGCAGCGCAAAACAGAACGTGTTGAGCAGGTTGAGCTTATTCATGAACTTCATGGAATCTTTCCCGAATGAACGCAAGATAAAGAATAATAGGAGAGTATGATCCTCTTGCTAATCTAACCCTCATTTACACATGCAAGGTGAGTCTCACGAATAGAAAAGTGACAAACCTTTACTATCCCACACCATGTAAGATTTCATTACCTTACCTTTAGTCAGCGTAAAGAAATAAAGTCTTAGATAGCGGGATAGAGATCTTCTACGCCTATATGAAATTAAAAAAAGTTCCTGAATGAAGATACTAGGAACCCAAATACTGCGACTAAGATAGCATTCTCAAATTGGCTTTTCAACTAAATCTGGGTTTTTAACCCATACATAGGAACTTAATGGAATTCTTAAGAAATCTAGGTCTAAGCAAAAGCTCTATTTACCTCCTGACAGAAGCCCTCTTTGTTTCTTAAAATATAACCAGGGACAGACACCATTCTCTGTTAAAAAAACACCTAGCTTTAAACTAATGCTTTTCTATACAGTCCTCTTCACATTCATCTGGATCACTTTGCTAAGGAGTCTGGGGAGCCCTTTAAAAGAATTCATGATTACCCTCCAAATTTCCACATATCTCCTGGATCAACACCAGGTTCATGTTTCGGAAAAGGATTAAGGTCCATTAATTCATCCATGATTTCAGTATCAAAAACACCATCCGCATCTAATGATCCCCACTCAGGATGACGTGGATCCCCTGCAGGGATTAACCGTCCAGTTTTTGGGTCACGATAAGAAGTACCCCACTCGACAGCATCTCCAACTTCGTCCATTGCACGTTCTAGCAAATCTATCTCTTCAACATTTTTAGTATTTGGCGTTGGTATTAGATCATCAGCATGACTTGACAATGAACCACTACCGGCTCCTGTACGGCGAAATATTCGATTGTATAAATTTGAGCAAAAATTGCGAACAGGTTCCGTTACGGTTGAAACCTTATTAGTAACTGGAGCAATAATACCCTTAGCTTTAGTTCCTAGGAATTTTGTAATTGCAGGTCCCTTAGCTGCTGTAACAACCGTAAAAGCTCCAGCCGCAGCGTTTGAAACAGTTAGTCCATCTTGTTGGTAGCTTTGAAGTAACTGGTCATATCCGTTGAGCCCAGTGAAATCAGCAAGAACTTCTGTGGCAACGCCTAAAGGTCCATCAGTCATTGCAATAAACTCTAATTCAGCTGCATAGCTATCGATTATTCCGGGTCGAGGAGCTGCAGAAATCGAACCATACACCATCTGCTTAGGTTTCGGCCTATAATTTCTCCAGAACTCCTGACGCTCCTCACTATGCTCAGATGTAAAATGGCAATAACCCAAGTCACTGCAAATTAGGTATCCGCATGGGCTACTTCCTCTCATTATTCCCTTCTGATCTTCTCCGTTAACCCAAACATCTGTGCCATATATAGAGTTAGAATAAGGCAGTGATGGATTTGTATGAGGCGCTGGTAGTTCATCATCTTGAACTTCTGGGCAATCCCTAGTTCCAACAGAGCTATGAAAGGATGCAGATGTTGCTTCCATGTCTTCACATGGATCTACATCATTTGGTAAATCTACCGGTTTTGGTTTCTTTGGTTTTTTGGGAGTTCCAGTATCATCTTCTTTCTTTTCTTTCTTAGGTTCAGAGGTTGTACTACCACTACCTGAGCCTCCACCAGCAAGCGGTGTATCATCTCCCCCTCCAGTACTTGCTAACATTAAATAGTCGTCATAGCGAAGTGTTACTACCGTACCAAAGCTTCCATCTGGCTTCTCACCAGGTACATTTATCAAGCTAAAAGAAGTATTATCCTCTTCTACTATTTGAAATAATCCGGAAAAGAAGCTTTTTATAGTTCTAGTCTTACTGGATGAAAGTGAGCTTATTTTAAAGTTATCTCCAAGTACTCCTTTACCTATTCCTAAACCTGAACCATCGAGGTAGGAAATCCCAACCAACTCTCCAGCAGCATTATAGTAGAGATCATGAGTCTCTCCGACATGAGGACTCTGAAATCTAGTTAAATTCTTACTCTCATCATAATTGAGGGTATAGCTATCAGAACCCTTGTTGAAAGATGTTGGAAGATAAGGATCTGCTGTATTTTCATATTTATAAACATCGACACCTGGTGCATCTAGATCATGATGAATAACTCTACCAAGATTGTCACGTTCAATTAAAAACTCGTTACCATCTTCAATTACAGTAGTAAGATTACCACGTGAATTATATTGATACAGAGTTTCACGACTCGACCATGAATTTGATTCAACTACACGTGTCATATTGAGCTCATCGTAATCATACTCAGCACGATAAAGTAGGTCTCCGTACGGTGAGCGAAGCTCTTGAGTTTTTTTCATTCCTGAATTCCCGTAGTAGGTAAATACTTCACTAAGCCCATTACCCCAGTTGTATTTAACTATATTTCCATTCAAATCTCTCTCTTTTACAGAGTACAATGGAATATCGCTTGAAAAGTCCGGGCTTGATACCGATTTTAAGTAACCATTTTCGTCATAATTGTAGTTAATGACAACATTATTAGGAAATGTAATGCTAGAAAGTCGCCCTTCTTCATCTTTCTTCAGATCAACGAGATAGCTTTCAAAATTTTCTTTATCTGTATGAAGCATCTTGTCGTATGCTCCAAAAGAATCGTAGCTAAATTCAACTCTGTCCAACGGACCATCTATAACCCCAATTGTTCCTTGCGGGGTATTGAAATCAGGCTGATAGGATGAACCCCAGACATAGGAAATCAACTCTCCTGCAATACTTTGAGCTCCTTTTTCTACTACACTAATCCGACCTAGAGAATCATAGTATAGCTTTGTTTTTCTATTCAAATCATCTTCGATTGCACTCAAGCGCCCGTTATCATAGTACGAGTAGGTTTGAGAACTCATTGCTGGGAAATTTTCTTGAGTACTATTTCCAATAGAATTCTGCTCAGAGATAAAATTATTATGTTCAGAATCTAAAGACCATGTAAGCAAATTTGAAGCATCAGCTACAGTAGTCCATGTTATTTTCTCTGATCCATTCCCGACAGATTCTTCAGAAACCACCCCCGTAGTGGTCATTTCAATTCGATTTGATAACGGATCTGAGATTACAAGTGCTGAGGGATTCCCATCTAGTTCATATTCATATGAGTAAGCACCGACTCCATTTCCAACAAGATCTGGCTGGATCTTTTTCAAGCGACCAGCACTATCTCTATGAATCTCTACTCCAACTCCAGTCGAGGCTTTTGGGCTAGTATATAGAATTCCGGTACTTAGATATGGGTTTGAGATTCTTTTAATACCAGATGAATCAAAAATAATATCTGTTGTTTTATACTGATCTGTTTCCTTATCAAATAATTGACGACTTTGAATGACGGTACCAAATCCATCTAAATACAGTACTTCACTAAGAAAATCTCCCACTACAGAAATAGAATTATTTGTTTTCTGATTATCAATTCCAAGAAACTGATAGTTCTTACTTTCTAACTCTTTTACATCTTCTCCATTAACTAAAGAAACTTTTTTTATTCGATACGATGCATCGCGATCTATCTTAGTAGTCACTCCACCAGGACTTAGTCTTTCTTTTATCAAGCGAGTCACTTGATCTAGATAGGTAACCGTAGTTCTCTCAAGTCCGCCTGGATCATCAACTATTGTTATTTGAGTATCGTTACTATCGTAACTATATACACGCTTTAACCCAGCAGAGTTGACAATTTCATGAAGAGTTCCATTTGAGTTATAGGTTATCTGAGTAACTTTATAAGTATCATCTGTATTTACCCACTCGTTTTTCTTATGCAATCCTCCTAGGCTGTCGTACTCAAATCTATGCTCATTAATTTTATCACCGATGTCATTTACAACTGTGATATTTGAAATTCTATTTCTGAGATTAAGAATTGAATTATCTGGAGTATACTGATATCGAGCTATCTTATTATCCAATGACTCCTCATCAAAAATTATCCAAGTATCTGGATTGAAGGAGGTAGCTCTTCCATATGACTTAAACTCATCTACTCTGTAATTTTCGAAATCAAATGTAGACCTCCATCCAGTAACTACTGTATGAAGAGATTCTGAATAATCAATCGATGCTTGAGAAGTAGGAGCAACACGATACGCACCGTCTGTAAACTCTACATAGTCATACTTGTTGTATACTTGAGATAATAGTTCTCCTTCGGAATTGTACTTTACGATATGGTAAGGAAGTCCAAGCAAAGACTCGTGGCTATCTACAAAATGAAACTCGGTAGATACATCAATACCATTTGGCAAAGCAGTTTTTAAATGCTTAAAACCAAGAAATCGTTCCCCTGCTATTGCACCCTCTTCGCAAGAGAGACTAGTAACTTTCACATTTCCAAGAAGATTATTAGAGACGATTAATCTTGGTGTTGCTTTAGATAAGATCTCGCCAGTCGATAAGTCAACTAAATCTGTTGCTTCATATGTAATTGTTTCTGTGCCACCTAATGGATATGTAATCTTAGTTAAGAGATCTTTGAATGAACCGCTTTTACTATAGGCAAGCGTCTTTGTAGAAATTAGTTCATCATTTTCACCAAAATGCTTAATCTTTCTCAAAAGCTTTGTGCTATCTGCGCCATCAGCATATGAGAAACTGTAGCGCTGAATAGACTCAGTATCATTTCTGACAGAGATATCAGCAACTAGACCATTCTCTGCCGACAGATCAATGATAAATCTCGGATTACTACATGTAGAATCATTATAACAATCAACTTTTACAAGCGATAAGAACTCAGTATTACCACTTGATTCATAGTAATAATTAGTTTCCCAACCATATTTATCCTTGATGCTACTAATCTTCCAGCGTGTAGTTTCACCTGGCATGTTACTATTTGATTGATGCGAAAAATAGATTTTTGTTCCATCTGAAAGCAATTGCACATACTCATTTAAAGTACCGCTTAGGATTTGAAACCTATCATTATATTTTGTGAAGAATTCATCTGTTTCGTCATCGAACATAAGTTTTAAGTTTTCAGTGCCATTAAAATAAGTACCAAACTGATCATCTAAATCAGAGATGTGAGGCAGCAGCAAATTTACGCCCCTACCGTATTCACCTGCAGGAGCAGCAGAGTTATAAACAATGCTCAAGGGTATCAAGGTTCTATAAACCGGTGTTGAGACGGATAGTACTGAAGATTTAAAATCGCAGCTGTTTGGTTCATAAGAAACGGCTACCGTTTCTCCACTCAATATTTCTGATGAGGGAAGTGGATTTATGTTTTGAATTGCCGAATTAGCTCCTACAAGCAAGGTTCTATCCCCAGCAATTGCTGCATTTATAGAAAGAAAGCAAAGCAACAAATTAAAAAGCACGAAACTCGAACTTGATCTCATAAAAACCCCTACCTAAATAAATACTTCCATTAACCTATTTGATGGCTTTGGGATTTCCTGGTGTTCCAGGACCTTCAAATGTCAGCTTCAAAGTACATTTACACTTAACTTGATCTCCTGGAACAAATGCCTTACATTGTGTCTTTGAGGCATCAGTCCATGTGCCTTTTCCTGTTCCAACAGGACTTGCACTTAACTCATCTTCAGGGACCCCTAGCGACTGACTACATTTTGCGGAACAGTAGGCATGTAATGCTTGATCTATCTCCGCTTCACAACATATTAGCTGCTCTACCAGGTCCTCTTGAGACTGACACTCCTCACTAAGTTCGTTTTTGCAAAGTAAAAAAATTTTCTCCGAAGACGTGGTGATTTTTTCAGAACAAATCTCGGGAGCTGGGGATCTTTGAGATTCATTGTCCACAGCAGAGCAGAAACTAAGAGCAATAAAAGATGACATGGCCATTAAAAACACAACTCTCATATTATCCTCCAAAACCGGCAACAAGTGGGTCTATTAAGTTAATTTCTGGATCCTCTACAATTACGGAAAAGGAGCACGTGCAACTCACAGAATTAGGCTCACAAATCAAGTCAACTGTAGTATGGCATTTATCTCCTACACCCACGGATGAACCATTAGATTGTGTACAAATATCAACATTATTAGCTTCGCCGTGTACTTGATCAGGATTCACTCTCGGGTATTTATGATCACACCAACTATCACAAATGCTATTGGCGTTAGTTAAAGCTTGAGCAGCCGCCTCTCCTGACGCATCGTCTTTGCAATGCTCAATACATCCTTTCAAACACTGGTTTCCTTGAGGCTCATCCTCTTCACATGGAAACCATCCTTGCTCGTTAACTTCATCGCATGAGCTGCTTGATGCGTAAGAGCTGTAGCTGTTCTGATTTAAATATGATTGTAGTGAGGAATTGACAGAATCGACTGCTGCAGCGGTACAAATATCGAATTGAAGCATACAGCATGCTGCTATCAGTGACATAATTTTGTACATTTTCTAAACCTATAAAAGAGCAAAATTCAAATACGCAAAACACTAGCTTAAGAAAGAGCAAAACACGTGCCACCTTGCATGGGTAATTTACCCAGCGTGTACTGTCATATTGAATAACTACAATTATTTAGGAGGTAGGCTAGGAAGAATTCCTAGCCTAGTTCAAAGGCATGCTGAGTAGCCATACCAGATATTAGCGGAACAAAGATCAGATAAAAAAATACTCCCTGCGAGGTGCTAAGGGCACACCAAATAACACCTAAATCTGCTTTTTTAAGCTTTGTGCTGGAAATTTCAGCACATATTCACTCTATGGAAAATCTATAAAAAATGTCCTGCTAAAAACTGTCATTAATGACAAGATGCATCCCCCGGTAAGGTACCACCTTCATTTCTTAGTGCTCATATACGAAGTCCTTTGGAAGAAACTTACCTCCTCTTTCAGTAGTGATGTGAGCAACTCTGCTATCAATAAGCTCTCTTATCCTCTTATTTCTCCTTGATCTGCTCATATCTGTAAAACAGGGTAAAATAGATAATTTAAGCCTATGCGTACTAACTAGCCTTTCTTCTGATGAGTGGTGATGAAATGAGAACTTTTTATCCTTTGAACCATAGATATGCTCTGCTCAGTGAAGACTAGGCTAATCTTTTGGATCTTCAATAAGACCATGATTTGTTGCATTAGTTTCAACATAAAGAAAGCACTCTAGTAGATCTTTATCTCCTAGGATCTGTTGATCTACGATCTCTATGCCAAATATCTCTTGGTATCTGCCTACTATGCCGCCTATCAGCTTTCTAGTCTTTGAGTTAGGGGTGATCCACAATCTGCTTTCGACTGTTCTAATGGTGATAAGTCGATAAATCTCAGGGTCTCTATTTCTTAGCTCTCTCACACATACTTATCGTTCAGGAGCCACACTTGTTGTGGGATATTTGAAGGTGGTACCTTTTCTAGAGCTATCTCCCAATCTGAAGCTAGGAGTACATTCTAGAAATCAATAATCACAAACTTTCCTTCAGGAGTTCTTATTACCTGACAAAGGTTGTAATCCAAATGATGCCCTCTGGTTGCGGTTTGCTTTACAATCTCCATATACTCATCCCACATTTCTCCAAACCACTCAGCATTACGGTGCCTACTGATCATATCCCCCTCAATAAAAGGTTGAAGGGCATCTCCATTCGGATATATTGCACTGTAGTTAGAAACGCTCCACCAATCCGAAAATCCTAATTCAGAGATAGCAGTGCGTGTCTCCTCAATTTTGATTGTATCATCAATTCTCTTAGCAAAATCATACACAGCAGCACTTTTATACATATGTGTACCATCCGTCGTTTGTTTTACGTATTGAATGTTTCCTCCACCAAAACCAAAATTACTTAGCTCAGGAATCGGAGCACCCTCCTCTAAAAATTCAGGTCCAAGCGGTGAAGAACCGGTATCTGTTAATTCTTGACTGACACTACTAGAGCTACAATTATCACCACCTCTTCTACGACGACTTGGTTTCCTTGGCTTTCCTGGCTTTCGTCCTCCTATGAGAGATAAGCCAAGCGTAATGCCTAAAATACGAGCATTTGCATAAGACGGCTCTAGATACTAAGTACCACCTTTCTCAACAGGAGATGAAGAGAGGTAAGAGCAAATGATCTTTCAAAGCTCAAACCTCTAATTCACAAGATCAGTAGAGCCATATGAGAGATGTAACTATCTGAAAACTGGCACTGCAGTTAAACCTTAGATAGATCTGTCGTGTCTTTGGCAGGAACAGGACAAAAGGGAGCAAGTCTTGGTGTATGAAAAGGGGAGGGTGATAAGTTAATCGGGAACTAGCGCCATTTTCTGAGGCTATCCTATCTCAGGGTTTACTTCACAATTTTACTACCTCTCCTACCAGTGGCATCTTTGTAAATAATTCTATCGCCAGGAACGATAGATCTACTTGCAACTTTTCTAACCTCAGCTATGTTGTTCTCTCGTTGGTTAATCGTAAGCCAATAATAAGAAGCTCCACAAGAGCTCCATACGCTAGTTTTTACTCGTTTTATCCCTGGCCCTACTTCAACACCGGGTCCATCAAAACCAGCAAACTCATAAGCATCACATTTACTTTTTCCGATGCTTTTATCAAAATCCTGAATACTAGCTATGAAAACAGCACGCTCTTTTTGCAATCTCTCTTGCATAACTAAAGCATCGTACATCCTTGAAGCATCAGCCTTCGCGTTAAATCTGGGATTTGGTACAGATCCTAAGTATTGTTGATTTGAACATGAATATAGAAGCAAACATAAGATAGAAACACTTAATTTACGAACCATAACAACACCAATTATTTAAGACTCAGATCCATTTCAAACTTTCATCAGTAGAAAATCTAGTCAGGGTAATTCACAAACAAACGTACGCAATTTTTAACAACTCCAAACCAAACAGACTTTCAGAAATAGTTATTATCAACTCACTCCCAAAGTGACATGAAACTTAGCATTATTAGATAATTTGCGAATATTTCACATTTTTAAGTTACGGCTCAAACATAAATCCTGATAACAAATATGCAAATAGCTTTTGCTACATCACTATAGGTTAAGGAATCGAAGAAAGTAGGTGTTTTTATGAAAGTTAAGGTTGTGCTGTTTCTAGGTCTGCTTGGAGTGCTTGTCTCAACTGCGCAAGCAAGAGAGGATGATGGAAATGTAATAATCGATACTGAAACTGCTCCTCCAACTGAAGCTTCCACCGTGAAAGAAAGCTCTTTGAGCATTTCTCGCCAAAATCAAGATATAGCCAGAAAAAAAGCTTCCGAACGAAATAAGCCAAGTAAACGAAAAGCAAACATAAATGACTTAGTTGAGAGAGATGTGCCTCAATCACAGCCTGCAACAAAGGATCCTTTGCTAGAGGATTAGTTTTAATCGGAGAAGCGGCCACCCCCCTTCTAGGTACCACCTTCAAGTTTTTAAAGGTGAGAATTTACAGAGACCTAAGGGGAGTCTTCAGTTGAGCATTGAATGGCCGCCCCGAGAAACGGAGCAGCCTATTAACCAACAATAGCCAATGGCTCATGTCGGGATAAAAGCTCTGTTACTATTTAGCAGCCTGATAAGAGAAGCTGGTACCTTCTAATAGGAAAGACGAAACTTTTGGAAATGTTAAGCGATTTGATGGTTCCCTCTAAGAGCTCCAACACTGACTCCCGCTACATCTTTTGCAAACCAGCGAGTCTACGTCCAGCCTTCCTAAGATGCTCAATCTTCTGTGGAATGTGATGATTATAAACTATCTAATTGGAGTAGGAATTTTTCAAAGTTCAAGGCAGTCGATTTATCTTCAAACTCCTGATCATGCTTACCAAGATAGACAAGCTGCTTCGTTACGGGTTTCTGAACAACTTGTTCAAAGAAGTTCATTCCTCTGCACATAGTTTTCTTTAGATTCTGTGTATACTTAATTTCAACAGCCAGCAATTTATGTTGAGTTTCTATAATTAGATCAACCTCATCGCCTTGGTCAGTTCTAAAGTATGACAGCTTCCAGTTTTTTCTGCGCAACTGGTTAAAATAAACACATTGTAGAATAATCCACTGTTCAAAAAGAGAGCCAAGCTCTGTTGTTGAAAAATTATTATGAAGTATTTTCAATATCCCGTTTCTAACGCCTGTATCAAAGAATAAAAACTTATCTCTTTGCTGTGCTCTTCTGGGGCTAACTACTTTGGTGAAGCTCTCTAACCTATGAATTAAAAGAGTATCTTCTAAGATCTGAAAATAACGCCTAATAGTGTCTTTTTTTATCTCTGCATCCGATCCCAATTTGGAATAATTAATCTGCTCTCCAGATTTTATGGCGCTTAAATCTAAGAACCTACCGTAATCTCCAACGTTCTTAACAAGAGCTTCTGCTTTTATCTCCTCACGTAAGTATGTGTTTGAATAGCTATCTAAAACGTCTTGCATATTATCGTTTAGATAGATTTCGGGTAGCATTCCCGAGACAAGAGCTTTTTTAAGATCGAAGTTATCTTTGACTTCCCAATATGTCAGGGGAGGCAGTTGGTAAACAATAAGCCTACCTGGCAATAAGTTAGCGTTACCATGCTTCAGTTTTCTCGCTGAAGATCCAGTCAAGATGAATCTCTTCTGGGGGTTATTATCGATGATGAACTGCACTGTATTTAAAATGCTGGGGATTCTTTGTACTTCATCAATAACAACTACTTTGATCTTCTCAGGTGCTGTTACTCTTTTTACCAAAGCTGGATCTTTAAGGTGAGCGGCATACTGCTCTTCATCAGCTAGGTTGATTGTAAAATCTGGTGAAAGCTCGGCGCATAAAGTACTTTTACCTACCTGCCTAGGCCCTAGTAGGAGAACACTCTTCTTATCATCCAATAGCTGTTTCTTTAGAATTCGACTGATCATATGCGTCATATTATCAAAATACAGCGCACACGACTAGCTGTTTTACGACAACCTCCGTAACTACCTATTATTCTTGAGTTTTCGCAATGGTAATTTCAATTTAAAAACTGAGGATACCCAATAATGAGCGACAAATCCTACGACATCAAGTCCTCGACTCCCACTCTTGTTACACGATAACAGAGGACGGAACAGCGAATACCTGAGAAATGACCCCAAAATCTTTGGTCCAATTTTGGGCCAGCGACAGGAACACCTAGCAGAACCTATCAACACTCGACAAAAGATAAGCTGTTAAGATCATTTTGTAAGGGTTTGATATTAGACGTACCATGAGGGATTCAAAATCCGGTTCCTTCGCGGGAGTGGGAGTTCGATTCTAGAACTAATCTGGCATCGTCCAAAATTCACGAGGCTTGTAAAGAGCACGTACAGGGTATGTTGTTTCAGCACCCTGTAAGAATATAGCTTGAAAGGATTGTGCCTGCGGCACCAAGATCATGAATAGCTCTCACTCCATTTTCCATTTGAATAAATAGGCAGCGTCCCTATTATTCATAAAAAATGTCCTGCTAAAAACTGTCATTAATGACAAGATGCATCTAGATTTGTAACCACTTAAATAGACTACTCGAATACTGAAGTTATGAACTTTTTAATCAGAAAATCTTTATTCATTTCTTTGTCACTTTTTATTTATGCACAAAGCGTCAGCGCATCTGAAACTGAATCGCTTATAAAATGGCAGGGCTGGTCGAACGAGGCCTTCGAAACTGCAAAGAAAGAAAATAAAAATGTTATCCTCTATCTAGAAGCAGTTTGGTGTCACTGGTGCCATGTAATTGATCAAAATACTTACGGCAAGAAAGAGATTGCTGATCTGGTTAACGCGAATTACATCCCAATTAGAGTTGATCAAGACTCACGTCCTGATTTATCTGCAAGATACATAAACTGGGGTTGGCCTGCGACTATTTTCTTTAATTCTAAAGGTGAAGAGATCCTAAAAAAGGCAGGTTATATTCCTCCTGAAGAGATGAAACAGATCCTGATAGACCTCAAGAAAGATCCGACTCCAAGAAAAGATTATTCTGTTAAATATTCTATACCTGAGAAAAGCGCACTATCACCTGAACTCAAAAAAGCACTCTCAATTAGATACGAAAAGGCTCTGGACCGAGAAAAAGGAGGTTTAGATACTGCGACACGCAACCTCGATCCTGATTCAATTGAGTACGCACTTTATAAAGCTGCAAATGGCAGCGAGAAGGACGCTCTATGGGTCAACAGTACTTTGCTCGCTAATTTAAAACTATTCGATCCAGAGTGGGGTGGTGTTTATCAATATTCTACTCACCGCGGCTGGGATAATGCTCATTATGAAAAGATAATGATTAGCCAAGAACGCAACATGAGACTCTATGCTCAAGCCTATAAAGTTTTTAACGATAGTGCTTACCTGCATGCAGCAAAAGAAGTTGCGCGCTACATTCAAAATTTTCTAACTTCACCAGAAGGAGCATTTTATACAAGCCAAGATGCAGACCTGGTTAAAGGAACTAAGGGAATTGAATACTTTAAACTCAGTGATAAAGAACGAAGAGCAAAAGGCATCCCGGCAGTCGACAAAAATATCTACTCTAGAGAAAACGGCATGATGATTAGATCATTAGCTATTCTTTACGGTATCTCAAATGAGAAAAGCTACCTTGATTCTGCAACCAAAGCAGCTCAATGGATTATTGATCACAGAACAAAGGGCAGAAGTGGCGGGTATTTCCACGGAGACAATGATGCAGGTGGGCCTTATCTGAGTGATTCACTTTCCATGGGACATGCATTTTTAGAACTATATGCTGTCAGTGGTGAAAAGGCTTGGCTATATAAGGCGCAAAACACAGCTAATTTTATTGTTAGTAATTTTGTAATAGGTGAACTTGAAGGAAATAGGCCTGGATTTTATAGCTCTGCTGATAATGAAGGTGTGTTTCAAGAACCGAGAAGAGATCTGAATGAAAATATTCAGGCTGCGAGATTCCTAAACTTACTCTCTCACTATATTGGAGATCCGAAGTTTAAAACTGCGGCATTGCATGCAATGAAGTTTCTAGCGATACCTGAGGTTGCAAAGCGAACTTTGACAGAGCCTGGCATATTGCTTGCCGATCATGAACTAGCAACCGATCCACTGCATCTAACAGTAGTTGGGCCAAAACAGGATCCAAAAACAGAAGAGCTGCATGCATTTGCGCGTAGCTATCCTATAAATTACAAGCGTGTCGATCTCTGGGATAAATCCGAAGGACCAATGATAAATCCTGATGTGCAATATCCTTCGTTAGCGAAACCTGCAGCCTTTGTCTGCACTGAAAATAAATGCTCTCTTCCTCTTTTCACAACAAAAAGCCTGGAAAGCACTATTAAGCGCTTAACAAAAGCTGAGTAAAACATTTAATCATTTGACAAATTAAGCTATGCTAACTCTATGAGTCATAGCAATCATAATCCATTTTCCGATGTTGAAGCACACAAATCTAAAGAGATGCTTGAGCTGATAAAGAGAATGAGTTTGGAGCAACGCGCAGATCGAATGGCTGAGCTATGTGAATTCGCACGTGAGATGCAGATTGAAGGTATAAAGCTCAGAAATCCTGGCATAACAAAGGAAGAGGCATACAATAAGTTTAAAGAGATGATGTATGCTCACTACGCAAAGAGCAGCACCCATGAGTAATAGTATATATAATGCTATCTGTGACCTAGTCTCTATTTTTAACGAGCATAAACTCGATTATTTAATCGGAGGGTCAATTAGCAGCAGCTTAAACGGCATTTTTAGAACTACAAATGATATTGATGTATTAGTTGAAAAACCCTTGTCTGAGCTACCTAAAGTAGTCGAGTCTCTCTCGGTAGCCTTTATAGTGAATAAAGAAATGCTTGTAGCTCAACATTCTCGTGGCAGGTCCTATAATATTTTTCATGAGGAAACTGCTTTGAAAATTGATCTCTTCCCTGCCACAAATGATTTTAATCAGAAACAACTAAAGCGCGCGATAAGTGTGAATCCAGAAACAGCAAATTGCTCATTTAAGATTGCTACGGCAGAAGACATTATACTTGCGAAACTTCAGTGGTTAAAACAATCTGATTCAGAAAGGCAACGATCAGACATAAGCGGAGTTTTAAACACAAATGAAGATCGTTTAGATTTCGATTATCTCAACCGTTGGGCCGATAAGCTTGGGGTACGATCGGAGCTTGAATCAGTAAAATCCTAACTAATCAAGCGAAAGATTAGCCGTGCGTTTCAATGCTACGACACTGTACCCAAGCAGTTTTGTCTTAGAATAAATCGTATATCCTAGGGTCAATCGGATCAGATTCAGAACCGAGTCCCTCTTCTGGCATACCGTTATCGTGACACTCGCACTTTGTACATGTAGTTGTCGCCTCACAATAAAACTTGTCGCTTCCTTGAACTGGCTCGGGAGTTACATCATCCGAATCAATTTCGCTCGATTCAAATGATTTCATAGAGTTTGGCTTACAATATGCTTCACAGGCATCTTGCGCTGCTTTGTATGCCTTCTCAATCGCTTTTGATACACATTTATCTTCGTCTTTATGCTTATAGTCGCCTGTGTATTCATTATCGGTCGGGTCTTTAGCTTTAGCAAAACTAACCGATGGCTCCAAAGCTGATGAAGCTTGCAAAGTAAATGCGGTGAATATGAATGTTAAGAAGATTGATAAAACTATACTACGCTTGATAGATATCTGCTGCATAAAACCTCCAAAAATTAAAACAACTTGTACTAAAACTTAAACAACAGAAATATTAGACTAAAGATATTATGCGTATATTTCACAGATGTGTGATTTTAATTTTTTTCTGTCATTACGAGGACTCGATGCCAATAGGCAGAGAGGACGTGGTAATCTGTTGGAAAAAGAGGATTCTCAGCATGCGGAGAGATTGCCACGCTTCGCCCAATAGGGCTTGCTCGCAATGACAGAGAGTAGTTGCATCGGTATATTCGCCTATGAGACTCTCTCTCAATGGCAGTAAAAAGAGCCCTACATCGAGGGCTCTTTCAAATTTCTGCTTTATCCTTGATAAGTGCCTATTTATCCAGAGATTAGCTGTAGAGCTAGGGCTGGTTGCTGGTTAGCCTGAGCTAGTACCGCAGATGCAGCCTGCTGTAAGATGTTAGTACGTGTCAGCTCTGCAGCTTCCGCAGCCACGTCTACGTCTCTAATACGAGATTCTGCAGCTAGGAAGTTCTCTCTCGCTACCCGTAGGTTGTTAATTGTAACCTCGAGTCTTGCTTCTGTTGCACCTAATAGACCTCGGTTTCTAGTAACGGTCGCAATCGCACTGTTAATACCATCAAGCGCCAATCGAGCTGCCGACATCGAGGCATCTGCAGTACCTGCAATAATTGAAAATGATGGTATTGAGGTGTTAGGTTGCGCTAATCCAAGTGCAGACAGTGTTGCCGCAACTCCAGAGTAGGTTACCCTTGAAAGTGATGTACCATCAAATCCTATCTGATACGCTACAGTTGATGTTCCACTGAGCAGTTTCAGACCGTTAAATTCTGTAGTAAACGCAATACGTTCAATTTCACTCTGAAGTGCTAGGAATTCCACACTTAGAGCTGAACGCTGCACGTTAGTATACACACCGTTTGCAGATTGTTCGGCAAGCTCTGCAAGTCGGCTAAGAGTATTTGTGATCTGTTCAATCGCGTTGTCGGCAATCGCGATGGTAGAGATACCATCGTTTGCGTTTCGAATCGCGACAGATGCTACAGCTGCATCTGATTTTAACGATTCCGCAATCGCCAATCCTGCTGCGTCATCTCGAGCTCGGTTAATTCGAAGACCTGATGAAAGTCTCTCATAAGAGCGAGATACGTTCGATGTTGCTAACGCTAAGTTTCTCTGCGCAGCAAGCGATGATAAGTTTGTCCTTAAGTTAACAGTCATTGCCTCTTCTCCATGGCATGAACGGGAATCCCTTTTCCCGATTGTTCCTTTTTAAAATGAGCAAAAAATTCTTGCCCACGTGTCCTGCTTTAGGGAGAGTGCAAGAGGCTTGCCAACTTGGAAATCTTTACGAATTTTAGGCTTGATATTCTGGATCAACTCCGCCAAATCGCGCTTTAAGGTGGGTTACATTTTTAACATATCTTTGTGTAATTTCAGGGAGATATTGCTCAATATTAGTGTACTGAGCAGGGTCTAAACCTGCATCCTTAGCACGTGCCTGAGCAAGTGATACCCTGCCCTCGCCAGCATTGAATGCGGCCACGGCAAGTTTTTCCAATTCGGTCGAATTTGCCGCCGGTACTGTCTTAGCTCCATTAGGCAATTCTTTCTCTTCTGTAAATAAATCGTGGAGATATCTGAGATATGAGATTCCTAATTGCGTGTTAAGCTTAGGATTGAATGGATCGTACTCCATATCTATATCTAGTTTTTCTAGCTGCTGCTTACCTGTTGTATCAAGGAGCTGAAAGAGCCCCTTACTATAATGACCATCTGAACTAATAGCAGATGGATTAAAGCCTGACTCAACTTGAGCTATAGCCATACCGAGAGATGGGTCGACCCCAAGCTCATTACCATAACTTGTCACGAGCTCCTCAACCTGATCTACTCTCTGTGAGTAATTCATTCCCTGATATGCATTATGAGCTCTTAAGCGGGTGGCTTCTAAAACTGTCGGAGTTTTGACACTACTACTGCCTGAATCGTCAATATAGTTATCAGGCATAGCACGTGTTGTCTGAGGAGAGATCATCTCAGCGCTAGGAAAACTGTAGCGAGCCAATGGACCCTTATCCTCAACTTCCTGCGCCGGGTTCATAATGGGGGGCAGCTCAGAAGTTTTAGTATTTTCAGCTGCTTGCTCGGATGCAGGCGCAATATCACCAAGCAAAAGCCTAAATGTCTTGCCGTCTTTTGCCTGTGCAATATCTTTTAATGGGGCGTTTACCTGGCCTATAACCTCAGCAAATTCCCTGTTAAACGTAACCTTCATAGAGCTTAATCCTAGTTATCCAATAAAGGTATTTGCAGGGAATGTGCCAAAACATGGTTCTTTTCCCTCGCCTTTATCTGTCATTGCGAGGAGTCCTCCGGAGCAGAGCGACGGAGGGTGACGTGGCAATCTGTTGATATTTGAGAGCATTTTTAAAGAGCACAGGAAAGAATTAAGGTGTCATAACATTAATGTGTGTACTGCACATTAATAGGTTGTTATTTGGATGAGGTTATTATGTTAGGTAAATACTCAAAACTATTTCTTATAGTTTCAATTGCATTTTTAAGCACTCCTGCTTTCGCGAGTGGAACCAAGATTAAATTTCAGTGCTATAAACCAAGCGGTGGTAAGTATACAGAATCAAAGAACGGATTTAAGTTAAGTAAAGCTTCTGACGGCACACTACAATCTTTAGGTGCAGCAACTCAGGTATTTTGTACAGATCAAGCGGCAAAAGACGAAGAGTGTGTAGCAAAACCTCATCCAAAAGATACTACTTTTGATATCGAAAAAGGAATTGGAGAACTCGAATGTACTAAGGAAGACTGCTGTGAATGTAAAAAGAATGGAACTGCAGTAGGTTCTTACATCGAAGATGAGGACCCAATAATTTCCTCTACAGAAGCAGATGATACCCAGATAGAATCACTAGTTGATTTCATACTAGATTTAAATTAAGTCTACAGAAACGCTGCTAAGTTGTTAACTTCAAATTAGCTTAGCAGCGTTTCCCAATTAAAAGACTATTGCTCGTCTCCACCATCAAAGCATGCATTCTCGTAATTGGTCTGAGCAGACTCAACCTCAGAGTCATTATTACAGAAGTTCATCTCTGATAACGCATCGCCTTCACAATCTGCGGAGATATCTTGAAGCTCCTCACTGCTGAAATCTAACGTAACTTCAACATCGGCAGTACCAGTACAATCGTAATCACTAGTATCAACCTGAACATCTGGTGACTCATAAAAAGTATCATTTACTAGATCAACATCATCAAGCTCGTTACCTACTGATGCATTTGGCGCAGCTTTATATCGAGAACTCCTATATTCTACAATTGCTTCAAAGTTATTTCCTTCAGTGCCAACTTTAACGTCACGATATGCGCCTGAAGTAAATCTTAACTCCCCAAGGCTTGTACCTGTATACTCAGCAACAATGTAGCTATTTAGGGTTTGATCACTGAATTCATTGCGTTGCTTAGCTCTGATTTTGTCACTCACAATCTCGATGTCAGCCTTCATGCCTCCATCTTCGTGTTCAAATTCAAGTGTTATCTCACGAGGAGAATTTGGATCGAAATCAAGCTCTCCGTTGTTATTTGTTAATTGACCTGAGATCGTTACAAAAGATGCTCCAAAATCGTCATCTCCTACTGAGGTGACAGTATACTTTCCAGCAGAACCAATTCTGAAATTCTCGTAACCTGTTACTTGGTTACTATCGTTACAGAACCAAATATCAAACGCATATTGATTCTTGTTTGTACTATTTTCATCAGCTGATTTAACTTCAATAAAGATTGTCTGATCTCCACCACCTTCTTCCTCATCACCTGGAAAGCCAGTTACGTTGACTTTAACAAGTCTGTTTCCTTCACCACTAGCAGGGGTATCAAAAATATTTTCTGCGACCTGATCTGGGATGTTTTCTAAACCATTATCGATGGTTACGCCACTTTCAGCAGTCGGAAAATTCTTCATATAGCAGAAACTATTTCCTGTGCGAAGTGCATTTTGAAAAATCTCACCTACGGATTGCGCTACGAAGCAACCTGCAAGACCAGCATCATCCCCGTCATTATTTCCACCAAAGAAGTTGTTACATTGATCAGCATCGGCTGTATCATTGTTGATACTTCTCACAGTGTTATCGTCATCTTCTCCATTCCAAAAAAGTTCTGGAACATCCAGCTCTGGAATATCTGTTAAAAGCGGTGGAGTTCCTGAGGAAGCTGCATTTTTCTTAGCTTTCTTATTTATAACTTGTGCGCTTGTTGGAATCTGGGAGAGCTTACTAACGGAGCCAGTTATTAAGAGCGCTCCACAGCCCTGCTTAGCTGCCTTTTTACTGATGCTTTTCTTTGCTAAATTTGCGAGAGTTTTTTCGTTTAAAATTGGCACATACTTTGTGCCTTTAGAATTCAATTTACATTTTATTTTCTGAGACTTAGTGCCTGCTTTATTGCTAACTACTGTCTTAATTTTTGGTGCTGCTGAACAATCAAAAATTGCAGCAAATGTGAAGAGACAAAGCGCAACTAAATTAAACCTTTTCATAAACCCGACTCCTATATCTCCGACTTCTATCCGCCCGATATTAAATCGACCTATCAGGGCATTGACTATATAAATGAATTCATTTTTCTTAATTAGCTAATACTACTGACTCTTTTTGGGAATTATACACGCGTGACTATAGGAAGCGAACTAATCGCGAACTGGCTTTATCTTTCATTTAAGCTACGTATGGGTTCATTACCCACATAACATTATCAGATAATTTTTTTCTCGCCTCCTCCTAAGGAGCCAAAGGTTTTTCGGTACTATGCAACCAGAAGACGATCCTACTCAAAGTAGCACTCCACAATATTACCAGGATGAAACTTCGATTAATAGGAGACTGGGACTAGTGCTTAGCTTAGCAAGCTTTACTTTTGGAGGATGTGCTGCCTTTCAAGATAATTTACTTCCAGAGCCTCCCGATAATCTATACACCCATACAGGTATCATAGGTCAAAATAACAATTTAGTTGGAAGAGATGCCAACTATAATTTTGCGCAAGGTATTAATCGTGTATCAATAGCAGCTACTCATTCGACTACAATAAACGATGAACAAAGAGAAGCTATATCAAAAGCGCTTAACGAAATCACAAAAAATGACTCCACCTCAAGAGATAGAGCCATAAAAGAGCTTGTTAAGTTCCAAGATCCTTCAGTCGGAGACTTACTCGTTGAGATTTTTTACTACGATTCGGATATCAATATTGTTTCACAAGCATTGGAATCACTAGCATCAATTGGGGATCCAAGAGCAGTAGAATGCATCGAGACAGCACTTGCAATAGACAATGAAGATATTGTCCTTGCTGCGGTTGATGCCACATTTCAACTCGATGCTTTACCATCAAGATTGTTGAGTGCATTTGAAAAAAGATTGCAGACTCCTGTGGTTGATGAGTCTGGAGGTTCTGATTCAGGGCTTGAGATTAGCTGTCTCTTAGCTGATAGCGAGGAAGGTAAAGAAATCTTACTTAGAAACATCACTCATCCTGACTATCTTGTCGCAGCCTGTTCTGTAATAGGACTAGCAGAAGCTAATGATCCACGAGCTTTCCCCTACCTCTTGGAGTTAGCAGAAAGTCCTATTAGGCAAATTCAAAACAATGCTCTCTGGGCCATTGGAGCTCAAATCAATCTCCTTGGAGATCAAGTTGACGTGAATGATGCTCTAGAGCTCCTTGAGGAGCTTGCTTTCACCAGAGACACCGCTAATGTTGCTATATCAACACTCGGCATTATTGGCAAAAGTGGCATCCCAATTTTACTTAAATTACTTGACCCTGAAGAATTTCAGAATGCCGATATTGCGCGTAAGAAGAATCAAATCGATGAAACAGGAGTTTCCTACCTTTCATTAGTCAAAAATTTATACAGTGCCATTCGTATTAGTTGCGTAGAAGAAGGCTGTAGCGAAACCGATGTTGACTCTTTAGCATTAGAAAGATTACGCAAGGTACTACCACCTGAGAGCATAGAATTAGCACGAAAGGATGTGTGGAATGGTATCAACTCTTACGGAGAGTTAGAAGCGCTCGCTTGGTATGGAGTTGATGGAGTAGATCTACTCCGTCAAGTGTACGATTTATCACACGGCTCGAACAACTCAGCAATACTATTGGCAGCAAAAATGCCAATTGACCAAATTATGCAGTTTTGCATACCAGAGATCGAGCACGCTTCTGTAGTCCAATTTCTAGGTAGAGTACTGTATGAAATATCAGATGAAGACGCTTTAGTTTATGCTTATAAGCAAATACTGCAGAGTTCCTTGAGTAATCTGGATTGCAATATGCACTATAATTTAATGGACCTCGCACGTAAGCCAGAATGCACTACCGCAATCTCTAAAGCTTTGGATTTAATTGAAGCCGAAAGTCAAATGACTGGGGACTTACTATCACTTAAAGAAACGATCCATCGTGCTGCTAACGTAGGAATTAATCTACCATTTCGCTTATCTCCTAGTACACTTAATGAGATTATCTGTAACCGAGAGGCCAAGTATTTTGATGGGAGACCTATTGCAACAATTGTGACTAGTCCATACGATCATAATGGAGCTTTTCTAACAACCGATAACTGTCTTCTTCGATCTTTAATAATGAACGGCTACTGTGTCATGTACTACGAAGTGAAATCTGACTCTGAGATGTTAGAGTCAATTTTGGCATCAAATACGAGATCTAGTGAGTCATTTACTCAACCTGCTAAGCTCATTGTTTTAGGAGCTCATGGAGCACAAGCGGGTTCGATGCTAGGTGATAAATCGAGCGAGGATCAACGTATCGATACAGAAGACGATGAGCAAATATTGCTCTCTGGGGTCGGTGCTGCACTTGAAAATGGTGGACAAGTAATACTTATCTCTTGTAGTACTGGAAGAGGTCGTGAGGAAGCAGACAATGTTGCTAACCTCTTTCGATTTGCATTTCCTCAAGCATCAAAAGTCTGGGCCCCTGAAATCCCTAGCAATATATCAGCTGTGAAATTCAGCACGAGCGGTGAGATCCTAGAAGTAAATTTTGGGGACAAGACACCTACTTACATCGCAGGAATTGACAATAAGCGAAATGGGGATTATCAATCTCGTTTTAAAGGCTATTCAGCCTGAGCCCACATATATTCGAATATGGCTAACATAGACGTATAAAAGCCCTGCTGCCTGATTCTAATTCCTAGCTCTCTGTCAGGATCAAAGTGAGAGAGTACTACAGAGTTGTTAACAAAGATCATATCAGAGATAAGCTGCATCTCTGCAGGCAGGCGCTTTAAGGTATGGTTAGGGTTTGAAATTTTTGATTCATACCAATCAGTATCGGGACCTGAGATAGCAAGCTCTCTAATGTTTGGTTGTGTCTTAGCCGTAACCTCTAATACATGTAGCACAACTTCTCTACCTGCAGCGGTCATCGAGATCTGAGGATTAAAGATTCCACAAAAATCCCCCTCTAGAAAAACTTCACCTAACTGAGAATACACTGCATCACTTGTACCAAGCGTGCTTATCTCATATCCTGCAAAATCCCTCTGCTTTATCTCAGAGAACTTTTCAAGCTGACTTTTTAAAAGATCCGTTGCACTATCAACATCGTCAAAGCGCTTCTTGGCGTGGCTCTTTAGAACTCTCGGTATAATGCTCGGCCTTATTGAACTAAAATGGGTTACACCATCTTTAACTTCACGAGTTACAAGTTCTACCTGTGTTAACGACTCTAAAATTGCATATACAGTTGGTCGCTTAAGACCTGTTCGCTTAGCAACTTGGCCTGCTGTGCGCGCAGGGCTGTTTAGCAGATACAACAGAACTGTCTGCTCACTTTGATTTAGTCCACATTTCGAGAGAAGCGCGTTTAGCATCATGGTGTCAATAATATTCTGACAACAATAATTAGCATAGATAATGAATTTTCAACAGGTTATACTTTATTTTTAGTTCAAATTCTTTATATTTTATGACACAAAATTTAGACTAGACTCTATAACGATTGCTGCAACAACTAAGAAGCAAAGGAGACACAGATGAAGAAGTTTGTTCTTACCTTATTATCAATCGCTCTGATGAGCACTCAGCTTTCAGCCGAAAGCATGAAAGCAAAAATTGGTGTCTCTCTACCACTAACTGGTGAGATTGCTGAGTATGGGGTTGCAGTGCGAAATGGTATTCAACTAGCTCAGGAACTCCTTCCCAAAAAATTGGAGAATGTAGATTTCATATATGAAGACAATCAGTATGAAGCAAAAAAATCAGCAACTGCTTTTAACAAGCTAATGAACTTCGACAAGGTCGATCTAATCTTTAGCTGGGGAGAACTTCCGTTACATTCCATTGCCCCTATTGCTGAGAGAAACAAATTTCCAACGATGGCAATGTCCTTTGATCCAGAGCCTTCGCTGAACAAAAAATACATCATGCGTTCAATAAATTACTCAGATCAGTATGCTGAAGCGACTCTTCAGTATATGCGACGTAAGGGTTTCAAGAAGATAGCTATTGTAGCCGCCGAAGATCCCTTCTTTAATTCACTTCTTAAAGGGCTAAATAAATATAAACAATCTGATGAGACGATTGATGTAGTATTTTCATTTCTGCCTGACATATCAGACTTTAAAACTGCTGTAGCAAAATTAAAAAATTCAAATTATGACATCATGGGTGTTTATCTCTTCCCCGGACAGGTTAGCAATTTCTTTAGGCAAGCTCGTGCTGCTGGGCTAACACTACCTGCATTTGGAACTGATATCTTTGAAAGCACTACAATAAACCCTAGATAATTGCGACCAACTTAGTTATATAGGTGCTATCTAACTATACTTTATAGGTAGCACGCATGTCACAGGCTCTTAGACACGTTGATCCAATGGGTATTTACGATACCCTGTTCCGTTTTCGAAATGCTACAAATTTATACATGGGAGATCCAGGAACAAACCCTTGGTCTCAAGGCTTCCCCTTAACAACAAAGCTTGAACAAGGCGCAATCATTCCGAGCGATCTTAATTTTAATTCAAAAGATTTACTTTATCCCAAACCTTGGGGAGAGATGCAATTGCGAGAGGCAATCGCTGCCCATTATCAAGATACTTACGGTGCAACAATCACCGCCGAAAACGTAATGGTTTTTCCAGGTGGGCGCCCTGGCTTAAATGCTGTCATGCAACTCTGCGATAAAAAGTACACCTGGCTCGTCGAAGAAACAGAATACACTCCATACTATGACATGTTTGAGTTTCATAATTGCAAATATTCTATTGTACAAAGTAATGAGGAGAATAATTTTAGGCCATCGATTAAAGACTATGAAGCAGCAGCTCCTAACAAGGAGGTCATGCTTCTAAGGAGTAACCCACTTAACCCAACTGGTGTTACCTGGTCAGGTAAGGAGCTGCAGGATGCGGTAAATTTTGCGCTCGAGCATGGTGGATTATTTGATGAAGCTTATGAATTATTTGTCGATCCTGAGCCTGAAAGTGCATTAAGATTTGTTAAAGACATTAATAACACGAATATCTTTGTAGTCGGAGCAGCTACAAAATGGCTTCAAGTTCCGGGAGCTCGATTGGGTTGGATCATCTGCTCTAAACGTAACGTCGAGATCTTTGGTAATTATGCGACCTTTGCGCTCGGAGGTGTTTCAAAGCTTTCGCAACTACTAGCCACAAAGCTCTTAGATAGAGAACGAATGAAACAGGTCAAACTTGGCGTACCTGCGCATTACAACCTGCAACGTAAACGTTATGATGAATTACTAAGCTCGCTCGGTGTTCATGTTGCAACCGGCAATGGTGGATTTTACTCTTGGGGCAAACTTCCGGGTAAAATGACGGCTGATCAATTTAACGAAAAGCTCTTTAAACACAACGCTGCAATTCTACCGGGTCGACTCTGTGACATGTTAAGGCGCGAAGAGAAGTCCCCTCTTGCTCAGTGGTTTCGTCTAAGCTTTGGATGCTTAGAGCAAAACTCTTTTGAGAAAGACGCCGAGATCTTAAAGTCTGTTTTAGCCTAGATTCTGGGCATACTGTCCTGCTTCCGATGCAGGAACTGGGCTATATCCATCAGGGCAATTACACTGACACGATGTACATAGCGCAGGAGACTCAATTGCTGCACCATCTTTTTCACATATACATGTAGCTGAACTGCTGCAGCTATTTATATCTTCCTCGTATACAAAGATATCTTCAGTAATCTTTTCTTTAACTATCAGGTAACATGCTATTCCACTTCCCGCACCTGATCCATTACCTTCGTCCTCTGGTAATTCTCCGTCATCGACGAGTGTACTTCCATCACCACCGCCACCTGTAGTATCACCACCACCTGGAGTTCCAGGGCCTGATGGGCCATCATCTGCGGGAGGAGTTACCTCTGGTGGAATCGTTGATGGATCCACGGCTGCTTTCCATTCGTCACAATCACACGAGCAATCATTTTGACAATAGCCCCAGATTGATACTCCTGTAGAAAGCGGGCACTTGCATGCTGCATTAGCTATACAAGCTGGTCCACCCGTAAGATCAGCAATTGGATCTTCACATTCTGAATGATAAAACTTCTTCTTACCTCCTCCACCTCCACTTCCAGGGGTAGTTGGCCCTTTTGGTTGATCTTCTTCCTCTTCTTCAGCTTCTTGCATTGAGATCTCTGCAAGCTGGACTACTGCCTTGCTTTCATCCTCACTACAACACCAATTTATAGCGTTTCCAGCTTTATTTAATACAAATCCGGCAGCAGCGCCTCCCACAGTAGTAACAACGCCAAAGTGAGGTCCAATATCAGCAACTGCATCTCCTGTAAGGCAAAGACAATCTCCAAGCAATTTTCCTGGATTTTGCTTCAAAGTTGCTGTATCGACAATCTCGTTAGCTAAACCACCTGCTAAGCCGACGACACCGCCCACAACACCTCCAACATTGTCTGAAATTGCTCCTCCAACAACAGGAATTAAGCCAACAGTATTATCAAAGAATGCTTCAGTTGCATTCTCTGCAGCCGAGCCCCAGTCCTGAGCACAAACAATTGATGGGATTGAAAGAGATAGAAGTATGATTGGAAGTATTTTTTTCATCGTAAACTTTTATCCTATTTAAAATTTTTCTGAATTGCCTTACGTAATCGCACTCTCGCTTTTTTTGTATAATGAGCATATCTAAATTCATTCGGGGCAAATTGAACTATACAAAATGCGGCAGGTGTAACATGTTCAAATTTTTGTTTCTTAGAAGCATTCTTAGGGAGCCTCCTTCTGGCATTCCTATTAAGGTGTTTTCCAACTTGCTTTTTTGTTAGTAATTTTTCTAGATTACATTGAGCAGCGAGACTTGGACCTAGATCAACTCTTCCAAGCAGCAAAGAATTAGTCTTTTTTTGAGCATTAGCAGAAGCGCAAAAAACCAATAAGAATAATACTGTTAGCAAATATCGCATAGCAAATCCCTTAATAAAACCATACATAAGTTATGCAGCGTTTCTTGACGGTGTTGCATAGAAATGGAAATTAATTACATTTCTAGCTCTTCTCAAAAATACTCTTACTTTTAAACTTTTAAGTAGCCCGTAGCGCGATGTAAAAACCTCGCCACGAGCTGTATTGTGTCCGTGGAAACCTACTCCGGCAGCGGAATGTTGCCGAGCACGGCATCCTGCTCAGGCTGGATCAGCGGAACCGTTATCTTGGCATCAAGCAGATCCAGATAGAGTAGCTCCCCTGGCTTTGCTCCCCAGAGCTGAAACACGCCGTCACGGTTCGAGACAGCGTGCTGCAGGTACGGCAGCAAGGTCGTACCGTCGAGACTTGCACTCGCGAAGCGAATCGTACTGTACGCAGCTGGCTCACCACCCGAATTAACCAGTCTGCCCTTAAACGAGATTGCTGGTTCGCAGTTAAAGATGCCGAGCGATTCGAGCTCGCCGATCTCAACCATCTCCTGCGCCCTATAGCTCCCGGTGCTCGTCTGAACTGCCGCGAGAAGCTCGTAGTGACCTTGTGGCAGATCGACCAGAGCTGTTTGAATCCCGTTTGTATAGGCGCCGAACTGAAGCTTCGTCGCCTTGCGCGTCTCCACGTTAACTAGCCAACCGTATGGTGGTCTCGTCATATCCGGCGCACCTGGCACGGCAAGCATCAACTCGTAATGCCTGTCCTTCTGAACGGTGACCGGAAGTTTGAGTTGGCAGTACGGCTGCGGCACCTGAACCTGTTGGGGTTCAAGCTTTGCGAACTTGTATGGAGCAACCAAGGCAACCTTGCTTGGAGTGAAGTTCCAAGTCAGCGTCACCCTTCCCTGAGGGAGCCCATGCAACCAGATGCTCTGCCCTGGATAAACCATCAACCAGAGGTTTGCAAAGGCGCGATTGGGCTGGTTGGGGCCCATAATCGTCGCCGTCACAGGCAGTCGTGGTAGCTCAGCGCTGAAGACATCGTGCGGTGAAAGCCGCTCTCCCTTTTCGTTGACGACATCGACCTGGACTTGAAGCGAAGTGCCGTTGGGGAAGATCTCACCGAGATCACGCTGCTCATCCTCGTTGAGAACGAAGGATGTAAGAGCAATGCTGAGACTGCTCTCGCTTCCAGGCTTACCTGAGCTGATGATCGCGTGAAGCGTCTTCTCACCCGGAGCAACGTGATCGAATTCGAAGTAGCCATCGCTCGTCGTCAAGCTTGCTTCGATCGGGCGATCGGTGAACGATTCCTGCTTGCCTTGTACACGATGCACACCGAGCAGCACAACCTGTGCGCTCATGCTCTTGAGCAGTGGGCTGCCAGGACCGAGCGTGACACGTCCCCGAATTGAGGAGTCGATCGCACCCTGGAGCACGACCTTGGTCTCCTTGCCTGGTTTTAATTCCAGCACTCCACTGATGCGAACGTTTCCACTTGATTCGGGGTTTATCTCGAACCCCTCCTCAGTAACGGTCACAGGCTGCTCTTCATGCGCTGGTGTGACCTCAACCTTTTGTGGTTCGATCACACGGTAGCGATAACGCCCAGGCGGGGCTCTGAATTCAACCAGACCTTCTTCGGATCTCACCATTGACTCAAAGCCATAGTGAATCAGTGCTTGGTCAAGTTGCTGCGCCGTGAGTTCTCGGTATTCGCCTGAGACCTCTCCGCTCAGCAGCGCGTTGGTTGCGATGCTGACCGCACGGTCGCTCATGCGCAACTGCTCTCGCATCGACTGATCGATCCGTTCCTTCCCGTCAGGGATAAGCTCCACCTGAAGTGGAGTTCTTCGATTTAGCTCGATTCGAAGCACAGCTTCCGGAATGAGCTCAATCTGAAGCGCTCGATCGACATCGTGAAACCGAAGATGAGAGAGGTAACCTGGCGCTGTGACGCGCAACAGGTAGCTTCCGGGACCAGGCAGCGTGCCACCATGTCCGCTCTCATAGCTCAGGCTCTCCATCCAATCGATTTGAGGAGCGGAAACATCAGCCCCACTGACGGAGTCGATGCAGCGCACAGAGATCGTATCAGTCGAGATGGACTCACGACCTCCAACGCTGCCCTCTTGTGGCAGAAGAACGAGCGAGGTATCCAACACCTGCTCCCCTTGCTCCGTGTGAAGAGCTGCACCCCGTTGCTGAGATGCCGTACGCATGCTATCCGAAGCGAGAAGGACAGCAGCCACGAACATCAGGGAGAAAACGGTCCAGAAGATCTGTCGAGTACTCATTGCTGATTGAGAATGAGGGTTTTGGCGGAATTGAACCTTTTGTAGGTGCAGTGTTGCACCACATTGCGCTACGGCTTGAAACAGATCTTTCTCTCTTTCAAATCATAACTTTTATCGTTGCCTTTTTTGGCCGGAGCCATGCACAGCGTGAAACCTAGTAAAACTTGGCTTGTGCTATGCACGGCTCGTTCATGCGCAGAAGGTCTCAGACCTTGCGCCAGGTAGCTCGCGTCGAGGTACTGCGACTACCAGAGGAGCGTCGATCGATCGAAGACCGTCGTGCTGCTCGCAGACGAACTGCTCATGGTCATGGTCGAGCCCGCGCCGGGGACCAAGATCGTCACGAGCCCGGGCTGCGAATGGCAGTTCTTGAGGACCACGGTGATCTTGGTGATTCCGTTCGCGTCGGCGTTCTGCGCCTGTGCCGTGATGACCGGCAAGAACAAGCTCCACCAGCTCGAGGAGAGGTTGAGGTCGGAGTTGGCGTTGGCCTTGTTGGTCGACTTCACGTTGAGGCTGTCGACGCAGTCAAAGCCGCTCGAGGTGTCGCTCGTCTCCGGGATCTCGACGTCCTTCTCGCCCTTCAAAGGCTCCTTGGGGTGCCACGAGACGCTCGCACTGACGGGGCCAGCGCTACCTCCGAAGGAGATCGTGCCCTCGATGTAGTCGCCCTCGAGCACGAGATCGAGGTTCGTCTCGACTCGCACCTCCGGATCGTCCATCACCGAGGAGTAGACCTCCTGGGTGGTGCTGCCCTTGATCGTGGAGTCGCCGTGACCTGACGCGTGGGCCTTGCCCCCTTCGAAGTAGACGGTGGCTGTGACCTTCGCCTTTCCCGGCCCACCCTCGTGCTCGTAGGTGCGAATCTTCTGGTACTCGCCGCTGGTGTCGACGCCGAGCTTGACGCTGCTCTCGGGGGCCTTAGCGCTGCCCCAGACCTCCCAGAAGACCATCGTCGAGGTGTGCTTGGTCTTGACGTTGAGCTTTCCGAACGGATCGCCCAAGATCGCCGCCACCTCGTCGTCGTAGTCCGAGTTGGACTCCTGCGAGGTGGGGCTCAAGACCTCGCTCGCGGTCCAGCCCTCGCCGAGCGACTCGTCCCACTGCCCCTCCTTCGGGTCCGGGGGTTGTTCGTCGTCGATCGGGTTCAGGGCCGAGGCGAAGCTCGGCAGCAAGGTCAGCAGCAAGAGGGACCAGATCTGTTGGCGGCGCATATTACTCTCCTTGTTGAGTGACCGCCGGGGGGATAAGAACCGTAACACTGTGCACGGCCCTTGGCAGATAAAGATTAGCGCTTTATCTATTAAAGGCCGCAACGAAACTTCTACTCGAACCTAGTTAGTAGAGACCGAGCAGTGTTAGAAATTGTATGGATAGATTGATAAATAGATTTGAACTCAAACACATCCAATTCAGACCAACACTCCCTGCCTGTAGGCCCCTTAATCCAAACTGAACGTATAACTGACAGATTGAATCTTATGAAATTTACGTAAATTAATCAAATTAATTACGTATTTCTAAATTTCGCTAAAATAATAAAGAAAGAGTTCTCTCGAAGGGGTTAAGATTACAGGTACAAAGTCAATCAGATTGCACACCTTACGTGGCATACATCTTGAATACTACTTAAGGAGCTATAAGGGTAATCTCCATTACAATTTGTATATTTAAGTCAGATAATAGATCTGCTTAGGGGTAATTCACGCATTGTGAATTGATGTAAATCATTATTGGGTGGGGTTATATGTCTATAAAAATTTGGGCTTCAAGCACTTTTGCGCTTTCTCTTGTTCTCTCTCCTCAAATCGGATTCTCAGATACTAATCATGTAAGATCTATAAACCATACTGTAGGAACTCCATCACCGTTTTTATTCAAACAGCAAGATCTAGAAAAGAGATGTAAGCTTGATTCAAACGGTCAACTTCTAAATTGCAACGAGCCTCCTCAAATAGTGCCAGTGGATAATACCTACATTGGCGAATTACCAAATGATAAATTTGGTAAATCAATTGCAGCAATTGGAGACGTAAATGGTGACGGAAAATCTGATCTTGCTGTGCTTTCAAACGAAGCAATTTACGTAATTTCGCCTGGTACTGGCTCCACATTATCAAGTGCTACGATTTGGAAACGCACAAATAGCAGTATTACATGTACCTTAGAAAGCATTTTATCAGCAGAAAGGATTAAGGCTGCAGGAGATGTAAACGCAGATGGTATTGAGGATGTTATATTTGTAAATGAGCGTGGTGCAAACGACCATGGCGAGGTCTGCATTATCTCTGGAGCTAACGGCAATATGATAAGATATATCAGCGGTGGTAGCAGCTATCCTAATCCTCATCAGACAAACCAAACATTGATAATTGATAAAATTGGATATGATTTTGATACAGCCGGGGATGTAAATGGAGATGGACATGCCGATCTGATGGTATCTGCGAAATACAATGTCACTGAAAATAGAGGGCGTGTTTATCTATTCTCAGGCAAAACTGGGGCTTTGTTAAATTACTTTGAGGGTGAACCTGATGATTATTTGGGAGTTAAGGTAGCAAATGTTGGAGACCTTGACGGGAATGGCCTCTCAGATATCGTGATGGTAAATCAAACCACGGATTTTTTACCAAAACCAAATAGCGTCTATCTATTCTCTGCAGGAATTTCTAATCTGCTAAGTGGAGACTTAGCTAATGCAAGCTTAGAGATAGAGGGGCCTGCATACGGATCCACTACTAACGATGACTACTTTGGTCAGCCAACTAGACAAGCGCCAGATCTCGATCATGATGGACTGCCCGATCTAGCTCTTTATAATCGAACATATGCAGGGGCTAGGTTAATAGAATTTTACTCTGGTATTACTGGTGCTCACCTTGCTCAACTCTCAGCACCTGAGGGCAGTACAATTTATTTTGCAACTAACCTGCTTACTGCCGGTGATGCTAACGGTGACGGAATTGCAGACCTATTGGTTAGTGATCATAGGTTTGATAACAGCATAGACTCAACCAATGATCACGGCGCAATTTATCTCTTCTCTGGAAAGAATCTGAAATGTCTTTCTAGAATTGCAGGACAAGCAGCCGAGATGCAGTTTGGCCAAGTTATAAGCCAAGCTGGTGATACCAATCAGGATAGCTATAACGAGATTGCAGTAACTATGACACTTGATAATTATATCGGAACTCAAGACTACCAATCAGTACGCGTTTTTAATCCTGAGTTAAATGATTGTATGTAGCGTTCTTAAAAAGTACGCAACTTCGTGATTTGTGTTTTTAATCTCGTGAAAAGATAGAAGCAATAAAACCTTGCCCTAGGGGCCTTGCCACTTCAGTAAAGCAAATTACTTTATTGAAGCCGCAAGGCTCCCTGGGAGGGGAACCTTGGGCCAGCACGATCTGAGAGAACCGAGTGATCAGTTGTTGTTCTTGCTCACTCGCGCCTCGGACTCGAGATGGTAGCCGCCATCGACGTAGAAGACAGCGTGTCGACCCTTGTTCGAAGCCTGGAAGGCCTCCACTCCGAGCACACCGTTGAGCGTCATCGCGCTCGGCACGGCACCCTCGATGAAGGCCAGGAGCTCCGCGACGGTGTAGTTGACCGGAAGGTACCCACCGTCACCCTCGGGCGAGAGGCCCGGGGTCAACTGCTCTCCGTAGATGACCTTGCGACGTCGCTTGCACTCGTCCGAAGCGTCGCCGAAGTAGTGCGCCGCCATGTCGTATTGTGCCCACTGGATGTCGGGCCCACCGTTGGGCGTGAGGATCACACCACCGTGAGTCTCAGCGCGCAGGACATCCTGATCGAAGCCGTAGGGCTTGAAGAGCTCCTCACTGCCGAGCGCGCTCTCCACGGTCCGCGCGAAGAAGGATCCGGACATCACGGTGTCCGCACCCAGCGCCAGGCAGACCAGCACGTCCTTGGTGGTACGCACTCCGCCATCGGCGATGATGGTGAGCTGCTTCTCCGGACGCACCTGAGCGTTCCACATCGACTTCGCAGCGGCAGCCTCCGAGACAGCCGTCGCCTGAGGCAGGCCGGTACCGGTCGTCGGACGGGTCGTGCAGATAGAGCCCGACCCCATGCCGACCTTGACGATGTGAGCGCCGCTCATATAGCAGCGCAGCGCAGCGCCGAAGTTGTCGACGTTGCCCATGCCGAGCAGACGACCCTGTCCCTTGTACTTGGTCTCGATCAGCTCACGGATCCGACGCGCGAGCTTGTGCGCCTTGAAGCAGTCGATGTGGGTGGCCTCGAGCATCACGCCCAGCGCACCCGCCTCAAGGACAGCCTCGGCGCGACGATAGCTCGCCTCCGGATCGCGGATGCCGATCGAGATCAGCGTCCAGCGACCGAACGTGCGCGCCCACTCGACAGCCTCCTCGTCGTTCCTGAAGTAGCGCGTCGAGATGACGTGCATCTCCTGCTCGACCATGGCACGCGCCAGATCGGGGTTCATGACGCTGAGCATCCCGGCAGCCGTGATGATGTGCTTGGCAGGGGTGTTCGGACCGAAGCGCGTCTCGATCTTCACGTTGGCTCGGCTGCCGCACTCCTCAGGCGCGTAGTCCGAGGTGAGTCCGAGACCAGCCAGCGAGTAGGCCTGACGCGCCGCCGGGGACTGGCGCTCTCCATCGGAGCAGGCCCCGAAGGAGGCGTAGTCGATCACGGTGTCAGCACCGTGCTTGGCTCGCGCGCTGTCGATCTCGTGGAAGCGAGCTTCGGTTCCCGGGGTACGGAAGCCGAGCTCCTTCACGTAGAGTTTCATAGGGTCAGTGTAGTGCATCGTGCTTCCCATCTCAGGGTTCCAAGTCGGGTTGTGAGGACGGCCTACGCTTTTTCATGGCGCAGGTGTTTTCTTTTCTCGTGCTGCGGTAGCTTCCTCTACCAAAAAAGATAGATGAAGCTACCGCATAAACTATTGATAAAACTAATGCTTCTACTCAAAAATTAGATTTTACCCCCATTTTAAAATAGGGTTACATAAGGTACCAAAGAGGCGGGCTGCTAATCAACAAGCCGATACTTTTAGATGATTTTAATAAAGATACTCATGTCTTAGGATTTGAACTCAACTATGAAGGTATTCAACTAAGAACAGAATAAGATAGACTAAATCCTATCAATCCACTCTTCAAATGACGGGAAAGCGAATAGATTTAAAAGTCTCTCCTCTACCCCATGTTCAACAGCTTCTTTGAAATTTTCTGGCGAGATGTTGTCCTTAAATCGAGCAAGAGCAACTTCAACTTCTGCTCTGACCTTTTGTAAAACTTTATCTTCAACTGTACCACGGAGTCTCTTCGCTTCACGTTTCCTTTCTACAAGGTATTTTGCTTTTAACTCTTCAGTTGTTGGCTTCTGAACTTTTTCCTCTTCAGCTTCAGTTTTAAACAGATCAGCTTGGTATTTTTTCGGTTCTTCACCTGGGAGGTGAAAGTTCTCTGGAACTTCAACTGCTCTATACAAAAATCCAACTGGACTTCTACTTACGAGTCTACTATTCCCAGAGCAAAGCTTATCGAAATGCTCGATAATTCGAGCTGTTTTCTCAAGCATGAGATCGGATCTATCTCTTAAGAGTCTATCAATCTGTTGAGGTTTAAGTCCCCTATCCTCTAATGCTAGCGCTACTTTTGTGCGCATATCAGGGCCTGCAGACTGTTGTGCATCGTCGTTATTAACCGCTAAGCGCAGTGTAGCTTTGTCACCTTTATCAAGAGATCTCGGCTTGCCTCTCGCTGCAACAAGCACAATCTCTGCATCCTTTCCGTTTCCTAGATACTCAGCGCCAGCTAAAAATCCATTCGCAATTAATTCTTCGATTGCAGGATCTAGTTGCTGCTTTAGCGAGCTAAGGTATTTGTAGTTTCTAGATATGCCTAACTTCTCGTGCGCCAAGGTAAATACGCTGATGCGAATCTGGGATTTGTACCAAAAGTGCTTATCAAGATAGCGATAAAGTCGCTTTGAAATTGCGCTTTGAAGTGCGAGGTAAAACGAGAGATCAAGTTTCTTAATGTAACCAACTTGGAAAGAGTTATAGAGAACCTCGCTCCACAAAAAGAAACTTGGTGCTGCGTCCCGCATAGCTGAATCACGGGCATCATTGATCTCGTAGGCATCAATAATACCGAAATTCACAGTACTGTAGCTCTTTGAAGAATTATCGTAGAAAGCATTTGTGGCTTTTATCCGCACACCACTTAGGCGATCGAGAGCTTTTTGCAAACGTTGGTAACTTCGACCCTCGGTTGTCCACTGCAAGGTTTTTAAAAGCTCATAACGGGTGAAATATACCCTTCTATCCTCCATGCCCTGATCTACAGTTAGTTTCAAAAGTCCAATTAGAACTTCATCATCAGAAGCTGTAGGCAATCCAAATTTATCTGCGCCGGTTATCACCCATTCGCGGTTAATAACTTCTCCATCCCGTGTGCGAATGATATCATTGAACTCAAGGGTTTTAACGTTTGGATTTGATCTAGTTGAAAGAAGAGTAAGTGGAAACTCAGCGAGATTCATCTCGTCGCGCGACGTTCGCTTTGGAACTTCTATTGCGATCTCTTGCTGAAGCATAAAAAATTAAACTCTAACTAAATTCTATAAAAGACAACTTATCCTACTACTAGTTAGTTTAACAATGTTAAAGTATCTAGATGTATATAAGTAATGACTAGAAAAAGTCAAAAGATTTAAGAGGTTAAAAGAAGATTTTTCTTTCAATGCACGAGGATCTTTCTTTCAGTTCACGATGATCCTTAAATCAATGCACGAGATAATTCATTTCAATACACGTGAACTTTTATCAGAGATCACGATGAGGTTTTATCTAGGATCACTTGTGCTTATTTGAAATCATTGTGATGTGGCGTAAGTATTGTTTATTTGCGCTGTGATGGTGTGGATTGGAGCTATTTCCCCAAGTGCTTAAAGTGTTAGTGCCAAGATTTCCTCTCCCCAACCCATCTTTGCTTTGTTTGAAGTGTCAGTGCGACGACTCTCCCCCCAAACCATCTTCCCCCTCTGGGGGAAGTGTCGCTGAAGGCGACGAAGGGGGTTGCTCGCACTATTCACACTTAACGTGAATCCAAATAAGCAAAACCCCCTCTTTTCTTACTTGAATCCACGATACCCAAATTTCTATTTTTGTTACTCTTTTTTGCTGGATTTTACACTTAAAACCTGAGATGACATTATGCAGAACGGATTATTTACATCTCATTTCACGATTCAGAATCCCTAGGAGAATATTCAGTGGCTTACACAATTAGTGTTGTTAATCAGAAGGGAGGAGTTGGCAAAACTACCACCTCTGTAAATTTGGGTGCTGCTTTAGCGCAGCGGGGGCACAGGGTCTTACTTATTGATATGGACCCTCAGAGTAACCTTACTACTCATTTAGGACTCGGAGAGTCACTGGATGAAGAGGCAGAGGAGGTAAAGGATACATCACTAGTTCCTGAGGATACTATCTATGATGTTCTTAAAGGCGCAAAAAAGCTTAGCGAAGTTATTCTAAACCGGTCTGAGAATTTAGATGTTGCTCCTTCAAGCCTGATGCTGAGTGGTGCAGATTTAGAGCTTGGTGGAATTATTGGAAGAGAGCTTATCTTAAAGAAAGCGATTGCTGAAGTTGCAGACAATTACGACACAATCATTATCGACTGCCCACCAGCGCTTGGCCTCTTGTCTCTAAATGCTCTTGCTGCAGTAGAGAGTGTGATTATCCCTGTGCAGAGCGAGTATTTAGCACTGCACGGAGTTCGTCAGCTGCTTGATACTATCGACCAGGTTAAAGCAGTCTATAACCCAACACTGCAGGTAGGTGGTGTACTTATCTGTTTGCACGACAGTCGTAAGCGCCTTGCTCGTGCGGTGTATGACACAATTAAGGCTTACTTTGGTGAGCTTGTTTTCGATTCAGTTGTACGCACAAATGTCTCTCTTGCTGAAGCACCAGCGAGTGGGCAGACTATCTTCGAGTATGCACCAAGATCTACTGGTGCTGAGGACTATTTAGCTTTTGGAGAGGAGGTTATAGATGGCAAGAAAAAAGCTTGTGTTGGCTAACAACCCGTTACTTTCTGGACCGGGTCTTTCTGATAGAGAAAAGGGCGGTACCCCATATCGTGAAATTCGGTTAAATGCGATTGATAGAGATCCAAATCAGCCGCGTGTAAATTTCGATGAGGAAAAGTTAGATGAACTAGCTCAGTCAATCTTAACCTATGGAGTTCTTACCCCAATACTTGTTACTCCAGCCAAGGTTCCAGGCAAATACAGATTGATAGCTGGGGAGAGGCGTTTAAGAGCCAGTCTAAAGGCTGGGTTGCCAACAATCCCTGCTATTATTGAACATTCAGATGAGGGTGATGATAGAACTCTTGCTGTACAGCTTGTTGAGAACTTACAGAGAGCGGACCTGACACCTTTAGAGCGTGCACATGCAATAGGGGCTTTGAAGGAAACTTACAGTTTAAGTATTCGTCAGATAGCTGAGAAGTTAGGTGTTTCAAAAGGAATGGTTCAGAGAAGTCTTGAGATCTTAGATCTTCCTGATGATCTTCTTAACGCTCTTAGGGAGGGCGCTTCTGAATCTAAGGTGCTTTTGCTAGCCAAGATTGACGATGCCGATGTTAGAGCTAGCTATCTTCAGGATATCGATGCTTTGACTCGTAACGAGCTTAAGAAGAACCTTGATACTGCCTCTTCTACGAAGACAGCCTCAGCGAGCGCAAACTTGCAGCCTGAGGATATTCGAATTGCTGAGGAGATTCAGCGTTCACTTGGAATGAAGGTTAAGATGGCTAGACCTTCAAAAGGAGTAGAGCAGGGGAAACTCACGATAGAGTTTTACTCTAACGAAGATCTTCAAGAGGTCTTCAGACGCCTTATTGCTAAC
>JACKAH010000006.1 GCA_020635175.1 Deltaproteobacteria bacterium
GACGTTTAATGCGGAGTCGTAGTTCAGTTGGTTAGAACGCCGGCCTGTCACGCCGGAGGTCGCGGGTTCGAGTCCCGTCGGCTCCGCCACTAGTTTTCTAGTGGCGGTCTCCTCTCATTCTTCAATTACCATTGTAGTCCCTTAATCTGGGACTCGAACCCAAATGCGAACAAAGTGAGCATAAATATTACTGCGAGTCTTGACTCGGAGCGCAGCGACGAGTCCCGTCGGCTCCGCCACTAGTTTTCTAGTGGCGGCTTCCTCTCATTCTTCAATTACTATTGTAGTCCCTTAATCTGGGACTCGAACCCAAATGCGGATATTAATTGCTAAACTACTCTGGCCGAATTACGAGAAATTCTTTTCCTAACGTGCGTCCGAGAAGTGCTTCACCAAAAACTCTAATTGCCCAACCATGATATGGATCTCTAATATTACAAATATATGATTCTGCCACTTTGACCATATCTGAGATAACAATAACATGGCTTCCAATTTCACCGTTAATTCCGATTGCAATTGAACCAAATTTTCTAATAGCGTCCGAAATATCATCCAATGGATTTTTAGAATCAGCGAATCTCATCTCTGGTATTAAGCCAGTTCTTCCTAATGCACTGTATAAAGAACCCAAATCACCAAGTTGGGAAAGGTTCGTATCAATAACTCTGTCTAAGATTCTAGAATCTGAAATTCTCCTTACGTTGTGCTTAGCACACGCATCAAGCATAACCATTACTTGCGCCGTAGGCACGCAAGCTCTGACAGCTTGTTGTTGGATTAAATGATTAGTGCTGTGCTTGCTATCTTGATATACAAAGACTGAAATCTCGTGATAGTTTGTTTTCAGCGAAAACGCACCTTGACTTGAAGAACCAAGTTCAAATGGTAGACTATCTGCTTCTAGATTTAGCTCTCTACGCGATGCATCAATAATAAGAATCTCTTCATCACGAATAAATCTATGTCCTATTCCATGAGCAGATGTAATCACACCTTTGTTAATGAAAATTGTATCAGCTGCGTGACTTGAGATCGGTGGGTCGACCCGATCGTTAAGCAGTCTATCTTCCAAATCTGTCAATGAATTTGCCGATTCCGAAGATATCGGATCCGGATCTCTTGGATCTTCCCCTTCATTAGGTGATAATTCGTCTAAATCCTCAAACAAGGCTCCCCCCAACAACACCAGTATTGTTATGAGCCTTTAAATCAAAGTGTTACCTAAGCTACTGAATTAAATCGGATTTAGACAAAAATCTACTTGTTATTCTCTTTCTGTGTTCGTCGCGAACTGCACTTCTTACTGCAATACTTCACCCTCTCCCAGCAATTCTTCCATTTTTTTCTCCAGGCAAACGGTCGATTACAAGCAGGGCAAATCTTTCGAGGAAAGTCGGACTTTTTTTCACAGGAGAGAGTTTACTAAATTCAAAGTTATACCTTTTTCATATTTGCTGAGAACTGCATAAACACACTATCATATCTTACTATGGATTCAGTAGCGCTCATTTATCCTCATCAATTATTTCAAAGTCACCCGGCTGAATCGATATGTAATAGATTCTATGTCATAGAAGAACCACTTTTCTTTAATCAATATAAGTTTCATAAGCATAAGCTAATTCTTCATCGCGCTACGATGAAGATGTATCAGAATTATCTTGAGGGTAAGGGCAAGGATGTAATTTATGTTGAAATTAATGACATAAAAAATACTGGTGATATTTTCAAGCTAGTTGGAAAAGCGCAAAAGATATTTTGCGCAGAGCTTGATGACAATTGGCTCGATAAAAGATTGAGATTTGCTGCTAAGTCCCAGGGCTTAGATTTTGAAACCATAAATACTCCTTTATTTCTAAGCTCACTTCAACAATCATCAAAGAGCTTTAAGAAAACTGGCAAATACTTTATGGGAACGTTTTACCAGGAGCAAAGAAAGCACTTAAATATACTTATTGAGAACGGCAAACCAATCGGTGGCAAGTGGAGTTTTGATAGCGAAAACAGAAAACGGCTTCCAAAAGATGTTAAAATTCCTAAACTTCCTTGTTTAGAGTCAAACAGTTATCTTGAGGAAGCAAAGTGTTATGTTGACTCAAAGTTTCCTTCTAATCCCGGAAATAGCAATAATTTTTTATACCCTGTGACATTTAAAGATGCTGATAAATGGCTAGAAATATTCTTTGAGGAACGTTTTCAACATTATGGGGACTACCAAGATGCAATTTCTAAGCATGAATCATTTTTATTTCATTCGATTATTTCACCTGCCTTGAACATTGGCCTATTAACACCTGATTTGATTGTTAAGAAAGCATCAGTTTTTTCTAACTCACGTAATGTCCCACTAAATTCTGTAGAAGGCTTCATTAGACAGATTATTGGTTGGAGAGAGTACGTTCGTACTGTCTATTTTTTAATTGGCAGCAGAGAGAGAACAACAAATTTCTGGGATCACAATAGAAAAATCCCAGGTTCCTTTTGGAATGCAAGTACTGGAATTGAACCTGTAGATACTGTCATTAGTCGAGTATTAGATACTGGATATTGTCATCACATCGAGCGATTGATGATTCTTGGAAACTTTATGCTTCTATGTGAGTTTGATCCTGATCAGGTTTATCAATGGTTTATGGAATTATTCATAGATGCGTATGACTGGGTGATGGTGCCTAATGTATACGGCATGAGCCAATATGCAGATGGTGGCATGATCGTTACTAAGCCGTATATTAGTTCATCAAATTACGTACGTAAAATGAGCGACTTTAAATCTGGGAGTTGGTGTGAGATATGGGATGCCCTTTACTGGCATTTCATACACAAGCACAGAGATTTCTTTAAAACGAATCCACGCCTAAGCATGATGACAATTCAGCTTGATAGGATGGATCCCAGCAAGCTGAAAAATCATCTAAATATTGCAAAGTCGTTTCTAAAGTCTCTCTAGATCTCTTCTCTAGTTAGTAGCGTCTAACTACCGGCTTTATGATCACGCAGATCGGCATAACCACCTGCATTGAAAACTTTCGTGTAGCCATTCTTTACAAGAACATCACCTGCTATTCCTGCCCTCTTACCACTTTTGCAATAGAGGATAATTTCACGCCCTTTATTAGAATCAACCTCAGAGAGACGTGATTCGAGTTGATTATGCGGGATGTTGATAGCGCCATCGATATGGCCAGAATTAAATTCATCTACCGTTCGCACATCTATGAGAAGTGCATTGTTATTAATCTCATGCCATGCAGAGGTAGAATCAATTTTTTTAACTTCAACAGAGGTACTTCCCGCAAAAACATTAAAAGAGAATATTAAAAGTTGAACTAACAATAAGATTTTAAAATACCGAGCCATTTTCAATCTCCAGCTATAAATTTATCAAATCAGTACTACCACGGAATTTCTATTTTATCTCTGAAAAACTTACCAGTTAGCTCTTGTGGTGCCTCAGTTGCAAGCCAAACCATACCTAATGCTCCCTCCTCGATACTGCGTGTCGCATTTGGTCCACCCATATCCGTTCTAACCCATCCAGGACAGACAGAGTTAACAGCGATATTACTTGCAGCAAGTTTTTTCGAAAACATGATTGTTACACCGTTGAGGGTCAATTTAGAGAGACAATAACTTGGAACATCTTCACTCATTCCTTCAAGTGAGCCATACCCACTTGAAACATTAATAATACGAGCTTCGTTTGATTTTTCTAAGAGTGGGATAAAATGTTGTATGACTTCTACAGGACCAAAGGTGTTTGTATTGAAGGTTTCGACTAACTGCTCTCGAGGAATATCTAAGATTGTCATGTCACCATCTGGATAAATACCAGCATTGTTGATTAACACATCAAGCATCTGTTCACGTGCAGATAGATCTTTGTATGCGCTCTTGATGCTTTTACTGTCAGAAGCATCAATTGTTAGCCAAGTGGCGTTCTGACCAAGATTACTACAGGGTTTCAGGTTTAGACCTTTGTCACGAGTTCCAAGGTAAACCTTGTGCCCTGCATCTGTTAGTTCACGGGCTACCTCTGCTCCAATTCCTCTGTTTGCCCCAGTTATTAATATTGTTTTCATGATATCACCTTAGCTTCCCTTAACTTGGAAATAGCGTACCATTTAACACCTCCGTCAGGAAGCAAGACCTCTGAATTTTACTCTAGGGCTTAAGCTAACTCTAGGAAGCGATTGCTGTTAATCTTTCAACAGCAACATTTACATAGCGCATATTAAACATCGGATTTTCTGCTAACCCAGGGTCTTGCTGTATTGCATGTAGGCGTGGAAGAATTTCTGTTGCATCAATCTCTAGTGCTATTCTAAGTGCCGTATTGAACCATTCTCCGTCTGGTTCATCTAGCCAAGCGATAACTGCCTCTAAAACCTCATATCTTCTACCTGCATCGACAGCCTCTGCTATAAACCGATCAAGAGCATTTTCAACCACACCTTGATCTCTCTCTTGATCAAATTGAGCGAGAAAAGTGACTAGTTCTTCCCTAAAACCATCAGTTCCTATAGTTGGCTCTGGTGTCATATTATTTTCCTCCTATCAGGAGTGGTAACCACTCACCTTTGCTTGCATTAAAGTACTCAGCACCTTGTAAAAATTCTGGGTTTATCTTATGTGGGAAAACATATTCCGTTCCTCCGCCGATAACACTTTCCGCTCTCTGAAGTGAGATAACAGGAGTATCAGCCCACTGTGGGGCTCTAAATCTAGGATAAATTCCGTTTACAGGTGCAACTGGACCTACGACTCCTGGTTCTGGAAATAAGACTTTACAGCCCAGTTTACTCGCATCAATTCTTAATCGGTGCATTGGAAGTCCTCGGTTACCTGGCAGGCCTAATTCAATATGAGCTTGAATCGGAGTTAAGTTACGCGGGGTTGTAAATACAACTGGGCTTGCACCTTGACCAATACCACTTAAGCTCATATTCTCAACTGCTGTCGCACCTCCAGTTGTATAATGAAACAGAACGTCATCAATCGCCTCAATTGCAGGTTGATTGATACCTCTGCCTAGGTTTGGAATCTTAGGAACTCCACCTAAGCGAGTCATAATCTGCTGACCATTAAGTGATAGAGGCGAAACACGTGGTGCTAACGCTCCAGGCCCTCTAAATGGAACTCTTACAATAAAGTTTTTACAAGGAGCCTCGCTTATAGCAGTTAATCCACAAGAGCGTCCGGCTGAAGTCGAGGGAGCCTCCCCCATAAACAACAACATTAAATACAGTCCAGACTCAGCAGCATAGACACTGCCCATAAGATTATCCCCGCGATTGAATGCAAAATATGAGCGTTTACCCGCGTCATAGCTAGGATCAAATGGAGCAGTTAGAACTCCTACCTGCGCGGCAGCTAACAGAGGGGCAGCTTCTGTCATTGTTTCATCAAATACATAATCTGATACGCCTCTAAGGTAATTCAACTCTCCTGCTGGTGATTTAAGTTGCTCTAAGACCTGTTCATCGCTTAGACCCTTGGATTTATAGTAACCAGTTGGACTAGGATCAATTTTACCGTCAGCTCCAAGGTAATTTGCAACCCAATTATAAACGTCTTCCATAATGGACTGCGTCCCCATTGGATCTGACTTGTTAACTGGATCGTTTGCAGCAAAGGTATAGCGAGATCCTAAGTTAGCTTTATCTGATAGAGGATCAGGCGAGATAAAGATTCCCTTTTCTGGGTCATAAAAGCGGTTTCTTACATAATATAGACCTGTCTCAGAATCCCACTGCATTCCCTTAAATAGAAACTCATTGCCAATCAATGAGCCATCTTGGGTCCCAATCTCTGATGCGTCATAAAACGTAGGCACGCCATCAAAATCAAACGTGTAACTTTCTAAAAGATTACCCGAGGCATCAAAAGCCTTAGATGGAGACGATGGCCCATGTGTAAAATATGATCCCTCCCATAATCCATCCTTATAGCTCCAACTAGCAAGCAATTCATCCATGCGAAATGGGTACTGAGCGTAGATATCACTGAGTGCACCATCTTTGTATCTCTGAAAGTTATGCCAACCAACCCAATGGTTTTGAATAGTAGAATTGCTTCTGGAATCGATAATCAATCTTCCAGATGAGTCATATCTATATTCTCGCAGCGAGGCTCCCTGCGAATCGTTAATACTAATTAAACGACCAAGTGGATCGAATTCATATTGAAGATTCTTTGCATCATCAGACGAAATATTTCCATTTGAATCATAGCTCAAGGATTCAAAGTCAAATCCTAAATACCTCCCTTTAGTAGTATCAATTTGATAGGACTCCTCATTTAAATTAAAGCCATCATCTTTTATCTTCTTAACTCTAAGCTGCGAACTATTTTCAAATTCAAGAGAGGTCTCTATCTCAGCTAGGATCTGCTCGTACGGTAATAAAAACTGATTAACGCTCTCCACTCCAGTTTTTGCGCTTGGGCGTCTGAGCTCGTCATATTTAAAAGCACTTCCATACCCCTCAGCATCAGTCTTTTGAACTGAGGTAATTAACCCAATAGGATTTCTATCAACCTGCCAAGTATCAATTGATACACCTTGGTGCTCGTAATCGACAGCTTTAAGCCGTCCATAGGAATCGTAAATCACATCAGCATTGATGTTATTTGCAAGTGATATGAAATTATTTGTATTACCGTTGTATCCAAAGCTCGCAACAGTGGTAGGCAAACTACTTGGAGCATTTTCCAGTTGTATACTATCTACATGTTGCTCTTGATCGTATAGATATCTCCAAGTAATACCATCAGTAGTAATGTCATGGTATTTGTTAAAGTCATACTGTAGATTTTGATTTAACCTACCCAAAGTAGTAGTCCGATCTGGGTATCCACTAACACTTACTTTCTCACTTGCAATTTTCCAGAACTTATCAAAACTGTATTCTGTAGAGACGGAGCTGCCTTGATAGAAGTCTGTCAATTTATAAGCTCTGTCAAAAGAATCTCTAGAAAGCTCACGAGTAAAGGTTAGTCCATTAGTCGGCAACCACTCAGCTGAAGATGTACGACCTAGAGAATCATACGTAGGAGTTACCTGAGTACCACTAGCATCAACATACTGCTTAAGCTTAAATGTCTTATCATAACTAAATGTTTCAAGACCGCTTCCAGGATGTTGCAATTCACGTATTCCATATTTATCGAACAGTGAATTTGTTATACGACCCGTACCATCTATCCCTTGCAAAACTACATTCTTACTATCGTAATCAAAAACTCTAATATTTTGGAGAATAAGTGTCTCTGAAATATTTGGCTTCTCCCACCACAAGAAACCATCTGCCCCAACTGATTGCTCACGAACTATCCCATCCGGAAGCTGAACTCGAGTAAGATTACTTAAAGAATCATAGTAGTAGCTACTCGATAAGGGCTGAGAAGTGCCAGATTTTCCAAGGTGTGAAACTGACTTTAAACGATGCTGCGAATCATAATCATAATCGACCCAATAATCCTGACCTAGATCTGCATTATGGTGGGTTCTGGATACTAGTTCTGTACCGGCATAGTATTCAAAATCGATCTTATTCTCTAAGTCGGTTATCGATTTAATAAGATTCGTAGGGTAATATTCGTAAGTCGAAACAACGCGATGCTGATCAGAGACTTGATGAGTTCTACCAGCATTATCATATAAAACGCTTCCTAGTTCTGAAAGCTCGCCTGTAAGCACCTCTTCAACTGTCCAGCTCATTAATCGATTTAGCTGATCAAGCTGATTATGTTTTTTAAGCTGCAGTGAGCCTGATTGATATAATTCCCAAGAAATAGGATATGATTTCTTATCAAATTTTAACTTTTGGCTTACTCCGTTTGGATAAGTGATATCGGTTATCACTCCTGAGTTATTACTAGCCAGATCGTAGACAGTATCAGCGTATTCTAAATTACCTGTAGATGTACTCTCTCTAACTGCATGCCGATATATAATCTGAGTGGGCAACTTGTATAGCTTGAGCAAGGGATCAGATCCAACATCGGATACTGAATACAGATCTCCATATCCATCATAAACATATTTGACCGTATTAAGCGGTGTTTGAGCTAGTTTGGGTCTATTACTACTGTCGTAACTATACTTTGTGAACCAAAATCCATCTGTTTGATCTATGCTGTTATCTGGTGCAAACGGCGCATTGAGATCATTGTATTCTGATTTTATTAGACCACCTGGTCCTCTGATGATATCTGAGCGTACCCACTCTCTACCTGTCGCGTTACCAAGAGTATCTTTAGGAGCTAATCCGTCTGCATCTTTGTTCCAAGCAAGAGTTGTCGTTGGATATCCAAGCCAATCATAATAAAGTTTCTGGCGTTGAGTTGCTCCTGTTCCCGAATCAATTAGTACCTCCCTTACCCTACCAATTTCATCGATTGTGTAGTTTGTTGTTTTTGCAAACGCTCCAACACCTTCAGATACTGAGGTTACAAATCCTTCCGGTAATTTTCTTCCGTATGAGACTGTTCGAGTTAGATCAGAGCTTGGATCAACCTTGTCAGATCCATTGTTCGGTCCAACAACTGTTTCCTTCAATAATTTTCTCAGATCATTATAATACTTAGACTGAATGATTGAGCCATCATAGCGTCTAAATCGATCTACTCGACCATCTGGAAAAAAGTAAGCTTTGGAGTTAAGCGTCTGTTTTGAGCCATTAACTAAATCAACGTCATCGACTTCAAATTGAAGCGTTTTTGGTTTAACAGCTGGGTCAAAATAATCCTTACGTGCTCTCCACTCATAATCAAAATTATACTCAAAACCAACTTGGTCTATGACCTTACTTAATGCTCCTCCACGAAATACATTTTCATACTCATATTGAATCTCAGCTTCACCAGCTCCACTTGGACTAGGTTTTCTTTCTGCCAAGAGAAAACCACTAAAGGGATCATATTCACCTTCCCAGTAGGAGCCATCGGGAGTATCAACACGAGTAACCAAAGCACTGCAGTTACATGTAGGATCATACTGGTAAGTCCATTTTCTAAATGGCATCTCAGCGGGTTCATCTCCACCAAGCTGCCTTGGATTATTAAGCGACACAACTTTGTACTGGATTACTCTATCTTGGGAATCAATTGTATACTCGTGTCGAGCATCCTCTTCTGTCACCGTAACGAGAACAGATGTACCTTGGTCTATGTAATCAAAGGTTCTACTATTACCATTGGCATCATAGCTTTTATAAACTTTCCATAAATTATCTTCTAATTTCCAATCGATTTGGAAAAGTGTCTCCTGCTCACCCGAAGGACGCTCGATATACATTTTTGTTAGGTTTTTATGAACGGGATGATATTCGAATTTTGCGACAACTCGATTTTTAGTTTCCATTTCAAGAGGCATTAGCTTCGCTGCGCCAGTTGGTTTAGGAACAAAATCACTTTCGTAATATCTATATTCCTGAACTAAACCTTCAGTACTAAAGATTACCTCTTCATCGAATTGTGATAGATGGGTTCCGTTTTTATAATCATTATCATCAAATACATATGTTTCAATGAGTAAAGATTCTTCGTCTCTCGTATAGCGCTTCTCGATATTTTGTTGCCTTACTGCAATAATCTCTTCATCACTATTATCGTAAATGTACTCAACATCATTGTCGTAGCTGTCTCGATAAATATAGAAAACATAATTTCCTGGTGATGTTCTGCGAAAAATTAGTTGTGAGCCGTCAGGCCTGTAGCCTACAAGCTCCCTTCCCTTTGCAGATAATTGCTCTTTCCAACTAATCCACGGGAATCCATCTGAGAAGTACCATTTTGGATCACCTCCGGAATATTTTGGATAAGCCTGCATCTGGTCTCTAAGGCCACCTCCATACCCAAGACCACTACCAGTTGCTGGTGGAATAGTTGCTGAGTAGCTACTCCTCCCTCTCTGTCTACTACTGCTATCTGAGTTCTCAAAATCTGATGGTATATATTCTGTACCTAAGCCATAGGCAGGCTGAAACTCTTGAACTCCTTCAGGTGGATCTTTTGGTGGAGAGTTCTCCGGTATACAGCTGCAGGTAAATCCCGTATCCGATTCTTCATCAGGTTCTTGATAACATACCTCTCCATCACCGCAGTCTGCATCTGATTGACAACTGCTTGCTTGACTGCACCAATCGTGCCCTGAAGTTGCTCCACCGATTCTCTCACCGTTTTCATTAACAATATCGATAGGATCATTTCCTGCAGTAGAACTTCCTCCGCTAGTAGCGCCTTTCTTCTTTGGCCCTACACTAGAGCCAGTAGATGCTGCTCCAGATCTTAGAGTTAGTTCTCCTAATCGATATGAAACAGCTCCCCTCCGATCAACTACTGGCATATCACTTGACGATGAACCTCCACCACGGGTAATTGGGCCTTTAGCTCGCTCGACTCTAGTTAAAGGCCCCTTTCCTACTACTACGTCTGGCGTCTCGAAGTTCTCAGTTAATGGAATACCTTTCTCACTACAAATCCCAACTAAGATTTCTGTTTCATCAGCGTATAACTGATCTGAAGTTATAAATACATGTATAATCAAAAGGATAAATAAGAGTCTCTGCATAACTACTACCTTTGAATGCTTATTCGTTTTCGACTTTTTAGAACCTAAGCAGAACTAAGATAGAGCTGAATTTTGCTTATCTCTGGGTTTGTTACCCATCTTGTGGGAAACAATTATGCATTTTTCAATGCTAAAAACAAATAAAAATTTGTTTTGAAGATTCAATTATGTTAAATCAGAGCAGTTGAGCTTAAGGAGTTTTTGCTAGATTCTTTTTTAGGATTCAGAAAAATGACTTGTTGTAAATTGCTCAATCTCACATCCAGTATCTTTCTTTTATTCTTGTCAGCACCTCTCTCATCCTATGCGGGTGAGTGGCATAAAAAATGTAACGAGAACCTCCAATGTGGTGATTACGAAGGACCAGGCACTGACGAATGCCAGTCAGACGATGATTGTGGAGCAGATCGTTGCACAGGCTATACATGTCAACGAGTACCTCCTGTTGAGGGGAAAGATTCTACATGCCTAGGAGATGACGATTGCGATACCGAATGCAACATTGATGGAACAGGCACCGGCAATTTTCATGATCAGGACTCATGTGGCGAATGTACATTTGATGGATGCTCAGGAAAAGATCCTGGTGACAAATGTAAAATCACATCTGCTGGTGGTAAAAAAATACGTGGACTATGCGTCTCTGATGGAAATTGCAATGACGGAGGAGGAGGATTTGCCGGGGCATGCGGTAAACAGTGTAGCTGCGTTTTAGAGTCAGCAGTAGAAGAGATAATGTTTATAGAATATTTTCATTTGAACCTGCCATAGAGGAAACAAAAAAATGTTTGGCCCTATTACACAAGTTGTTGCTAATGCGGTACTTGCTTCAGCAATGACTGGAGACGCAATTGAGGAACCTACGCTGGTTTTTCCGCAGCCAGATCATCCAAAAGTCACTGATGTAAATGCGCCAGCGATAACTGCGACTAAAGATTTAGGAACACACTCAGGTGTCAGCTTTCAAGTTGTCGAACTTGATAATGGATCAAGATTCCTAAATGCTTCACACGGACAAGGGAATGCCTCTGTTCCATTTAGCACTCGAGAAGAGATTAGCGGCATAGAAGTTGTTAGTTCATCTGAACTCACAAGAAACAGCTCAGGTACACATCAAGTAATAAAATTTGAAGTAACTGGCCAAAAGGATGCTCTACTAGCTATCGTTGGAGGTAATGACAATCCTGCTCTTTTAGAGCTAGCAGTACATAGTTCGCCACTCCCATTTGAAGAAATAAATGCTTCTCCCATAACACCAGTAGCTCTTGGCAGAGAGAGACCTGCATTGCCAGATGGCTTGTCTGTAGAATCATTTTCAACAAATACCCCATTTGGGGCTGATTACTTATTAATTAGCGATCAGCGGAATGCTGTGCTTGTGCAGTATCCAGAGCCAGTTTCTGGAGCAGTCGCTATAACCTCAGCTGAGATCACTGGCTATCGAGAACTAGGAGTACTCGCCGATCAAACATTAGGAATAATCTCCTTTAACGATGACGCAGTAAATAGTCCCTGTTTGCTAATTTGCAATAGTCCAGATGGGCTTGCTGTCACTCAGCACAATTGGACTACAAATGGTGTACTTCCTGATCTCGCCAAGTTTGACACTCCCGACCAGAGTGCTGAAATAGATCAGAACAGTCCTACACCCTCATTTCGATATGTTGAATTTACAGTAGGCGAAATAGCTTATGCTCTGGCAGTCAGTAGCGATAGTCATGGGGTCGAGATTTCACTTGCTGCGTTATAAGGACAAACAATGAAGATTCGTTTTATTCTTTTTGCATTTTTACTACCTTTAGTGATTTGCAACGTATCAATTGCTGGCACCCACAAAGAGTGCGTCGAAAATAAATGCCAAGACGTAGATCATCCGGACGATGATCCATTGCCTGATCAATGTGGCGAAGATTCAGATTGTACGACAACTTGTCTCCAACAAACTGGTGGTAGCTGGGTTGATAGAGGTTTCTTTTCAAGCTCTGAATGCGGTCCATGCACATCAGGAGCATGTAAAGACAAAGATTCTGGTGATAGCTGTGAGCTGAAAGTTGGACAAGCATTCAGCGGGGCCCAATCTCTCACTCTGGGCCAGAGAGTACACGGAAAATGCGGCGCTGAAACGTATTGCAGTTCAGGAACTAATTATAAAGGCTCGTGTGGAATGCAGTGTAAATGCAAGATGGAAAGCAAGGGAACTCAGCTCGAAGATGGATTTGGAAATGTTGACCCGTTAAATTTTATATTCAACCAGTGAGGATCCCTCATGATCTCCTTTAAGAAAGCTACTTTAATTATTCTAGGACTATTTATCATCATCGCTCCTGCTAGTGCAGCGACGCACAAAGAGTGTGATTCTTATACATGTACCGATGTAAATGGTGAGGGTCCAAATCAATGCTCTAATAATAGCGAATGCAATACAGAATGTCACAAGGATGGTGTAGGTACTTCCACTATCTATAACGGAGATAAATGTGGAGCGTGTACCGGCGGTTCATGCGCTGGCAAAAGCCTTGGAGATGAGTGCGATATGAGTTCCATGTTTCTCACACAAGGCCCTACTATGCTGTCCTCACAGAAGGGAACTTGCAAAGCAGCAGGCAGCAATAATAGCTCTTATTGCAGCTCAGGTAGTTCATACAGTGGAGCATGCGGTATGCAATGTTTGTGCAAAGTAGGAAGCACCAGCGCAAGATTTGAGCTTAGCGCATATATCAGCTCCTACTAATTCTCAGTAAATACAAAGAGATAGCAAATCATCTCACTTCCTGGTACTAAGCTATCGCCTTGCGCTAGTATCGCATAACTACGTATGTAGTTATTTGTTGGAAAGGGGGAAGATATGAGTCTAATAGATCCTGTTGACGATAGTGGACCTGGAGCATATGCAGATGCAACCTTGCTTGAAGAACTTGCAGATCAACTAGATGGACTTGAGCTTGACGCAGACGAATTGCGAGAACTTGCCGAAGAAGAGCTTACAGATGAAGAAGCACTAGCATTATCTGAACTTCATTATGATGATGTATTTGGCACTGAAGAGTAAATCTAAGGCATTTCAAAGATCATAATTTCTGCTTTGTTTTCTGATTGCATGCTGCAAGAGTCAGCAGAGCTTAATTCTATGCCGTCACCCGCACTTAGATTTTTATTTGAAATCTTTATTTCACCTCTTAGAACCTGAAGCCAAGCAGTTCTCCCAGCAGGAGCAGCATATTCTAATCCATTATCAGTAATAATTGAGAGGTATATCTTTACGTCTTGAGCTATATGCAATGATCCATTAGTACCATCACTGCTTCCAACAAGTTTTAAATTGTCGAGCTTCTCATGATCTGAAAATAGCTTCTGTTCGTAACGGGGCTCTCTCCCTTTTTCTTTTGGCAAAATCCAGATCTGGTAAAAATGAACGGGATCCTTGTCTGAAGCATTGAATTCACTATGTGAGACTCCCCTCCCCGCTGACATAAGCTGAAGTTCTCCGGATTGTATTACAGAACCATTTCCCATGCTGTCTCTATGCTCCAGAGAGCCCTCAAGTACATATGATAGTATCTCCATATCTCTGTGTGGATGTGTCCCAAATCCTTTACCTGGAGCTACTCTATCTTCATTAATTACACGCAGAACACTTACACCCATATAATCAGGATCATGATAGTCAGCAAATGAGAAAGTATGCGCACTTTTTAACCAACCGTGATCAGCATGACCTCGATCCTTTGCTCTTCTAATTTTCATGATTTACGCCTCTTGATTCCAACTGTTGATTTTTCTCATTAACATCCCTCCTGCATACAACATTGCTCCAATAACTACTAATGAAACTATCCGCTGTATCGGGGCAGATGATGAGATATCATTGAAGAGCACTTTTATCGCTACAATACCGAATAGTAATACAGATGAACGAGCTAAGATCTGATCTCTTACGTTATAAGCTAAGAATAGCAGAACAAATGCGAGCGTAGCCCAGAGACCAGAGGTAAGATACATATCTGTAGGTCCAGCAGTAAGCAGTTCCGAGATTCGATTAAGTCCAGCCATCGCTTGTAACATAGCGAAAAGCAACAAAAGAAAACTACCATCTTTGTTCGCACGAGCGTTATATGCAAAAAACAATGCAGCAAAGTACACAAGATTTAGTGCACTCATTTCATAAGTCATGTGATTTCCAGCCAAGCTTAGAATCTGAAAATATTCTGAAAGAATCACACCATAAATTAGAAAGTAGCAAGGCCAGAACCTGACATAACTAAAACGAGTACTCTTAAGAAAGTAAAGAAGGGCTAACATCACAACGCCAAACCAAGCTGAGTAGCGATCAGGCAAAAGCTCTAAATAAATTGAATGAAATAAAACAACACCGACAAAAGTAGCAACCATCGGTGAGCTTTCTAAAGAACCCATGTTCAGGATGCGCTTTGCAATAAAGTAAATCACATAGATGACTACTGCAAAAAGCAATGCTATCCATGGTGCACTTGCCGGAGCATAGTCCTGAAGCATTGCATACTCCACCGTGTAAAAAAACAACATTACCGGCAACAAACCCCAAGACTCTGCAGTTGTTAATGGCAAATCGCGCTTAACAGAAAAGACACCAACAGCTATTCCAAATATTAAGAACTGTACCGCCTGAAACCAGATCCCTAGCTCAAGCTGACCATGAATTCCTCGACTATCAACACCTAGATAGATCTGAAAAACTCCGATTGCTAGATAAGCAGTCAGGGCTATCAGCAAGCGCCTTTGCAAGGAAATTGCCAGTACTGAATAAAGCGCTGCCCAGACCAGAAAATAAAGACAAACCTTCTCAGTTGGAATTGAATTCCGATACATAAACAAAGGAACGAGATAAGTTCCTATAACTGAGATTACTAAAAAGAATTCGTGATGAAATTTAAGGAAAAGGTATATAGAAAAAAAAGCGATTAACGCAACTGCAAACGAGGCAACACCTGGACCATATAGATCATAATATAAATCTCCTGCATACGAAGACATAAACAGCACTATAACCCCACCTGCTGGAAGCAAACTCGAGTAAGGGGCATCTGAAGCTTTTAATTGAAATCCAACACCTATTAACGCTATTCCAAATAAAATAGCGCCTCCAAGTTGCCTCTCAGGGGTCAGCCAACCAGAGTCAATTGCAAGCTTGATAAAGAAACTTGCTGCCAATACAAAAAAGAAAACTCCAATCGTTCCTAAAAACTGTCCACTACGAGCTTTTGGTTCAAATGCCTGAATTGGCGTGGGTGCATGTTGAGGTGACTTATCAACGACTTTAGGCAAGTGGGGCTTATGTTCAGACACTGGCTTATCGCCTGGTGCTTCTATTCCAAGCTTTCGCTCTACTACTTTTAATCGTTCATTTATCGCATTAATAGCAGTGATGAATTGGTTTATATCTTCGTCTTTCATGAGACGAATTATATAGCATCAAACCGTATCTCTCTAGGCAATTTTAAATAAGGAGCCCCCTCTCCATCTGACAAGAGAGGGGGTGGCATTAAGTGAGGCTAGTAGTTGAAACTATAAGCCTAATTCGGTTTTGGCCTTCTCTAGACCATTTCCTAGCTCACTCCAGGCATTGACGAAGCCTTTTTGTATGTGAGCTATGGAACTACTGCCGGCATCTGCAACCTCATGGTATCTCTCGAATGCAGTATCTCTTTTTGCTTTTAAATCATTAATCAAGTCAAGATATTTTATCTTAGCATCTGAGGATGCCCTTTTAGCCTTAACTTCAAGATCATCTATCTCAGTAGACCAACGATCTATCTGTTCTTTTAGTTTCTTTATATTATCTCTATCTATCATTTATTATGCCTCCTATTAAAAATTAATGAGTGCTCGCACCATTATCGCTCATGTCTTCTTGCGTTCGGACGATTTGCAATATTGATTCTGGCATATCAACTGCCTTAGATGGCGCTGAGCTTGAGATCAGATATGTAGAATGATCGAGCTTTTCAATTGACTCAGTTAACATATCTACTGTTACCTCATCATCAAGCTGAACCCCCAACCTAAGCGTTTCTTGCGCATGAGAGCGTACAATCTCACAGGTAGTTAATAGATCTTCTAACATACCGTTTAGATCTAGAGCCTGAGCTCTGTCTGTTGCATTTGATCTCTTGTACATTTGATATACACTTCCTGGAGCATAGCACCCAAACGTTCGTATTCTCTCTGCAAATCTATCGATATCTTTGAAAATCTGCTTGTATCGATCTTCAAATAATTTATGCAATGAATAAAAGTAAGGACCTGTGTAATTCCAATGATATCCTTGTAGTCTAATCGCCAGTGCGTATAAATTCGCTAGATGTGTCACGCACATTTTTGTATATTGATCGTATACCTTACTTCTTTTTGGAATTTTTTCCATAAATCCTCCTGTAATCTTTGTTTTATCCTATCTTGATTACAGAATAACATCTGATTTATGATAAGTTAAATATTCTATATTTATTAAATTGATAACTTTTACTTATGACACCAGACATAGCAACACTTACCTTTAGAGACCTTGAGTACATCATCGCTATCGATTACTGCAAAAGTTTTAGAATTGCTGCTCAGGAATGCGCTGTGAGCCAACCAGCTCTTAGTGCTCAAATAAAAAAAATTGAAGATGTTTTTGATATTCAGATTTTTGAGAGGACAAACAGAGAGGTAATAACCACCTCGCTTGGTAAAAATATCGTTAAACAATGCCATATTATACTTGAGGAACTAGAGATGCTGGGAAGTGTTGCTCGAGGATCCGAATCCTTAATGAATGGAACTCTACGCCTTGGAATACTTGAGACTCTCTCCCCATACCTGCTTGGTCGTTTAATGAGTCAAATCTCCAAAGCTTATCCGAATTTAAAGATCGTGCTGAGAGAATCTAAGAGAGATGAGATGCTTGAGGATCTTCGAGTTGGCAAATTGGAGGCTGTCATTTCAACACTTCCACTCCCTTCAAGTGCAAGTAATTTTTGCTTTCTCAAGCTATTTTTTGAAAGATTTCGAATTGCATCATCAATAAAGAATGATCTTTCAAAACGAAAAGCAGTAAACGTATCTAAGATTGACCCTGATCGCTTAATTTTACTTGATCAAGAGTTCTCACTTACTGAACAAACTTGTGAAATACTAGATCATGAGATCTTAGCTTCAGCTACACCAACATTTACAACATCAATTGAAGCTGCCTATATGATGCTAAAAGGTAGTGATAAACATTTTGTAGTTCCTGAATTGGCTGCTCAGTGGAATAGAGAAATTAAAGGTGTAAGCTTGAAACCATTAAATAGCGATCACATAGGGAGAACAATTGGCCTTATCTGGAGGCCGAGGTATAAGTTTTCAGATTCACTTAGAGAGTTTGGACTAACTATCGGTAAAGCTGCATTAAAAACGTATCCATTCCTTCGAAAACCTTGATGTTTGTGATTTTACAACTTATCGAATATTCTTAATCAATGAAAACTATTACATACCTTCTATTATCGTTCATCTTAGCATCGTGCTCAGCTGTGAAACCGGTCACGCTCGATGTAGCATTGGTCGATCTTTATTTTTCTGACGTAAAATTACTAGAGACAACTTTAGTATCAACGATAAGAATAGATAACGAAACACCTAACTCAATTACATTTGATGGAGGCGTTCATAAAATCTACATTAATGACCTTTATGTGGGTAAAGCGCTTGATGATCAAACAATAGAAGTGCCGAGACTATCCTCTACTAAGCAGCAGATTAAAATTGAAATCAGCAATCTTACATTTTTTACCAAATTACAACGAATGATTCAGTCTAAAGACTTTAGATATAGAATTGATAGTACATTTTTTGTTGATGGAACCTATGGCATACGCAAGGTAACAGCATCAAAAGAAGGTAGATTCTCATTAACCCCGGGACAAAATTTTGCGAGTAGTTTGTAATTATGAGCCAAAATGTTGCAATAATTGGAGCGTCAGACAAACCTGATAGATACTCAAATAAAGCACTTAAGATGCTACTTGAGTATTCGCATAATCCACTACCTATTCACCCAAAACTAAAGGAGATTGAAGGAATTTCAGTTTTTAACTCCTTAAAAGAAGCTTCAAATTCTCAAAAAATAGATACTGTTACAATGTACGTTGGTAAGGCTAAATCTGACCTAATGACAGGGGAACTCTTAGAGCTTCCTCCATGCAGAGTGATCTTCAATCCAGGATCGGAAAACCCATCTTTACAAGAAGCCCTTAAAAACAAGGGATTTAATGTAGTTGAAGCCTGCACTTTAGTTCTACTTCGAACAGATCAATTTTAGTCATATTGATTAGGGGTAGAATTTACCTATAATTTCAATATGGTCACCCCTATAGATGATGATATGCATGCTGCTGATGGTCCGTCCGAACCGGGGCCTACTATGCCTGCTACTGAACGCTTACCTACCTCAGGTGCTCGTTTCTCACACGAAGAACTCGAAGGCGTATTGAGCACCCTGCCTAGAACATCAATACCTTTTAGATGCGCTTTCATGCCCAACGTTGATTCAACTATGAATATGCCTGCTGACTTCAAAGATACAGGACATGTACTTAAACCCGGGGATACTTTTGTTAGCAACCAAAAATCTGGAACTGGTGTTCGAGGTGCTTGGTTTACTGGTGAACATGACCTTGCTATGACAGTTGTACTTGAAGATACTGATGATCCACTTAAAAGAGCTTACGTTGAAACAATTGGGGGACTCGCCCCTCTTTTTGCATTAAGAGATCTGGTTGGTGAAGTAATGCCACCAATTAAGTTTAAATGGCCAAACGATCTTTATGAGCCAACTGGAGCTCACAAGATCTGTGGCGTAATGGGCGTTGGCCAACTTGATACAGAAAGACGAGCAGCTTTGGAAGAAAAGGGCTTCCGTTTAGTTGAAGGACATCTGTTGCTTGGGATTGGTCTAAATTTAGGAACAGAAGTAGATCGTCAAGAGATAGATAGAGGTCAGCCAACTTCTGTTCAAACTTTAACTAAAACAGATCCCTCAGATACGGGGATTTTACTATCAAGAGAAAGAGTAATTGCTTACACGCTCTATCACCTGGACCGTCTCTTAGCGATTGCCGAAAGCGATCCTGCAGAGCTCGCAAGCAATATCGAAGATAACCTTTGGCTAGATCCGTCTGAAGGCGCTTTAGGCAGAGGAATTCTTACAACAAACAGTGGCGGCGCTCCTGCAAGCGCTCATCTAAAGTCTGTTACTCCGGAAGGCTTCTTAGTGGCAGTAGGAATCAATAAGGTTTTCTACCCCTTTTCAGAGGTAAGACGCTTTTGTCCTGCACGCGCAGTTGAAATATAGTCAGCCTAATCATTTCAAAACAATAGGATGCTATTGTAACTTTTTCGTGAAGTTGCACGTAATGCTATACGTGAGATAACATCAAACACCTGTCTTATTTAATCACCTCTACCATCACCGCGGTCAGATGACTGTTTATTTGAGGCTGTTGAATGCTCCTGTGCCATCGGTCTATGGACCAAGCGCAGATGATAATCCTTTTGCATAGATTATTGGATTGGGAGATCTATCTCTTGAAGGTATCTTTTGAGATAGATCTCCCGCGAATCATCTTTAGTCGAAAGTTCTAAAACAACCTCTTGCTTATCGATTCCCTTTTCTCTAATTAGCTCGAGACTAAATTCTGGGTGCACCCCACTAAGTAGTACTTTACCTTTCCCAACGCTGCATAAAACTGCCGCAGCTGGATTTCCATTTATATCCTGAAATCTAGCGACTACTTTTACATTTGAAAATTTTTCTGGTTGCTCAAAGTAGCACCCGCCACTGTAATAAATGCAATAAACGCTTGCATCATTAACAAATGAAACTTGCGCAGCACGACCATCTTTAGGCCATTTATAATCGTATGTGCCAAGTCCGTAAGCAGGACCTATTGTTTTGCCAGGGAAAAACTTCAATTCTCGCTCTCCCAATACCTCCAGCTCGTGACCCTTTTCAAACTCAACATATCCCGACCCAAAGTACGCACCTGCGCAAAATCCCAAATACTTTCCACCACTTTCAACATAGGATTTTATCTTAGCTGTGCCGGACCCATTTAGTTTCTGACAATATGGTAGATCAGCGCCACCAGGCATTACAAAAAGTAGCGCATCCTCATGCCAATCCTTATGCAAAACTTCAGACGCTCCAATATGAGCAACCTCAAAATTCAAGCTCCTAAATGATCTGGTAGCTGCCTCTAAGGAACGTTCACCTACGCCGAGGTCGTTGTAAATATAGACTCGCTTCATTGTAAGAAATCTACTAGTTCGTATCCCTCATTCTGCCTTAGAGCAAATTCACGCTCCCAATTCTGAGAGTACAATAAAATTGGCCTACCCTTTAGATCTTCTGCTAAAAGAGTACTTGAAGGGGGATTAAACTTATCAGGATCACCGATAAGCCAAGCTCCACCGTTGTATGGCAAAAGATCTAGAGCTGTCTTAACGTTGTATTCGCTCTCTAATCGATGCTGCATCACTTCAAATTGAAGTTTACCAACTGCGGCTATCAAGTTTTCTGTAGCGACAGATCCACGTCTTCGTAAAACTAAAACTGCACCCTCAGCTCCCAGCTGCTCAACTCCTTTATCAAATGACTTCTTCTTGTTGATATCCTTAGGTCTTACCTGCGCAACCACTTCAGGAGAAAATTGCGGCATAGGCTTAAACGAAAAGCCTCCATTTGTAGAAACCGTATCCCCTATTTTAAAAAGGCCTGGGTTTACAACACCAATAATATCTCCTGGAAAAGCCTGATCTACAGTTGTTCGTTCGCCGCCAAACATACTATGTGAACGAGATAACCTAACATCTTTCTTAGAATTCGGATGTCTTACACTTAGATCTCTTTCAAAGAAACCAGAATTGACTCTCAAAAAAGCCATACTGTCGCGGTGCTTAGGGTCCATGTTTGCTTGTATTTTAAAAACATAGGCACTAAACGGATCATTAACTGGATCTACTAAGATCTCATCTCCGTTATCCAAATTTGCTGGTCTAGGACCAGGAGCAGGAGCAAATTTCGCAAAGTCATCAAAGAAAGGCTCAATTCCAAAATTTGTCATAGCGGAGCCAAAGAAAACGGGGGTTATCTCACACGCTAAGAAACTCTCTCTACTAAAGGGGTTTCCTGCAACTTCTAAGAGTTCAAGTTCGTCTGTTAATGTATTTTTCTGCTCTTCAGTTATTAACTTACTTGCTAGAGCTTCCTCAACACTACAGGTCTTTGCAACTGCTCGTTGTGCACCACCACTTTCAGATTTTTCAAATATTGTTATTTGGTGACTCTCACAATTTGCTACACCGATAAATTGCTTACCCGAACCTATGGGCCAATTTATTGGACTAGCATTAATTCCAAGCACCTCTTCTAATTCTGATAGCAGATCAAAGATATCTTTCGCGGGTAAATCCATCTTATTAACAAAAGTTAAAATAGGAATTCCCCTTAATCGACAAACCTTAAAGAGTTTTTCAGTCTGGGTTTCAACACCTTTAGAGGCATCTATCACCATGACCGCACAATCAGCAGCAGTTAGGGTTCGATATGTATCCTCCGAAAAGTCTTGGTGACCTGGAGTATCAAGCACATTGATAACAACATCCTTATAATGAAACTGCATAGCTGATGCAGAGATAGAGATACCCCTTTCCTGCTCCAATGCTAACCAATCCGAGCTTGCAGCTTTTTGAGACTTTCTTCTTCCGACAATTCCAGCCGTACGGACCATTCCAGCATAGAGGAGTAGCTTTTCAGTTAATGTTGTCTTACCAGCATCTGGGTGGCTGATGATTGCAAATGTCCGTCTAGACTGAGCCTGAGATTTAATAATTGATTTCTCCATATCGCTGGAGAAGATAACGCATGTTTCAAAGCATATAAAGAGCTTATAAGAATTTCTCTGTTAGAACCTGCTCTCTATAGTCAAATATCGCATTTACCTGATTTCTGACGAAAAGAGAATTCAACAGGTCTCCAAGAGGCCCAAAAGGTACGACATAATGGATAATGTCTTCCATTAAGACTCCTGAGTCAGTTTGATGAAAAATATGTTCGTGATGCCACATACTATAAGGCCCTACTCGCTGCTCATCCACGAAATATTGCTTCTCCTTAATATGCGTTATCTCAGAAACCCATGTTTGAGGAATGGAGAGTATAGGGTGCACCCTGTACTCTATAATCAATCCTTCGTACATCTTCTCAGGCACTTCAGAGATAATCTTAAAGTTGAGTTTCTTTGGAGTTATCTCAGCAAGATTTTTTGGGTTGGAGAAAAATTCCCAGGCTTGATCAATTGAAATTGGAACAGATTGTTTTCGATGAATTCTGTGAACGCTCATGCTGCCTCCAATGCGTCAGCAAAAAGCGCCTCAGTTTTACTTTTTGCTTCTCTATGATCTAAACAGGGAGCTGGGTATCCAAAGAGAGCTTGCTTGCGTTCCGGATCGTGAATCTCTGCAAGGCTTGCATTCTTTAATTCAGGGATCCATTTTCGAATATACTCAGCTTCAGAGTCAAATTTCTTTTGCTGTAACCAAGGATTAAAAATCCTAAAGTAAGGTTGAGCATCGCAGCCTGTAGAGGAAGCCCACTGCCAACTTCCATTATTCACAGCCGGATCATAGTCTATTAAATTTTGAGCGAAATAACGCTCACCCCAACGCCAATTAATATGCAGGTCTTTTGTTAAAAAAGAAGCGACTATCATTCTTACACGATTATGCATGTAACCTGTCTGATTCAATTCCCGCATTCCGGCATCAACAATTGGAAATCCTGTTTCTCCTTTTGCCCAAGTCCAAAACTTGCCTTGATCGTTCTCCCACTTAACTGAGTCATACTTACGATTAAAATTTCCCTTAAAGACGCGCGGAAAGTGATGTCCAATATGCGTAAAGAAATCCCTCCAATAAAGCTCTTTGATAAACTGATGCTCCTGCCCAAAGATCTCTACTGCCTTATGATACACCTCTCTAATCGAGACAGTGCCAAATTTGTGATGAGCCGATAAACCAGAGGTATAACCTTTAGCAGGAAAATCTCTCTCGTCTTTGTATTGTTCTAATTTTGATAGGTTATTTAGAATTTTCTTAGCTTCAGATCTGCCTCCCCTAAGAAAAATCTGATCTAGCTCAGGGTTCTTAAGTTGTAGCGAATCTAACGAAACAGAACTTTCAATTTTTTTTGTGTGATAATTTATACTCGCTGCTCTTTGTGGTTCAGGCACTTCGAGTTTAGAAGCCCTCTTATAAAATGGTGTGTAAACAGTATACGGGGTCCCATCATCTTTTAAAACTGCGCCCGGCGCAGTTAATAATGCGTCATCATAACTTTCATATCTGATTGATTGCTCGACACATAAGGATTCAATTGCTCGATCTCGCTTTACAGAAAATGGAGTATAGTCTTTGTTGTGAAAAACTGCTTCTATCTTTAGATTACTGATCAGATTAGAAATTACCTGCTCCGCCTCACCATGAAAAAAGTAGAGTTTTCCACCTTTCTGATCAATTTCAGCAGATAACTCCTCAAGGGAATTGAGCATGAACTCTAGTGCAAACTTACTTTTATATTTGTGATCCCCAATCTGGCGCGGATCAAAAATAAAACAACAGACCAACTCGTCCGATGAGCCTGCTGCATATCTTAAGGCGGTATTGTCCTGAATTCTAAGATCGCGCCTAAAGATAAATAGCGACCTACGATTTTTCTGCATGTAAGATGTCTAAGGTATCAAAGTTCTAATATCTACCTTAAGTGCAGAAGCTATTCTTAACAAGCTGCCGACTGTAATATTCTGCTTTCCCTGTTCAATCGAACTCATGTAAGCTCGATCTAAATTTGAAAGCTCAGCCAATCGCTTCTGATTCATATTACGCTCGTTGCGAATAGTTCTAATACGGGAACCCACCACCTTTAATACATCAGGTAGCACGTGCTGTGTCTCTTGTGTATTGCTTTCCATATATTATTTCTCTAAAAATCTTTTCAATTACTACTTCGCTACAACTGAGAAATTGGTTTCTTAATATATTCAAAAAAGTAAAAAAATCGTCCCGTAGTTGAATTTAGTAGCAACAAGAAGAATATATCATGTAAAAACAATCAGTTGGCCAAAGTGACAGTTTTCCTATAATCTAAATCTATTCGTATATTCACAAACTTAAATCTGCTCTATATTGAGCTGCTAACTAGCTATTTGTAATTAATAATGAAAATCGGAATTCTCTCAAACAACCCAAAGTTATATAGCACTAGACGATTAAAGGATGCGGCACGCGCGCGCGGTCATACAGTGCGAATCTTTTCTACTTCCAAGTTTGCCTTAGATATTCAATCTGGAAAGCCTGATCTATTGTATCGGGGAAAACCTGTGGCGAAAGTTGATGCTATTATTCCTCGAGTAGCTTCATCACAGAATTTCTTTGGAACATCTGTTATCAGGCAGTTTGAACAAATGGGAGTCTATTGTTTAAACGCCTCGTTTGCAGTTTCTGTTTCAAGAGACAAATTACGCTCAATGCAAATTTTAAGTAGGCACCAGATTGGAATTCCACACAGTGCCTTTGTTTTTGATAATAGTGATATACCATCAGCCCTAGATCGAGTTGGTGGTGCACCTGTAGTGATAAAGCTGCTACGTGGCTCTCAAGGGTCAGGCGTACTCTTAGCTGAGAAGAAATCTGTTGCTATGTCGATAATCGAAGCTCTGCAGTTAGCAGGACACAACGTATTAATCCAACACTTTGTGGCTGAGAGCAAAGGAACAGACATAAGAGCCTTTGTTGTTGGCGATCGTGTTGTAGCTGCAATGCGCAGAACTGCACAAGAGGGCGAGTTCAGAAGTAACGTTCATCTTGGCGGTGCAACAGAAGCTATCGAACTGGCGCCTGAATATGAACGTGTTGCTTTATTGGCAGCCCATATAATGGGACTTAGAGTCGCTGGTGTTGATCTACTAGAAACAAGCTCAGGTCCTCAGGTGCTTGAGATTAACTCTTCTCCGGGACTTGAAGGAATTGAAAGCGCAACCCACCTTGATATCGCTACGTGCATTATTGAATACGTTGAAGAGCAAATGCAGTTTCCAGATCTCGATATTCGTGAGCGATTATCATTAAGCAAGGGATATAGTATCGTTGAAATCCCTGTAGGAAATAAATCTGCACTTGCAAACAAAACGATTGAAGAAGCAAGCATCTTGGAACAAGAGATTCAAGTTTTAAATATTCAAAGAAAAGGGATAACAATCCCAACTCCAAGACCAATTGAAACTATTTATCCCGGAGATACATTGCTCTGCTTTGGCAAGCAATTAGCTTTAAAAACACTGCTTCCAGCTAAGAGATCAAACCGAAAGAAACCGAAAGCTTTAGATGACGAAACGATTCAGGCTGCCAAAGAAGCTCAATCGGAATCGTCAAGTCCTAACGAATCGATAACGTAGGTGCTTAATGGCCGCAAAATCGGATCTTGAAAATTTAAAAGTATTAGATAGAAAGCTTTTTAAAATTGGAAAGAGAATCGATATTCTTAACAAGATAAATTGGGGCAAAGAATCAAAAGATATTTTTCTTAATAGTTGGCGAAAGCGATCTCACACCTTACCAAAAATTGAATACCCCAAATATAAGTTCACAGAAGATAAAGAAGGTCTGCAGTATATAATTAGTAAAATTGATAGCAGACATCCCTTGGGTAAGATTGTTAAAGAGACAGCAGAAAGCTACCTCACATCCTTACGTATGGTAGAGGCCGCCGGAACTAAAGCGTTCATGAAATATTCAACAAAGCTCTATGGATTACCAACAGATAAACTTGGAAAAGGCAACGATACTACTCTTAAGGCAGCACGAAAATTCTTAAAAACAGTCGGAAAATTTAAGCTAGCGAACCTAATGCCGCCTGAGGACGTCTGCATTCTGCCTGAATACGTGGTAAATAAGATAAAATCACAATCCAAAAGGACCTTTGCAGATAGAGACATCAAGGTTATCACGTCAAATCAGTTATCTGCAAAAGCTTCTGCAGGTGCTAATCGCATTAGCGTACGTAGCTCTACATGTTTCGCGCCACATGACGTTGATCAGTTAATCCAACATGAACTTTTAGTGCATACCCTTACTTTACAAAATGGCCGTATCCAACGTTTAAAAACTCTTGGTCTTAGCTCGCCAAGAACTACTTGTACGCAGGAAGGCTTAGCTGTTTTTGCAGAATTTATTACGAACTCAATTGACATTAGTCGACTTCGAAGAATTAGCTCACGCGTTCAAGCCATACAGATGGGAATCGAAGGTGCAGACTTCATTGATCTGTTTAGGTACTTCTTAAAACTTGGGCAATCAGAAGAAGAGAGTTTTCATTCTGCCTCAAGAGTTTTTAGAGGTGGTGACGTTAGAGGAAAGATTGTTTTTACAAAAGACATTGCTTATCTAAGAGGATTTATCGAAGTACACCACTTCTTTGTGAACTCTTTTCGAAACGAAATGTTTTCTTATCTTGAATATCTCCTAGCAGGTCGGATGAAAACTGACGACGTTGCCGAGCTTGCGCCTTATTTCGTCTCAAAGATCCTGAAGGAACCTCACTATAAGCCTGACTGGATCTTGAACCGTTCGACTTTACTGGCTTTCCTACTCTCCTCCTCAGTAATGAACAATCTTGGGGTTCGCTGACTTTTATCTTAATAACTTGGAATATTTGGGCCATCCGTCAACAGCTATAAGGGATCCACTGACCAACTTTAAGTGGATTAAAGTTGCAGTTGCTTAGCTAATTTAGCTAAATTACACTCGTTTGGAGTGAGAGTTCTTTTTCACTGTTTCAATCTGCGTAGAAATTTTTATGACATAGAAGTGTCTTGGGTAGAGTTGCGCCAAGCGCTAGCCTGCCCAAGACACGAGGTAAAAAAGGTTCTTCCTGCACATCGCATGAATTGATTCGATAAAACTTTCGTATCAATCCATGCGATGTGAGGATAAGTTAAACTCCATCGCCTTCCCCGCCCTGCAACCTTCAGCCCCCGAGTGAGACACCGTGGCCATCCTTCTTCCACCCAGCCAAACCATCAGCCTGACAGACCTGCTGATGACGCCTCAAGGCGTACCGATCGAGGCCTTCATCTGGGACATCGACCAGACGCTCACCAACAGTGAGCCTGCTCAGCTCAAGTCCTGGATCATCGAGGCTGAGATCCTGTTCGGTCCCGAGTTCGCCGAAGCGGTCGCTCCGTACCTGAACAAGATCTTCAAGACGCGTCGCTTCCACATGCTGCGACCGGTCCTGCTGATCATGATGTACAAGCTGATCACTCCTTCTGGCCGGCAAACCCGTGACGGCCACAAGCAGATCCCCGAGCAGATCCGCGGACGGATCATCGAGGCTAGTCTGCAGAGCGCGATCATGGGTCTCGCCGAGCAAGCCAAGTCGGAGAACATCTGGAGCCTCGCGGAGCGCGTCAACGCCGATCCTCGCTTCAACCAAGCAGCACTGGCCGTGAACCTCATCTTCGACGAGGGGCGCAACAAGCTGCTGGTTCAGCAGGCTCGCAACCTGGAGATCGACCCGATGCCTGGGGTGCGACACGTGATCGCTGAGATGCACCGCCGTGGCATCCGCCAGGGTGTCTGCACCAGCACCAGTTCCACTCTGGCTCCCGACATGCTTCGTGCAGTCTTCGGAGACTACGTCTGGGCTGTGCTCAACGGCGCTGCCTGCTTCGGTGACCAAGTTCGCCAGATGAAGCCCAACACCGAGGGATGTGTGAAGGTCGCTGCGGACTTCGGCTTCCAGCGCGGCAACCTCGCTCCGGTCGCTGTCGCTGACGACTCTGTGCGGCTGATCGAGCATCTGCGCACAGACGGCTTCGGTCGCCCGATCTGCGTGATCGACGGCCACAACGACGAGCCTCACCTGGAGCACCTGAACGACGGAGAGCCTGACGGCGTCGTGACGGTCTACAGCTTCGAGCAGGTGAATCTCGCCGCCTGAGCAACCAACACCGGTTCGTGGCCCTGGGGCTGCCGTGTTCGATCCTCGTGATCGTCCACGGCGCCCCTGGCCCCACGGTTCTTACTACCTCGTGTCTTTGGACACCAACTAAGCAGAAATCATTGCTTCGATATTGTCATAAACGCTAAAGAAACATCTGATTTTATTGAGTAATTTTAAGCTGATTCAGGTCACTATATTCGCTTTGAATAGAATAACAATTCCAAACTACGCATGTGATTCAAGTAAGTTGAGATGTTAGAGCAGGAAAGAGATACTGAGGAGTTAGTTCAGGGGGTAGGTACGCCTCCAGCTGGATGCCATACGGCTGAAGCCGGCACATCGATCGATCCAACCTACTTAGAGCTTCAGCAACCAGATATTCACTGGAGTAATGTCAGATCAAAAGTCGAAATTCCTGAATTTCCAAACGAATCACATCATATTTCAATTAGCGATCTTCAAAAAGCATTCTTTCTACTTAACATTAGAAGAATAGGACCAAGTGTACAGCTTGAAGAACTTACCCCAAGCGAAAGCGCTAGTGAAATTAGCACCGCACGACTTATCGAAATCTATGATGAAGTTAACAAGCGTGTTCCCGAATTTTCAAGAAAGCATGTCAGAGTTTGCTTGCCACACGATGTAACCTCAGCTGAGATTGATAGAGCAAGAGCTGATGCTATTGAATTAAAAAAACAGGCTCGACAGGCGATCGTTGAAGCATGTACTGCCTTAATAGCAGTATCAAAGGAACGCGATGATCCAATCATGCCAAGACCAAATGTTTACAGAGTCTTAGGTCAGCTTTACTTTAACGAACAACTTGGTGGACTAAATGGAACTGTATTCAGAGCAGCAGTTAACTACATGTGGTCTACTGCACAGAATACAACTAAAGCTGAAAGGCCCAACCTTCCCTGGGAAGGAACATTAGGACATGTTCAAAAAGCTCTTACATCAGGGGTGACCGAGCAATCATGGGCAACTGTACAGGAAGCACAAGGAGAGCCTGTCCCAACAAGTGAGTTGCTGGAGCAGGTACCAAGCAGCGTTTCAGCCCCCCAGCATGTTCTGAATGCAAATCTACAATTTCTTGAGAGCATTCGAGCAATTGAATGTTTTACCTACCATTCAGTAACAAGAACGCTTCAGAGTGGTCAGCGTGTAGGCTCAGAAACTAAACGTTCTGTCGACACATACATTGACCCAACAAAGGATGTAGTACGGGTAGCTTGGATTGAAAATCGGTGCATCGAAACCCTTGGGGCACTACTTCCTTTTGACAAGCCGATTAAAATTGCCGATGTAGTTGACTTACCCCAGGTAAGCATTATCGATGCAAAAGGAGAAATCCATGTGCTTGAAGCAAGCACAGTCTCAGGCACGAGAAGTTCTATAACCGATGCAGCAAAAAAACTTGAGCAGGCAGGTCATGTTAAAATGGAGAGATTAAGTGGTAATGGTCGTACAGATTGGTATGTAAGCTTAACTGAATCGGGAAGAGAAATAGCTTCCATGTATTACTCAACTGACTTTGGTGAAGCGCTTCCAGCTAAATGTGTTGCAGCACTAATGCATCATCACAAAATCTACACCAAAGCTACTCCCATAGCTGCCTAAGTCTCTGATCACGGCCACAACCAAACCTATATGACTTATAGCGAATAGGGTTTTTCTTATAAAAATCTTGATGATATTCCTCAGCTGGATAAAAAGCAGAAGCTTTTGTGATCGGTGTTAGTACATCCTCTTCAAACTTTTTCGTCCTTATAATCTCTGCCTTTGAATCCTCAGCAAGTTTCTTTTGTTCATCAGATAGATAAAATATCTCAGGTCTATATTGACTACCCACATCGCAAAACTGCCTGTTCGTCACAGTTGGATCTGTATTTTTCCAGTAGATATCTAAAAGCTTTTTGTAGCTAATTTTAGTTGGATCAAATTCGATTTCAACCGCCTCAGCATGCGTAGTTGAACCAGAGGAGACTTGAGAGTAGCTAGGATTATCGGTGTCTCCACCTGTGAAACCAGAAGTTACTCGCAGAACACCATCGAGTTCCTGAAACGCAGATTCCATACACCAAAAACATCCGCCCGCAAAGATTGCTGTCTCAGTTTTTCTCTCTTCTGCCTGAACCATAGAAACCCAAAATATCAAAGTAAAAATTAAAATCCTTTTCATCTCACCCTTTCAACTGTCAAAGCGCTACGATTAGTTAATTCGCCGCATCTTAAAAATAAGTTACAGAGTCTATAAAAAGGTAATATTATGAATCTCTTAACGCCAGATCCAATTGTTGAATATGATGAATTTCTGTCACTTCAAATGCCTGAAGCAAATCTCGAGCTGGATCAAGAAACGTTTGCTGTAGAGACCAAAAGCCTCGGGGAAAGTGTTCGATCATTTATGGGCGCGCTATTTACTGAGGTAGCAGCAGATCTGGTCGTTAAAGCAATTACGGGCTGCGATCCAACAATTGGAACAATCGCACTTCTAAGCACAGCCATTCCTGACATCCTCGAGCAGGCAACTTCATTCTTTAGCGGCGTTGAGATAGAGCATGCAGTCGCGGCTTAGATTCAACATTTAAATGCTCTGCTCATGTAGCCAGTTCTGCTCAGCAGGGCTTTCCTATACACGTCCTTAAAATACGCCAATTCCAAACTCTCAAATCCTGTGCTAGCGTTATTCAGAACTTTTTTCCAATATCGATATGAAGATCTTTGTACAGCTTTTGTTATTACTCACCATTCCTATTCATGCATTTGCACTAAGTCCCGCTGAACTTGTTAAGGAAGCGATTGATTACTGGCGTGGCAAAACCTCTTATACTGAGGCGCAAATGACAATCAATCGTGATGATTGGAAAAGAACTATGAAGTTTCAATCTTGGACAATGGGGACTGATAAGACTCTTGTTCGATTTACAGAGCCAGCGAAAGATGCAGGTAGTGCCTCGCTTAAGAACGACAACAAGATGTGGAGCTACTCACCTAAAGTCAACAAAGTAATCAAAATTCCACCCAGCATGATGGGCCAAAGTTGGATGGGATCAGATTTTTCGTATAACGATCTCGCCAAGGCAGATGATATTGTGAAACGTTATTCTCACAAACTTCTCAACGAAGAAGAGAGAGATGCCCATAAATTCTATACTGTTGAATCAATACCTCTTGAAAACGCACCCGTGGTCTGGGGGAAAGAGATCTTGGTAATTCGTGATGACTATATAATCTTTAAGCATCAATTCTTTGATCAAGATATGAAATTAGTTAAAGAGCTGACGGCTGAAGAGATTGCACCCATGGGAGGAAAGCTAATAGCAAAAGTAATTCGAATGAAAAATGTCGAAGAGAAGAACGAATGGACTGAGATTGTACACAGCAAAGCAGAATTTGGTATTGAGATCTCTAACAATGTCTTTACCCTATCTTACCTGCGCAATCCAAGGAATCTATAGATGCTAAAACTCGCTTGGCGAAATATTTGGCGCAACTCGAGGAGAACTATCCTAACTGTTTTAGCTATTGCATTTGCTACATCAATCCTACAATTCTTTGTTTCAATACAACTTAAGTCCTATGACGCAGCAACAAAATCAGCAATCGCATTGACCTTGGGTCAACTACAGGTTCAGAAAAAAGGATACCTTGAAAAGCCGCAGATAAGAGCAACTATTGAAGACCCACTCTCTCTGGAGAGTAAAATTAAATCACTTGATAGAGTTGAACATACCTCAATTCGATCAATCGGTTTTGCCTTAATTTCTTCTGAGAAGAGAAGTTACGGTTTGCAAGTTATTGGCATAATGCCGGAAAAAGAAAAACTAGTCTCTTCTGTTTCTGGGCTTATTAAAAAAGGAGAATACCTAGATAGTACTTCAACCAACGATTGTGTAATTGGTGAGATTTTAGCAAAGAATCTAAAAGTAGACATTGGTGATGAGGTTACAATATTAGGACAAGGAAAAGATGGTTCGCTTGCTGCATCTGTAGCAACAATTAGGGGGATATTTGATTCGGGAACAAAAGACTTCGATCGTGTGACAATGTTTATCCCATACAAAACGTTTCAAGATGTCTTCAGTATGCAAAATTCAGCACATTCGATTGTTGTAATGGGAATGAGACTTAAGGATCTGGAGCAAATTCAATCGAAAATTGAGGAATTGCTTAAAAATGAAACTAACCTCGTTTCCCTTAGGTGGGATCAGCTAATGCCAGGTCTAAAGCAATCAATCGAACTTGATATGTCTGCTGGTTGGATCTTCTATCTGACGCTAGTCTTGATTGTTACTTTTAGCATTGTGAATACTTTTCTTATGTCTGTTCTGGAACGATCACGGGAGTTTGGAATCATGTTAGCTATTGGAGCAAGAACCCCAAGAATTATGGGCATGGTAGTAATTGAATCTATTTTACTTACTCTTGTTGGGATATTTCTTGGCGTATTGATTGGGAGTGGTGTTATTACGTATTTCTCAATTCATGGATTTACAGTCCCTGGAGCTGAAGAGATTGCAAAACTGTGGAATTTACCAATCAGAATATATCCTGAGCTTACTATTAGAGTAATACTCACAGCGCCTCTAATGATCTTAACAACTACCTTTATTGGTGTAATGTATCCCGTTCTCAAGATTTTGTGGCTTAAACCATTGGAAGCAATGCGAGCGACTTAAGATGCTAAAAAACCTTTCAATTATTTTTATCTTATCCTCTCGTAATGTCTTACGAAATCCTCGACGATCAATTTTAACCTTGCTTGCGATCTCTTTTGGCCTTGCTGGAACAATTGTCGTTTCATCACTAGCCCGCGGCCTTTCTTATAACCTCGCTAAAGATACAATTGATCATTTAACTGGCCATATTCAGATACATGCTGAAAATTATCTAGAAGACCCCGATGTAAGTAATTCAATCTCTGAAATTCCTCCTAAGCTTGAAAAAGTGATGAAGAGTCCTCAGATCCTAAAGAAAGCTGAGCGCGTTCGTGTACCTGGAATTGTCATGAGTGAACGTGAATCTTATGGCGTTATGATAGTAGGAATCAATCCTAAAGAGGAGCTGGGGCTTTCTTTTATCGCTGAAAGCGTGAATGAAGGCAAATTCTTCGATCACGATTCTGATGATGGAATCATAATAGGACGAAAGTTACTTGAATTACTACAAACAGATATTGGCAAACGTGTGGTAGTCATGAGCCAAGACGTAAAAAATGAAATTTCTGACAAAGGTGTAAGAATAATTGGTGTATTTGATTCCCAGTTTGAATCCACGGAGAAGAGTTTTGTGTTTTTGAGCATTAAAAAAGCTCAAGGCTTACTTGGCTTGGATGCCAAGATATCCGAAATATCTCTAGTGACAAAAGATTATGAAAACCTTGAACCCACCCTCTCCAATCTGCAAAGCTCTGCTCCAAATCTCGATGTAAGAGGATGGAGAGATATTGAAAAGTTCGTTTCAGCACTATTGGACATTCAGGGTAAGTTTTTAATTTTTTGGTTTTGCATCGTCGTAATTGCAATCTCATTCGGTATTGTAAATACTCTTTTTATGGCGATCTACGAAAGAATACGCGAATTTGGGATGTTGCAAGCGCTTGGCATGAAGCCAATCGAAATTCAATTTCAAGTGTTGATTGAATCACTGCTATTGATTTTAATTGGTGGATTCATTGGCAACATCTTAAGTGTAATCGGAATTCATTTGTTAGAAAGTGGTATAGATATCTCAGCATTTGCCGAGGGAGCTAAACGCTTCGGAATCAAGAACGTTATTTACCCCCGTTTTGTGTCCCATGATTGGATAACGGCAAATTTGCTAGTCCTATTTTTAGGAAGCTTAAGTTCATTTTATCCAGCCTGGAGAGCCTCAAGATTTACGCCAGCGAATGCAATATCAAGAGCTACATAATGAAGAACAACACTCTACAAGAAAATAAACTAGAAGCTAATGTACGTTGCAAAGACGTCTCTAAAATCTACCGTCAAGGAGACATAGAAGTACATGCTTTACGAAGAATTAGCATTGAAATACAAGATGGCAGCTTTGTAAGTCTTTCTGGGCCATCTGGCTCGGGAAAAACTACGCTATTAAACTTAATCGGTGGATTAGATCGTCCAACCTCAGGAGAAATTTATCTATCAAATTTGAGGATTGATACTTTGAGCTCAAGCGAACTAGCTCAAGTCAGGTTAGATAATATTGGATTCATTTTTCAAGCGTACAATCTAATCCCTGTACTTTCTGCTCGTGAAAACGTCGAATTCGTAATGCAGCTTCAAGGCGTAAATGCTGCTGAGAGAAAAGAACGTGCATATGAAATTCTAAATGCTGTTGGATTAAATGGACTAGAAAACAGAAGACCAGGAGAACTTTCAGGTGGACAACAGCAGAGAGTTGCAGTTGCTCGAGCAATTGTAAGCAATCCGGAAATCGTATTAGCAGATGAACCCACTGCAAATCTTGATTCCAAAACAGCAAAAAACCTATTAGAAATAATGCTCAGCATGTGTAAAGAGCGTAAAGTTACCTTCATCTTTTCAACTCATGATAAGCTCGTAATGGAGTACGCCGAACGATTGATTAAACTTCATGATGGAGAAATTGTAAGTGATGAATAGGATTTTACCTATCTTATTTTCTCTACTTATCTCATCCTCGGCTTATGCTCAGCACAACATCTCAGGGCACCTAAAAACTCAAATAACTTTTACTGATTTCAGAGCGCAAGATTTACAAAATGTGCTTGGTTCGAAGAACAGCCTAAGCAATCAGCTAGATTTTAGGTTGAATTATGAATACATGCATGATCGATTTAAGTTTGATGCTCAAACTGAAGCACTTAGCCTTTATAGCAATGCTTTGGATACACAAAGATCTATCTTAAATCAGAACCCCTTTGCATTGTCACAATCACTATTGATTAATGATCGTCGCAGGCTTTTTGATTTAACAAACGAGTTCCAAGATGATACTGAAGTCACCAGTGTGGTTCGTTTAGATCGCTTATCGGCCAGCTACCTTGGCGATCAAACCGTCTTAAAAGTTGGTCGGCAGGCTTTAAGTTGGGGAAACTCTCTCATTTTTCAAGCGATTGATCCTTTTAATCCATTTTCTCCAACTGAGATTGATAAGGATTATAAGACTGGCGATGATATGGTCTATTCACAATATCTGTTCGAATCCGGAGCCGATATACAAGCGATTGTCATCCCTCGTCGAGATCCACTTACAGGCAATCTAAACGGTGATCAGTCAACTTTTGCAAGTAAATTTAAGGGTACCCTATCTGATTTTGAGATTGAGTATGATCTAGTAGCCGGACGGCATTACGACGAGAACATTTTGGGTATTGGAATATCTAAGCCAATAGGTGAGGCACTTTGGAGGTTTGATGCCTCTTATACTGAGATTAATTCAGGAAACAACATTTGGAATATCGTAACAAACATAGATCAATCTTGGGTTATTAGAGATACGAATGTTTATGGATACCTCGAACTATATCATAGTGGCCTAGGGACAAGTGAGAATAATTATCAAACAATCAAACCTGCACTGCTTGATCGAATCAATCGAGGGGAATTGTTTACAATAGGTAAAAACTACTTGGCTTCTGGATTAAGAATCGAGCTAACCCCACTTGTAAATTTTTACCCAGTTAACATCTTGAACTTGGCAGACAGAAGCGGCTTTGCTCAATTTAAGATCCAATACGACTTTCTACAGAATACTTCATTACTGATCGGACTTAACTTACCATATGGAGATAGAGGTACCGAATTTGGTGGAATTCCAACTGGGACGGGATCATACCTGACTGCAGGAACTAGTGGATATTTACGGCTAAGCTTTTTCTTTTAGAATTTCGTAATAGTAAGATTCGTATTGATCTATCAACTTATCTTTACTGTACTCAGCAATGGCATACTCTCTCGCTGCCTTTGACATACGATCATACTCTTTGTGGTTCGAAAGCAATTTAACGGCATAGCTTGCCATTGTCTCGACATCACCAATATCAGCTAAATATCCAACTTCAGCATGCTTAACGACCTCCGGAATACCTTCAGCATTCGAACCAATAACAGGCACTCCTGTACTAAGAGCTTCAAGCGCGGCCAACCCAAAGCTTTCATTGCTACTCGGCAAAAGGAACAGATCACAGTTTCTAACTATCTCTTGTGTCAATTGCTGTTTTCCTAAGAAACAGACTTTGTTTTGAAGATTAAGATCTCTAACAAGAGCTTCTATCTTCGATCGTTCCGGACCATCTCCAACAAGAACTAGATGAGAATCAATTTGTTTTGTAACTTTCTCAAAGACCCGAATAACGTCATCGATTCTTTTTACGGGCCTAAAGTTGGACACGTGCACCAAGATCCTTCCCTTAACAGGGCAATGCCCAAGCGACTGCCTAAACTTTTCCTTTGACTCAGCATCACCCGGTGAAAACTGTTCAGAATCAATAAAGTTGGGAATAATTCTAATGTCTGTAGCAGTAGGAACATTAAGTTTATCGTAAGTAGCATTTTTCAAAAAATGTGAGGGAACCGTAACTCCATCACTTTCTAATATTGAAAATCTTGTAATCGGCAAGTAGCTTCTCTCATTTCCAACAAGAGTTATGTCAGTTCCATGCAAGGTAGTAATAATCTTTGGTGCTTTAGCATTTAAAATCTGCTTAGCGAGATACGCACTAGTGGCATGAGGAACTGCATAATGAACATGAAAAATATCCAGATCTTCATATTGTGCTACTTCAACCATTTTAGAAGAAAGAGCTAATGAGTAGGGAGGAAAATCAAAAAGAGGATTATCGTGTACTTCAACTTCATGGAAAAATATATTCTGAGAAAACCGATTTAAGCGTCTTGGCACGTCATAGCAGATAAAATGTACTCTATGACCCCTTTGAGCCATAGCCATCCCGATCTCAGTTGCGACAACTCCACTACCCCCAAAAGTAGGATAACAGGTAATTCCGATTTTAAGTTTCTCGCCCATCCTATCTCTCAAAAAATAAAGCGTTATCAGTCCTGTGAGCACCAAAATGGCTTACTGGATCTGTAATTGAGAGAACCCTTTCACTTAAAAAAGCCTCTCCAAATTTTACCCCTATCTTTGCACCTATATACTCATCTCTCGCCATGATACTTGAAACATTTAACTCAGACGAAACAAGAGTTCTTGCTTGCGATTGATCAACTTTTATCTGAGACGAATAAGCTTGAATTGCTGCTAGCTTCTTTTCAATCACGTTAGAGGTATCAACTATAAACGATGGTGAAAATTCATAACGCATTTGATAATAAAAAACTTGCGATGGGATATATCGAGGCCCTAGTTGACTTTTAAAATTTGAAAGTCCTGCAAAAAAAATTGAACGCTTAATTAACTGACTCGCAGCTTCATGATCAGGATGGCGTTCAACATGATAAGGCAACAAAACTATTTTTGGTGTAAGCTTTCTTAGAATCCCAACAACTTCTTGAACTTGATGTTCATCATGTGGATTTACTCCGCCATCTGGCAGCTTAAGGTTCTCACGTGTAGCTAATCCTAAAATTTTTGAGGCAGCTTCTGCTTCTACTTGACGTTCACTGACAGTACCTCTTGAAGCAAGCTCTCCCTCAGTAAGATCTATAACTGCTGTTGTATGCCCTTGAGTAGCTGTTTTAGCAACTGTTCCACCGCAAAAAAGCTCGACATCATCCGGATGGGGGCCAAAGGCAAGTAGATCAATCTGTTTCATCTATGTGCACTCTCAATTCAATTTCAAATCAATTAGTACCATACTTTAGCCCACTACTCCATCAAGCTCGACTACCTGGTATTTCCCTAGCTGCTTTAAATCAATTTCATTATAGATTTTGCTGACAAATTCTGATCCATAAGCAGTAAAAAAAGATGCAGCTGCAATGACTCGCTCCTGAGGCACATTATCGGGATAAAAATACTGAACCAAGCGATCGACCTGCTCAGTGAGAATGGCATTACGATTAACAAAGGATCTCTCTGCTTTCCGTTTAAGCTTCTCTAAGTTTTGTAAAGAAGAGTTGAGCGTCTTGGCAAGAGGACTCTTTAAGTTTTGGTCTAACTCTAATAGATGTGGTTCAATCTTAGAAAAGGAATCTTTTAAGTGCCCTTCTAATTCTTGGAAATCCTTCTCAAGATTAAATTCGACTAACTCTTTTACTAATTCAAGTTTATCCTTTCTCAAATCTTCAACATCAATTGAAAGCTTTCTAAGCAATTTTGTTTGGGCCTGCTCTGAAATAAACATCTTTGCTCGAGGAACAACTAATGGCTGAGGTAATTTAAAGAATTGATAAAGTGGCTTCAATTGAAGCCAGTACTGAAATTCTCCGGGACCTGCAATATATGCTACAGTTTTAAATAACGAATCCTGGACAAGCGGTCTTATCAATGCACTAGTGGAAATGCGTTTCGGCTCTTCTCTTATAAGCTTTTCGATTTGCTCAGTCGAGTAACTATTGTTTTGGACTCGCATTCTCTGATTGTTTTCTGTGACGAATAGAAGTGGAGAATCTTCACGGACATGTACTTGGGGTTTAATTCCTAGTTGACTCAATTCATTTTCACGCGTTTTCAAAACGCTAGCAATTTCTGAAGATTTACTGAACGCATCAAGGATCAAACCTAACAACTGGGGTTTCAGATCTGCAGCATGAAAATCAAAACAGACTAATCCTAGCTCAGAACAGAATTCTCGAATTATTTCGGAAAAGACTAAACTTAGTTTTTTACTCTCAGCATACTTATCAACGATAAGATTAAATTTTGGATCATCGATCTGCTCTTTTAAATCTTGAACATCTGAAGTGCTTAATAGAAGCTCGCCAACTGGACCCCCTAACTTACTTTGATCCATTGTGAGTTTAATCTTGCTAGTTTTAAGATCAGCATCGTAAATGTGCGCCTCTGCTATCTCATCAAAATCATGATCTTCTGATTGAAGCCAAAAAATTGGGATCACAGGAACTCTGTAGGATTTCTCTAAATCAGATGCATACTTAATAGCTGTGAGGATTTTATAAAGTGTAAAAAGAGGGCCTCCCAATAAACCTAGCTGCTGACCTGTAACAACAAAAACTACATTAGGGTCATCTAGCTTTTCTAACTGGCTATCCACAAGTGAAGAGACCCCATCATTCTGTTCTCTTAGAGCATTAACTACTTCTGAGTGTAGTTTTCTAGTTTTAACTAGCTCAATCTGCTTTTGAACATCTTCCTCCAATAAGAATGAACGCTCAAAAAAGTTCCTAGTAGAAGGAGCTCCATTTAAAAAATCATTTAAGGGATCTAATACCTTCATATACCTTCTGCTATTATAATTAGCCTATCAGAATCTTCAGAATATGAATTACCTAAATAATCACCAAAAAGATGGTTAATCTTAAAAGATGCTTGTTTAAGCATAGGCTCAATTTCATTTAGCGTGTATGCTCGAACGGACTCATTAAATTCCTTCGTGTTACCATTCTGCTCAATTGAAATTTTCTTATTTATCCTCTTAGTATTCTGGTCAAAGTTGCGAAATTCATCAATCTTTAAATCACCAATAGTTTTAACAGAATGTGCAACTAAATTTCTAATTGTTTTATTAGCGTTTAAAAAATCAAAGAAGAATCTGCCACCTCTTTTTAAAACAGATCTTACTGCTTTTAATACTGATAAATGTTCTGTGTCACTCTGAAAATATCCAAAGCTTGTAAAGAGTGATAACACAGCATCAAAGCAATTCTCTTTAAAAGGCAAAAATCTCATATCATAGCGTAAAACCCAAGAGCTTAGGTCTGGGGTTTTCTCACTAAGATCAAGTAGCAAGGCTTCTGAAAGATCACCACCTACTGCCTTTATTTTAGATTGATGGAGGTGATACAGGTGGCGTCCAGCACCGCATGCTAGGTCTAAGACAAAATCACTCTCAGAAAGGCCCAGGCTCTTACAAATAAAATCAACCTCAGATTTTGCAAGCTTAGTGTCCCGATGAGGGTAAACGGCTAAATACTCCTTGCCAAACCATTCTTTGTACCAATCTTGCATTAGCTAACTACCTGTAGATTGATAGCTTCTAACACCAATTGTCCAAGCAAGTGCGGCAATACTAGCTGAAACAATTGCTACAAATGGGGTTAAGTAGCAAAAAAGCTCAAATCCCTGGCGCTTTAAAAAATGAGTTGCAGGATAAAATGCAACAAACGCAAATGGCACGATCCATCTCAATATGAATTGAATTACATTATTAAAAACAGGCAAGGGATATCTACCAAACGCAATCAAATTATAAACTGGTGGAGCTATTCCTACCCTATCTTCAAAATGAAATGAAAGCGAAGCAATCAGAACAAAGACTGAAAGCAGGATTACAGCTGCAGAAAAACTGCTAACTATTAACCATAGTATGTCAATCAAACTATAAGTAATTGATAAGCTTTCGGAGGCATATAACAAGGTTCCAACTCCGATACAAAGACTGCCTATACTCTCCAAGTTAAAGGATTCAAATAAGACCTGACAAGCAGAGTTAAGTGGTCGGAGTAACACTCGGTCGAATTGACCCTCGATGATATATTTATCTCCAAATCTATAAAGATTTGGAGCAACAGTCGAAAAAAGTGCCATAGAGATCATGGCATAGCCATAAATGAATAAAACCTCACTCCTGCTCCACCCTTGTAAAGATTGTATTGTCTGGCCATCAAGTAGAAATATTACAAACAATAAGCCACCAATCGTTACAAGCATATTCGAAAAAATTGAGGCAAAGAAGTCTCCCTTATAGGCAAGACGCTGCATCAAGAACTGCAGAAAGTATGCAAAATATATTCTGAGAGTTTTCAACTACCCTCCCTGCACTGAAAGCTTAGCCATCGCTTTTTTCCAAAGCAGAATCCCTATAAATACTAAAGCAACAATCCAAAACAGTTGCCCTGCTAAAACTCCCCAAATCTCTGCTTGAGGAACTTTATTTAAATAAACGAGCAACGGAATATAAGATATTGCTTTAAACGGTAGAAAATCCAGCAGAGATTGAAACCAGGTTGGAAAAAACGACAATGGAAGCAACAAGCCTGAAAAAAGCTGCAAAAGATTATGCTTTGCTCGCATCACGCCATCTATAGATTTTAAAGAGAATGCCAAAAGTCCGATTATAAAGTTAACAGCTACAAGCACTCCAAATGCTAACAAGGTCGACAAACAGAATAATAGAAAAGTTTCCAAACTTGCAGGTGGCTGAATTGGAAAAACATATAAAATCACTACACCAATCGGTATTGAAAAAAAGAAAAATCGGAACAGCGATTCCCCAATTGCTTGAGCAAACATCATAGTTTGAAAATTCACAGGCCTTAACAGAAAGACGCTAATTTGACCTGTCCTAACCAGCTCATTCATTTCACTATCAATGTTAGAGAAATAAAAGCTCCTAGAGATCCAGCCTACGGCAACATATGTAACCATTTCCGTAAAAGTGAATCCGTTTATCGTCTCAAGCGGCGTCTTGGAGCTATAAACTGCCTTCCAGATAAAGAAGTACACAGACACGAATAACAAATAAGTAAGAATCCCAGTATAATAACGTAAGCGATAAGCAAGCATTTTGAGAAAGGCGTTCCTTATAAACGCTACGTAAACAGTACTTGTAGCAACAGACGAAGACATATTAAGCTGTTTTTACCCCACCTTGATAAATCTTCATCACAACCTCCTCAATACTAGGTTCGCTAACAGAAAAATCAACAACTTGATATCGAGAAGTAATCTCTTGCAATAAATCTAATGAGGAAACTAAGTGTGGATCGAAGTTTGAAACTACTCTCCTTTCTCCTTCTGGCTGAAATGCTGCCTTATCTTTGAAAATTCTATTTAGCTCATCCACCGGTGGATCTTGAGCAAGATCGATACTCAAGCGACGACCTGTTCCAGGCAAAGATTTAATATCGTTCAGCGCTCCATCATAAATTATCTTTCCATGATCTATGATAACAATTCTTTCGCAAAGTTCTTCAATCTCAGCCATATCATGAGTGGTTAAGATAATAGTTGTACCAAAGTCTTCGTTAACTTTACGCAGAAAAGCTCTTACATTATGTTTTGCAACTGCATCTAATCCTATCGTAGGCTCGTCTAGAAAAAGAACTTTTGGTTGGTGTAGTAAACTTGCTGCTAAATCACATCTCATTCTTTGCCCGAGAGAAAGCTTGCGCACAGGGGTGCGAAGCAAATCTTTAAGGCCTAAGATCTCAATTAAAATATCAAGCCGCTGTTTATATTCTTGCTCCTGCACTCCATAAATTTTTGCAAGAAGCTTAAAGGACTCGACAACTGCTATATCCCACCATAGCTGAGTTCTTTGTCCAAAAACTACACCTATATGGCGAGTGTATTCTTTGCGTTGCCTAGCCGGATCAAAACCAAGGATGTTCATAGAACCTGAACTTGGATTTAAGATTCCTGTCATCATCTTAATACTTGTTGACTTTCCAGCACCGTTGGCACCGATATATCCAACAACTTCTCCAGGCGAAATCTTCAATGAGATATCATCAACAGCTTTTAAAGTAGAATAGTCTCGATGAAAAAGATCCTGCAAGCTTCCAAGCACACCTTCCCTTCGAGCAAACACTTTAAAGTGCTTACTTAGATTTTCAATTTCTATATGATGCATTTATAAATTATTTCTTAAAGCTTCTAACGTGATGTCACTATGATTTGCATGCCAGGTTGCCTGTTGATTCTCAAACCGTAGAACCTGTGGACTCTGATGCTGAACCTTTGTTGACTCAGCTATAAAGTTTGAGACATCACGGTATTGAATAAGATCCAAAAATGCGTGACGTTCAGAACCAGGGTGAGATTCTAAAAAACTTTTATATTGTTCCAGCGCGTACGTACTAACCGGACATCTCGTTGAATGTTTAATTAGATAAACAGGTGCATCCGAGGAGCTTTTCAGAAAATCTTTAAATTGATCAATGGTTTTAATTTCAAGCATAGCAAATTCCCTAGTAACTATAATAAGTTTGCCTCGAATACGACAGTACAATAGACTGACATGACGTAATATGTTCTATATTTTAAGAAAATTATTAGACAATAATCCCTAATACGTTTCTTTAAGAACTAGGTTACAAGATTTCAAGCACTTATTTAGGCAAACGCAATGACCAACTACGACGTTCTTGTTTTCGGAGCTCATCCCGATGACTCTGAGATGGCCATGGGCGGAACACTTATCAAGCTTGTTAAGGCTGGATTTTCCGTGATGAATATATCCCTCACACAGGGAGAAATGAGTACGCACGGCACAGTCGAATCAAGAAAACTTGAGTTTGCTAATGCCGCCAAGGTAATGGGCTGTTCATCACTAATGTTAGATTTACCTGATTCAGCCTTAGAGAATGATCGAGCTTCAAGATTAAAAGCAACAGAACTAATTAGAGAATATAAACCAAAGCTTGTATTTGCACCCTACCACACCAATAATTTAGCAGAGCCTAGAGGTGTAGCAAATGTTGACCATTACGTTGCTGGTTCTATAGTTAGAGACGCCGTTAAATATGCGCGCTTGAAGAAAATCTTACCTGATTCAGAGCCACATTCGGTCAAGAAGATGTTTTTTTACATGGTGCCTAGAAACATCACCCCTAGTTTAATAGTTGATGTGACTGACGTAGAAGCAGAGCTACGCGCTGCTATCAGAGCTTATGAATCCCAAATGAGTATATCTTTCAAGGGTAAGGCTGTAGATGATTTCCTAATGAAAATGCGCAGCGCAACAGGTATTAATATTGGTGTTGAATTTGCAGAAGCTTTTGTAACCGATCAGTTTCTTGAATTCGAGCCAAAGCATTTTTTTGAGCTTTAGTTAATACTCTTATTTTTTCTCAACTGCTTTTTGAAGCAACTCTCCAAAAAGAGTCTTTTTTGGCTCAGTATCTTCAGGCAAAAGCGAATTTGGACCTGCACATCCTTCGTGCTGAAATCCAAATGGGGGAACATTTAAGATCAAGATGTCTTGGAGGTACTCTTCTATATTTACACTATCTCCCATAAACCACATAAAACCACTATCAACGGCATTATCCAGCTCCGTCGCTCCATCTTGAACTTGCTTCAGTAGAAGTTTAAAACTGTCCTTTACCACCGAGCCTACATCTTCAAGACAACTTCCGCACTGCTGAGTAAAGTTAGCCGATATAACACCTCTTAACTCGGCACCGTCCACACGACCATATATCCTAAGTTCAACATTTGGAGCAGAAGTAAACCTTGCTCCTGGAGTATCTTGCTCCTGGAAACGGTCATTAAGCCTTTCAAGGGAAATTGTACCCTGAATCTCTCTACCCTCTAAAGGGATATTTTTAATCGTTATCTCCATAATCTCTAGGTGATAGTTTTATAGGTTAAACCAAGACAACTCAAGATTTAGACAAAAGATTGATTTCTTTAAGTCTGTGGTAGTACTATCGCCCCAAGATGAGTGAAGAAACTGAAAAAACAGAGATAATCGATCCCGAGCCATTAGAGGCAGAGCCAGCTGCAGAAAAAGTAGTGCCGAAACCTCATGACCATCGAATCGACTTTGTTGAAGATTTATCCACCATGTTATCTAAAGCTGATGCTGATTCTTACATAAAGGCACTCGACAAGGGGATTTTTGTTAATGAATTTTCGCTTGATAGCATTACGGACATCTACAGCTCTTGGTTAAAAAAGAACATTCAGAACCTTGCTTCAGATAGCAAAGAGAAGCTTAGGCAAAGGCTGTTTGGAACAGAGACCCCAAAGCCAGTTTATATATTTGATGGGAAACAAGCAGTTGCTGGATACTTTATCGATCTTCCCCTGCCAAAAGCCAGAAATTTAGGGTTGCTTTACTACCAAGGTAATCCAGTTGATGCCTCTGGACATATTCATCCCACAGATCCGATTTACTCTAGAGTCAAAAATATCGACGTAAGAAAAACACAAACTGGGCTTGAGCTAAGAATTGTTCATGGTGCGAGAAGCTTTAAGATCTCTCCGGCCCTACTGGATAAGTTTGCAAGAGAAGCTCTCTACTCTAGAAGAACACTTCGAGAATATCCTAGATACTCTGGGGCGCAACGAGATGCCTTGCCAATATTAGCTCACTTAATTTCGAAAGCTAGACCTCAGAGAGACAAAGACTTTTGCATTTGCCCGTGGGAAATTAAGAAAGAAAAAGCAAATTCGTTACTCAGAGTTGGTCACTTTGTGTTTGCAGTTAATCAGGAGGATCAAGTCGTTGACTGCTATAGCATAAAAGATAAAGGGCTTTTGAATTTGGTCTGGAATGAAATATCGCCTCTAATGAGACCGAAGCAAAAGCAGAAGCTTAAGAATTTTCAATTTTTCACCAAGAAAGGAAAAGCTTTTGGTGAGGTAAAGACACTTACCCGTAAGTATCCAATTACGATAAAAGCTTTCATGCAGTTTCTTAATATTTTCCCTTTTATCGCAGAAGGACTAAAAGCTCCCAAGGTTTACACTGTTTTAGATGCTTTAAAAATCTTAACTGACATCTACCAGCAAGCTGATCCAATCAGAGAGCCGCACAAGCTAAAAAATAAACCTGCTCATGTATCAGAAATTAGAGTCAATAAGGATATGGAGTTTCACCTTGGAAAGAACTCAACAATTTTAGAGATCCAGCAGTCCGGCTCTCAAAAAAAGGGCCAATTTAAAAAGCCACTTAAGCAAAACAAAAAGCAACACCAAAATAAGCAAGCTAAAGATCTTTCAGCATCTCAATAGCACTACTATTAGCTGCGTGGAATTTATAATCTGTTAGTTTAACTCCAGGCACCCACAAATACTGTAGATGTTCGTGAAGCTCAGGTATACCTGAGATAATTCTACAGATACAAAAATAAAGCCGAAAAGTTTTATCTGAGGTCTTACTTTCCGTCTCTAAAAAATGAGGGTTAACTTCAACATCTATGGACAACTCCTCGTTTACCTCTCTTTTGACACAGTCGATCAAATTTTCTCCAGGTAAAAACTTACCGCCGGGGAATTCCCACACAAAATTTTTACTAATTCCACTTTGGCAGATCAGAAAACTATCCTCGTTTTTAATACAGGCGATACCAACATTAACTATTTCTTCTTGTCCCATCTAGCTAACTTTCTATTATTAATCAGTTTTTTACAATTATTTTGTGTGTACATTTCCGTTCGTATTGCGCTCTAATTACCTGTTCGATAAGCTCCACTAAGTTTGCCAAATTCAAACTGAGTAACTTTTAGGCGTTAAATGTCGAATACCACGAAAGATTCTGCAGAAGACAGAGCGCAAAGAGATAAGCGTTGGGCGGAGCTCATGGTAAAAGCTCGTGAGGGCGATACAAATGCTTACCGAGAGTTACTGAACCAAATCACTCCAGTTCTTAAGAGTTTTCTACAGAAGCGTATTAACAGAGAAACTGATGTAGAAGACATATTGCAGGAAGTGTTGCTGGCAATTCATAATAAGAGGCATACATATAGATCTGAGGATCCGATTAGTGCATGGATCTTTGCGATAACTAGATATAAGTCAATTGATTTTTTGCGAAAACACGCTCGAAAGTTCAGCAAAGAAGTTTATGATGAAGCGACTTTAGAGTCACTCAATGAGTCACCAATTGATGATATGATTGAGACCCAAGAATTGAATTGGGCTTTAAATCAACTTCCGAAGAAACAAAGAGAGATCGTAACGTCTCTAAAAATTGAAGGCCAAAGTGTGAAAGATGTCGCTGAGAAGAACAACATGAGTGAATCTGCTGTTAAGGTAGCTGCGCATCGTGCCTACAAAGCCCTGCGTGTTCACTTACTAAGTATTAGCAATGAGTACGAATGATTTAATTGATAAACTTTGCGATGATGCAAAGCCAGTGAAGGAGATCTGCTGCCCCTTTCAGCGAGCCTTTGGGTGGTTTTTCTTTGCACTATTATGCGTTTCTGTTGGAACAGCTGTATCTGGAATCGACTTAACAGGCTGGCAAAAAGATCCACTATGGTTTGCAATCGAAACAGCTATGTTGGTGCTGATTGCCCTACTTTCTGCTTGTGGCGCGTTTTTGCTAAGCATTCCATGTAGAGGCAAATCTATTCTTACAAAAATCATCCCTGTTATCCCTCTGCTACTTTGGGCTCTTTTATTAATCATTCAGATGAGCCTAGAGCCAAAACAGCCGATCTCTGCACTTGCCTCTCACGGCGCAGGCTGCGTTACTGGGCTGCTAGTTCTAGCAATTATACCAGGCATCGTTCTCTTTATTATGATTCACCGTGCTGCTCCTGTAAAACTCGGGTGGACAGGCTTGTTAGGCCTGGTGGCAGCTCTTGCTGTTGCGTCTTCTGGTTTGCAGTTTCTTTGCCCACTAAGATCAGCTGCTCATCTGATGATGTGGCATCTCTTACCTATCGTTATTATCGGAAGTCTTGGAATATGGCTCGGTAAGCGATTTCTTCGTTGGTAAAAGACGGTTTTACTCAAATTTCTGATTGACAAATTTGTCTACGCTATTGAAAATCTCTCAACAGCTAACTTTCTGAAAATTTTCAATGATGAAAAACTTCTCTCTTTTAATTCTAGTAGTTTTTTGTGCATCGCTAGGCTACCTACTGCACAACACTAAAACTGGATACGAATCATCTCAACTTACTACAATAGGCCTAGAGAAGAGACTCGAAGAGTTTGAAAAAGAGATCTTTCGATTAAAAGATATAATCAAAAAACAGAAAGAAGATCATAAACAAGAGATAGCTGCCCTTAGAGACCAAATCAAAACTTACGAGCAAAAGTTAGAAAATCAGATCGCTTCTGAGAGCAACGAAGAAACGCAAAAAAAAAAGTAAAAACTTCTCCTAGCGAATCATTTGCTAACGCTAAAGTAAAATCAATTGAAAAATTTGTAGAATTATCTCTAGCTCAGAGAGATAGATTAAAAGAGATGTATCTCAACAAAGAGAGTGATGAGAACTTAGAAGATATTATTGGAAAGGAAAACGCTCAATTTTACAAAGAGCAGAGGAAAAAGGCTTTTCAAAATTCAGAAAATGAGGCCCTGGAAAAGGAACTTTATTATCTTAGTAGGAAGTTAGATTTAAAGTTAGAACAGGAACTTCAAATTGAAAAAAGCCTTTTTAGCCTGAAAGAGCGCGCCAAGGATAAAAATAATGCTAATGTTGAACCAACAACACCGCAGGAAAAACTTCAAGCTTACATGGAACAAACTAAACGAGAAAACGACATATTGCGTAAAGATCTAGAAGCAATCTTATCAAAAGAACAATATGAACAATACTTACTCCTAGAAGCGGAATCTTCTGCCGCTCAGGTTGGTGTCTGGCACTAAGTTTAACAACTCTAATCTTTTAGGGTTTTTTTAGAGCCAATTCTATCGGAGTAAACTCCTCCGTTGCTCCAGCATTTGCATCAGCTAATTCTCTAAGTTTTGGACAGTAGTCATAACTATAGCGATGCGCGCGGCATGTTCTAACTGGACTTATGTATTGCCAAACAACTTTTTTATCTGGAGTAACTTCAAATGTCCTACCCTTCATGTCTTCAGATATTAGCGTATTTCCATTTGGAAGCCTTTGAACAGAACCTGCGGCGAAGCTATAAAAGTCAGCCCCAGCATCATAGACCCAAAGGTGTTTTTTTGTAACTGGATCTATCTCAAGAATATATGAAGCTTGAGTTCTAAGATCCGTTCTGCCGTTATCAAAAATTAGAATGTTTCCAGCTCCAGGTAGTCCCTTCTCTATCATTTGAGCCTCATGACCACCACTTAGACCACCCTTATAATCCCCTGTATACTCCCAGACTACCTCTTTGCTCTCCTTGTCAACTATATACACAGTCGACCAATTCCTAGGAAGTATGATCAAATTACCAGGCTTGAATCTATCATCACCAGCATCATACCATTTATTCTCGGGTATTGGCTTAACAGTATTTGTGTGTGTCCATGGAAAATTTCGCTTACCATCCTCAACCTTGTTTGTTGGGTCTTCGCAGGCAAATCTACCGCAAAAATTTAAATCAAACCTTTCATAGTAATTCCAATCCCAAACAAGCTCACCTTCTGGAGTAATTTCATAAATCAGATCTGATCTCATCTTGATATCTCTTCTCTCAGGATCAGAGATCTTATGCATCAACTCACTGGGGACTTGAGTTCTAACGAGAAAAAGCGTGTTTCCATTTTCTAAGCGGTGTACATCATGGTGAGCGATGTTTGGAGCATTATACTCCCAAACAAGATTTCCATCCCAATCATACTCTCTCACTTTATTTCTCAAACGCTTCCATGGAAGCTCTCGAAGCCCCCATTTACTTGCATGCAGAACTAAAAGATTACAATTTGGTAAAATGCGAGCTCTCTGTGCATCCATCTTCCACTGACGCACAGTTTCTCCCTTCATATTTACTAATGCTACTTTAGCGTTTCCGGTTTCTGGGATCAGAGTAAATCCTGGGTAGGCCTTGTCCTCTACGTAGCCTGAGAACATCTTATCCTCAGATAATGGATTTTCGACTACTTCTTCAATTGGAACTTTCTTACTTGCCTGAAATTGCAAAACAGCAAACAAAAGTCCAACCACTAAAAGCAGAGCAAAAATCGTTTCTAGTACAGTTCGAGTATTTGCAGGCATAAAAATGTGTTAACACAGCAAATAGCCTCTGACAAATAATCTTATTGCATTCTAACTTCATTATCTTTGAAAATTGTCAGTAAATCAGCATCTGGGACAAATGTAGCAAATAACAAAGTTTTTTCGCCAAGATCAATTGCTCTAATTCGAACAGCTTTTCCATCATGCATAAACTTACCCGGTCGAAATGTCGATTCTGCATCTTTCAAATATCCTGCTCCTGGGGTATGCAAAAGTCGATTGAAGATATCAAAAACTACCACTTTTCTCTCTGTCAGATAATCATAGGGTGCCTCCCTTTCATGAGCAACTATCCCCCTCTGCTTAAGTGGTAGGTGAGAGATATAAAGGTCATTCAACCCCCTTCTATCTACTGTAGTCCAATCTGTGTAATAAGGAATTGCTCCAACGCCACCAAGACCCACAACCAGATCCCTTGGCAACTTACCCTCATTAATTTTTTGACTTAAATACTTACCTTGCTGAATACGTCTATCTGCATATCCCTTAATTCCAGAGATCATTGCTATCCCATGACGATCATTTTTCTTTGGCTCGAATCTTGAGCCAGAATAATCGAACAAAAGCAAAAACAGAAATAGACCCAATGCAGCGTATCTAAAAGCACCTCCCCACTTGCTTATCTCATGTAACGCTGAGGCAATTAAGAAAAGCAGAAATGGAAAACATACTATGATAAAGCGATACTCAAAACGATCTCCTCCAACACAAACGACATAAAGCAAGTAAGCACAAACAATCAGCATACTGACTAAAACTTCATATTTTCTGCTCAGAAATGGAGCTAAAAAAATAAAAGGTAAAAACCACAACAATTGGTAGTTATCAAGAAACAGTAATAAATAGCGTATCCCTTGATCTATCCAAATTCCTCCAACTTTTGCGTAAAACGTATTTGGCAACCAATACCCGTAATAGAGATATCTCCATGAAAAATGCAGTGCGATGCAAGAAAAATAAATCATGATCCAATTTTTATCACTCCGACGTATTGAACCTGCCCTGAGCGCATCAAATAATTTGAGAAAAATAACACCCCCAGAAAATAAAATCCCCTCAGGTCGGGTTAGTGATGCAAGCACAAACAGGATAACAGAATAGGGCTTTGAATTATTTTCGCGTTCTCGGAAGAAATAGAAAAAACCAATGAAGATTAGGGCTGTAAAAAGCATCGTTTCTAGACCACTAGTTGACCATGCGGCGAACGAACGATTAATTGCTAGATATAGAACTGGAATCCAAAAGGTAAAACTATGCCTTGAACCAATCCGCAGAGAAAACTTGAACAGATAAACAAGTGTTAAAAAGCCAGCTATTGTACTTAGTGTAATCGAAAGTGATTCAGGAGAGAGATTTAGTTTCATGCCAAATGCAAGAATCAAAACCCATAAAAAATTTGTATAGCCTTCAACGGCTTCTCCTAGATTCCAAACGAGCCCATCTCCTCTAGCAAAATGTTTAGCGTACCTGAAGGATATGAATGCATCATCACCGAGAAATGAATAGTGCTGAACGTTGATCAGATAGACAAGAAGAATCAAGAGGAGAAAGATGTAATGTATTGGCTTGTAGCTAGCTTTTTCTTCGAACATTGATGCGTTTACATTATTTATGGCAGACTCTAGCATATGCTAAATGTCTTGTATTTTATAGCCTCATTTTTCATAGCTACTGCTTACGCCGTTGCAGCACCTAACATTGTATTAATAATTGCAGATGATCTTGGATACGCAGATGTCAGTTATAATGGTGGGGATATTCAAACACCAAATATCGATTTTTTAGCGCAAAATGGAATTGAACTAGAAAATTTCTATGTAGAGCCTGTTTGCACTCAAACTAGAGCAGCCCTACTTTCGGGAAGATATCCGTTCCGTTACGATCTTGATTTTAGAGTAATTAAACCTGATACAGATGCAGCATTACCCGTTGATGAGTTAATTTTTCCGGAAGCTTTAAAAGCTATCGGATATTACACTGCACTAATAGGCAAATGGCACCTTGGAAGCTATAGAGAGAGCTATCTCCCGACATCAAGAGGTTTTGACTATCATTATGGGAACTACTGTGGCTGGGTTGACTATTATAGCCACGTTAGAAAAAGACATTTCAAGCAGAGTAAGAATAGCAAAACGGAGTGGTTTAGAAATAATCAAATGGTTCGGGAATGTGGCTATACAACCGAGCTACTGACTTCTGAGGCAATAGAGACTATTTCAAGCCACAACAGTAAGACTCCACTCTTTCTGCAGGTTGCCTATACAGCCCCACATGCTCCTCTCAAAGCACCTCCTTCATATTTAAAAAGAGTTTCGTATATTGAAAATAATACAAGACGTGAGCTCGCTGCAGTAGTTACAGCCTTGGATGATGGCGTTGGTGAAATTATTAGAGCCTTAGAAGAAAATAAAATGCTTCAGGATACGCTCCTAATATTTATAAGCGATAATGGTGGAAAAATCGAGCATGGTTCTAACAATGGGCCTTATCGTGGAGAGAAAAAAGATTTCTATGAAGGTGGCGTAAAAGTTCCAGCTGTCATTTACTGGCAAAATAAATTTGATCATCGGAATATCACAGAAAACCTACATGTTGTTGATCTATATCCGACAATATTAAAGCTTGCTTCAGCGCCAAACATAAATCAAAAAATGCTTGATGGTATTGATTTCAGCGAAATTCTATTGAACCCAAGCGCTACGCTTGGAAGAGAGTACCTCTTTTACGGCAACACCCAGAAGAGCGCTGCAATTCGCACTAAGAAGTTCAAACTTGTTCATGATTATAATACAGACCAGGTAACACTATATAACCTTGAAACTGATCCAACTGAGAGCATTGATCTAAGTGAGCAATATCCGGATTTTACTGATAAATTGTTTGAGAAGCTTACTGAATATATTCCTACGCTTCCCGAAAGTGCTGAAGTTAGGGCAGATAAGTAGACAGATTATAAGCTCTAATTCAGGCAATATGATTGCGTCATCTATCTGAAAGCACTATATTAAATCCGATTAACACAAGGCCATTACCAACAAAAATGAAACTACAACCACTACTTCTTACTCTCGCTTTACTTATGGCTCCCTCCAAAAGTATCGCTGCGGACAAAGTTTTAAAGCTATCGCTCAAAGAAGCGATCTCAAAGAGCCTTGAAGCTAATCCAGAGATTGAAATCCTAAGGCTCGATCCCGAGCTTGCAACACAAAATGTAAAACAAGCTGAAAGCAGATTTGATACTTTTCTTTCCGCAGAAGCTTCTGTGGGAAAAGATGTTTCTCCTAGTGGCTCAAGCTTAGCTGGAACTGAAATCACTGATAAAGGGGATCGCTTTAAAATTGCAGCAAGCAAGGAACTTGAATATGGCACAGACCTTGAGTTAGCTTTTACGAATTCAAAGATAGAAAACAACTCTCTCTTTACTGGACTGAGCCCAGAATATGCGAGCGATCTAACCTTGACCTTAAAGCAACCGATATTGAAAGGAGCATGGTCAGGTCGTCCTGGAATTTTAGTGGACATTCAAGAAGAGCTGGAAAAATCTGCTCAATGGAATTTCAAGGCTGAGCTCTCAAACCAAATCAAAGCTGTTATTGAAGCCTACTGGAACCAGAAACTTGCAAAAAAAGACATTGAAGTTAAACAGAAAAGTTTGGCTTCCGCAGAGAAATTTAGAGACGAAGCTGATGCAGGCGTATCCGCTGGAACTCAGGCACCGACTGCACTCGCCCAAGCATCCGCGCAATCTGCGCTAAGAAAAGAGGAATTAATTGCTGCTCAAAACAGATTTGAATCTGCTAACAACCAACTCAGAAAGGTTATTGGAGATTACGACACACTGAGAGAAACTGTAATCTTAGAACTAGTTGATGCTCCGGAGTTTACATCTGATAAATTCGAAACAAATAGTTCACTCAATACTGCGATTGAGCAAAGACCTGAACTAAGAGCACAGGATTTGAAAATAAAATCAGATCAGTTAAATCGAAAACTTCAGAGCCAGAACATTCTACCAGAATTAAATCTTGTAGGTTCAGTCGGAGTTGATGGACTTTCAGGTAACCCTCAGACAAATCCATTTGATTCTGTTGGACCAGTTGGTTTTGCAGGTGGACGCGATGATTCATTGGATTCTCTTGGGTCAGGAGATTATTACGAATATACAGTTGGCGTAGAGATTAAGCGCTCGTTTGGAAACTCTGCCGCTGAAGCTACAGCTAAACAAGCAGAAATTGAGCAGCTTAGATCTAGTCTTAAGAGGAAGAGCCTTGAGCAACAAGTAATTGTTGAGGTAAAAAATGCAGTATCAGACCTAGAGACAGCAACACAGCGAATCAAAGCTGGCAAAGAAGCTGAAAAGTTTGCTAAAAAGGCCCTTGATACTGGGGAGGAGAGATTTAAAGTCGGACTAAGCACTCCTCGTGAAGTCTTAGAGCTTCAAGAAGATCTAGCACAAGCAGAATTAGCCCTTGCTACTGCACTATCCGATTACCAGATTGCCTTAGCTGAAATCTATCGAGCCAGGGGTGAGCTACTTGAAAGATATGAGATTGCTTTTGTTAACCCTAAAGAGTCGTAAACTTCTGCAATATTTAAAAGAAAACATATCTAGGAATTTCTCTTAGTTTTAGCTAGGCAACATTCTCAGCACAAAATCAATAACAGTTATAACAATTTTAGGCTTGATCATCTCAAGCCATCTTGTGTTGGTGAGGTTTTATGTCAAAAGTTACGTTACTTACGTTTTTTTCCTGTCTACTATTCGCTTCAAATGCATTAGCAGACACAACAAGTGTTACATTTCAAACTTACACAAAAAGTGGGCGAGAATATAAAGGCGATGACGACGTCAAAGTTAAGAATGCCTCGAGCGCTACAAACCAGGCAATGGGTTCTGCCCTTCAAAAGTACTGCACGGCTCAGGCCAGTGAAGAGGAAACTTGTACTCCAAAGATTGTCGATGGCGATACAAACATCTCTATCAATAACGGAATCGGATCGATTCAGTGTGAGAAGGATGATTGTTGCGATTGTGAGGAAAAAGACGCCATCTCACATGTGAACCTTGGAGAGATTGAAGATTTAATTGATTTCATCTTGCAATAATTACGTTTGCTCAGGCATCAAAGCCTGAGCATCTATTTCTTGTCCCTGAACAAAACTGTTTCGGTCTCAACATAGAGATCTCCGACTTCTTGTATACGCTTAAATTCAGGCGTGCCATATTCGTTGATACGTGGGAATCCCCTAAACCATCTACCAGCAACTTTAATATACAGATGTATACTCTCCTCTTGGTCAACCCTGAACTCAGCTCGTTCGAAATTATCAGGATTTAAATCGCCATACTTTCCATATGTATGAGATGTCAAGGCTTCTGCTGCAGGTCTTAACAAAATATTTGATGGATCATTTCCTTCTGCAAACAGCAATTTTTCCTTAATTTCATCCATTGCGCTCTGTGTAACTATGAATCTCGGCATTAGTTTTGCACGTGAATCACCTAGTCTCTTCATAAAAACCATACTTGTCGGTTGATCAGTGACAATCAGTCTTTTAAAATCAGCATCGAATAAGAGAAATTGTCCGTTGTCTGTCCTAAGTTCAACCTGAACCGCAACCATTGTCATTGAAATTTTGCCATGAGCTTCAACTCCAACATAATCAGAAATTCGATGGAGATTTCTACTTAAGTTCTCTATAGAAAGCCGAAACCCAACATCGAACTCCCAGGTGTCTAATGCCTTTCCAAGCTCCCGTACAGCCTCGCAAAGTATCTCAGATGCTTGAGCCTGAACATCTTCACTCTTTTCTCTAGTGTGAGCTAAATCGTCCCATCGCATGTACTCATGCATAAACTTTTCAAACAATTCGAAAGTGGATCTACTATCGCACTCTGGTGTGGGAAACACCTCATCATAGAAACCTCTATCAATCAGATAGAACTGCCCTGATTTTTGATCTGGATGATCAACCGGGGTGAATGCTCTATTAAACGCATCAAGATCTTCTTGACCAAGCGGTCTGTCAAAATTATCAGGATCCAAAGATACTCCTACTTAACTCCTATTCTCGTAGAGCAGTTATGAGGAATTAAGTCTAAAGTGATTCTTAACAAAGGACCGGCAATCATATGAATATATTACACTTATAGGCAATATTTAATGTTGTTAACTGCTATTCTGTACTATATTGTGATTTTTAGCGGTTATATTTGGAGACTATATGATTAACAAAATTCTTACCTTAATATCAATTTCACTTCTTTTTACTGCCTGTTCTACGCAGTGCCCATATGCAAAGAGCCATGCAGGCACCTGCCCACATGCAAAGAATCACCAAAGTTGTGGTTGTGACAAGAAGAGCTGTGGCGAAAAAAGCTGCGCTAGCTGTAGCAAAAGCAGCGCTACCAAAAAAAGTTGCGACAAGTCAAAGTAAGAATTTCTAACTTACTGGTATCTGCGCTCCATCTTTTATCTGATAAAAGAGTGGGGCCTTAGATACTCCTCCAAGTTCATCAAATTGAATCTTACCTGAGGCTCCATCTAGGTGAGTCTTAAGTAAGGTTGATTTAACAATCTCTGGATCATCAGTTTCTGCTTGTGTAATTGCTTTTGCATACATCATAACTACATCATATGCAGTATCAGACCCTATACGAGGAGTATGACCAAAGCGCTTTGTAAATTTTTGCACGAAATCTTGAGAGCTATCCTGATATCTCACAATCACTGCTCCCTCAAGTGCTCCATTTGATGCTTCAAGTCTTGTATCATCAATTAAGATACAAAGCTGGAGCTTTTTAAAACCAAGCTGAGCAACTTCACGAGCTGCCAGTCCCATCTGAGTAAAATTTGAATAAAAAATAGCGTCTGGAGATGTTTTAACTATTCTAGTTGCAATTGATTTTAAATCATTAACAGATTCCAAAGGCTCAAGTTTGATAGTAATCTCACCACCTAGATTCTTAAATTCTTTCTCAAAAACATCGCCCTGCGTCCTTTCCCAGTCTTGCTGACTACTGAAGATAGCCACCTTCCTTACCCCTTTCTCAATGGCATACTTGGCGATAGCGCGGGTAGCAATTTCATCATGCGGCCAGAGATTGAAAATATTTGATGATGTTTCATTAAAATCAGCAACACCTAATGAGGGAGACGTCATTATGATATTCTTACTACTAGCAACAAGCGGAGCCACAGCAAGCCCTGCAGGGGTCCAAGAGGGTCCAACGATATATCTAATATCTTTATTAAATGACAACTTCTTGAATGCTGAAACTGCCCTACTAGATCCTAGGCCTTCATCAGTATCTTCCAAGGAGAGTTTTACATGCTTGCCAAGCAACCCACCTGCTGAATTAATCTCTTCAATTGCTAACTGGATACCTTCTTTTGCATTTTCACCATGCTCAGCACACGGCCCAGATAGACATAGCATCGCGCCGAGAATAAACTCACTGTCTTTGTTGTCATTGAAATTAGATAACCCAAAAAAAACCGCACTAAGCAAAATAGCTGGCGCTAACAAGTAAAATAATACAATACGCATACGGCTCTCCTATCGAACTAAAATCGATTAAGGAGAACAGCATTTATATCGAAGCGATGAGTACTCAGAGTTTTGCTTCTTTTGCTGTTCCCATAAAATGGGAAGAGCTCTTCCTAACTCGAGAATTGTTATAATGATTACAAGCGATAACGTCTATTAAGCTACGCCATAATGTTATTTTGCATAACATAAAGTATTGATATAACTCTCTATATCAATGACGACATAAGTTCGACAACATTGTAATATTTTATGAGCATAGAAAACTATCTGAGACTGCTGGGATTTAGCGTAAACGAAATGAAGGTGTATCTCGCTTTAGCCGACCTAGGAAAAGCTACCGCGTCACTTCTAAGTAAACGCTTGAGTGTTCCACGAACAACCGTCTATTCAGTACTCGAAAATCTCATTGCTAAGGGTGTCATATCCATAGAACACAAAGGAAACACCACTTTTTACAAGGCTAATACCCCAAACTCATTACTTGGTATTGTTCAGAAAGAAAAAGAGCAGGTAAAAGCAAAAGAAGCTACGGCGAACGAGCTAGTAAAACTAATTACGCCATTTTTTAAGAGTAAAAATTTTAGCATTCCACGCCTGCAACTGTTTGAGGGCAAGCAAAATGTTAATAACATGCTATTTGAACATACTGACGTATGGAGAAATGAGATCTACGCGTTAGATTATATTTGGTGGGGCTACCAAGACCACACATTTGTCGAACACTACATCGAATGGTTAGAGATGGTCTGGGAGAGCGCGGATGAAAAAGAGCGCGTAAAGATATTCTCAAACCAAGCTCCTATTGAGCAAACAGCCCAAAGCATGTTTCCAGAACGAAGAGAGGTCAGATTTTTACCTGAAGCATATCACTTCAACAGTTCTATTTGGGTGCTTGGGAGCCATATCGTCTTACTAATGACTAGTCAAAAACCTCACTATGCGTATCAATTTAAAGATCCGGTGTTTGCTGGAAACCTGAGAACTCTGTTTAAACTTCTATGGACAATAGATATAGAGCAATTATCAGTTGTCGATGAATCGTCGACTTAAATTTAATCAACTGAATCAAACAACTACACATCTATAAGCAAACTTGCACTTTATCATCACAGTTTTATCCTGATAACACTCTGCAAGACTAAACTTAAATGAGTAGAAGCAACATCTCTCGCTTTCATCTACAAATGTGAGCGAGAGCTCGATTCATCAAGCATACTCTTGGAGCTGATGCACCAAGAAGCTTAACAAGGTTCTTGAGCTAGAAAGGATGTTCCCTTGACCAAACTCCGACAAGCGTACCTAATGCTGGTACTTGCCGGCCTGGCATGGGGAGCTACCCCACTACTAACGGCAATAGCTAGACTCGATCTTTTGCAGCTGGCTTTTCAGAGATCCCTCTTTAGCCTTCTCTTCCTCAGCCTAGCGCTGCTTGGCCGGTCGAAGAAGATCCTTCGGATCATTAAAGAGGACTGGAAAGAGCAACTTGCTCCTGGCGTTTACTGCGCTGTTAGTGCAATCACATTCGTCATGGCCTGTGCGAAAACCAGTCCAGCTCATGTTTACCTGCTCTACTACATGTTTCCGGTCTACACTCTTCTGATTGACTGCTTTTCGAAGCGCAAGCTCCCTGAAGCCTTTCAGCTAGGTCTGATCGCTGCGTCTATCTTGGGCTTGACCCTAATGATAGGCTCTGAAAGTTCAGAAAGGAATATGCTCTTTGGAGATCTTCTGGCCTTTGCTTCTGGTTTAACCTACGCTGGATACATTAACTACGGTCAAAGGTTGAAGTCAGATGAGCATTCGCTTGGAGCAATCCTAATCGGTCTGGTCATAGTGCTGGTGCCGCTGGGATATCTTGTCATACGATCGAATCATAGTCTCGTGTCAGAGACATGGACTCAATTCGGCGCCATGGCAATAATGGGACTGCTACTATCACTAGCTCTATTCGGATGGGGAAATGCCGTACGACATGTGCCTGGACACATTGCTGCCCCAGTCGTAATGATAGAAGCACCGATCGGAACACTGCTCATGTGGGCCATCATGGATCAACCGATAACGGTCGTCTCTTTGATAGGGGGAGTCATAGTTCTCACCTCAGCGACACTGTTGATCCTCAAGGTCCGCTAAGTGACGCTGAACTCGGTTTTGTGATAGGGGATAACACTGAATCGAGCTCAGCGCTCACGCGCTCAAAGTCCTCAATTGTGGTAAATCTATAGATTACTATAATAGAGTGCATGACAAACGGATGGACTGGTGGACAGTATAGCGCTTACCGCATAATCTTTGGATTATATCTCTTCGTACTTTTTTCATGCATCTCATGTCATTACGGTTCAAACCCTGACTTGCCAGTAAGCGCAGTTGGAATAATACTAGCTCTTGGTTTTATTTTAGGATTTCTCGATAAAGTATGTGCGCTCGGTGCTATCTGCCTGCTTGGCTATATGGCGTATCAAACAGATAGTATTCTTGATTTAGGCACGCTATTAACCCAATCATTGTTGCTTTTTCATATCGGCTCGCCACCAGCACCAATTGGCTCACTTGCTCATAAGTTTTTAGGAGATCCAAATCTAGATTGGCAGTTAAGTAACAGATCTCAAAACGTTATTCGTGCTATAAGCTTACTTTTGTTCTTAAATATTGGATTATCCCAAATCCTACTAAGCTTAAGACCATGGTACGCATACATAATGGCCGTCTACCCTCTTTTATTTCTAATAAAAAAATTCAGATCTATTACGTGGTTACTTCTATTGTTCGTACTTCTAAGCTTAGGAGCAACAAAAGAGGTAGATTTTGTAGTCCCACTTATATTTTTTCACCTACTTTGCTTTTCCCCTAATTGGCTTAAAGCAAAAAAGCAGGGTGACAATATAATTTTATACGATGGGCACTGTGGCTTTTGTCATAAATGGGTCATTTTTGTATTAGCAGAAGATAGAACAACTCCATTCTTCCGCTTTAAACCAAATGATACCGAGTCAAAAAGTATTGTACTTCAGAGATCGAAGAATGAATTATTGATTAGATCTGAAGCCGTAGTAGAGATACTAAAAGGCCTTGGTGGATTATGGTATATCCTTGGGGTATTGATTTGGCTTATCCCATACCCAGCTAGAGACTTAGGCTACAGGTTCATTGCTTCAATCAGACACAAACTCTCATCGACTCCCGAGGATGTTTGCCCAGTGGTTCCTGAAAACTTGAGACAGAGATTTTTGTAATCTTTAAATTAGAGATCTATTTATACCAGAATTATCACTGGACAATTATTTCAACTTCAAATCAATATTGAAGAAGCTTAAGGATCTTTTGATCAAGTCTTGAAGAAGCTAAGAATTGGTCTTCCAATGCAGCAGCAAAAGGCACAGGTGTATCTAGACTTGCACAGCGTATGACAGGCGCATCGAGTGACTCAAAGCAATTTTCAGAGATAAACGCTGCTATCTCACCTCCAATACCACCAAAGAATGTATCTTCATGTAAAACCAGTACGCGTCCTGTTTTCTCAACTGCAGAAATAATTGCCTCATAATCAAGTGGCAACAATGTGCGTAAATCTAAAATATGAATAGATATCTCTGGGTGCAACTGCTGGTACTCTAGCGCCCAATGAACACCTAATCCGTAGCTAATGATTGTACAATCTTCACCATCTCTGACCAAATTAGCCTTTCCGATCTCTACCGTATAACAATCGTCGTAAACTTCTTCTGAGGTACTTCTATAGAGTTTCTTATGTTCAAAGAAGAGTACAGGATTTGGATCATCAATTGAAGAGACTAGCAATCCTTTCGCGTCAGCAGGAAAAGCAGGGTATACGACCTTTAAACCTGCTACATGTGTAAACCACGCTTCGTCAGATTGAGAATGAAATGGACCAGCTCTAACCCCTGCGCCAGTTGGCATCCTCACTACAACATCAACGTTTTGACCCCAGCGGTAGTGCGATTTTGCAAGATTATTAACTATTTGATTAAATCCACATGAAACAAAATCTGCAAACTGCATCTCTATTACAGACTTATATCCATTTATTGACAGACCCAAACCAGCGCCTAATATCCCTTCTTCACAAATAGGCGTATTTCTAATTCTATCTTCACCAAACTGTTCAATAAACCCTTCTGTTATCTTAAAAACACCACCATATTTGGCGATATCCTGCCCCATAACTATAAGATTATCATGTCTCTCAAGCGACTGTTTCAATCCATCAGATATCGCATTTACAAACCTTTTTTCAGTTGCATTTTGGCTTGCCGGATCAATACTTCTATAAGTATAGGCAGCGTACACATCTCCTATCTCATTCTCCTCGGTAACAGTTAAATCTGGATAATTAATCGCAAGTTCAAGAGCAGCTTCAATCTCATCAATAAATTTCTCCTTTAGACCAACCACATCTTCTTCAGAAATAACTTTTTGCTCTAAAAGAAATTTTTCGTAGTTCAAAACAGGGTCACGCTGACCCCAAACTTCAAATAATTTCTCTGGGACATACTTAGTACCAGAGGCCTCCTCATGACCACGCATGCGAAATGTCATACACTCTACCAAGACTGGTCGAGGCTTATTTCTAATCTGAGAAGCTAATTCAGAGATAGTATGGTAAACTTCTAATATATTATTACCATCAATTTGAAGTCCCTCAATTCCATAACCCGCAGCACGCTCAAAAAGTCCATCACATTTATACTGTTCATAAATTGGGGTTGATAACCCATAATAGTTGTTCTCAATCAGGAAAATCACAGGCAAGTTCCAAACAGAAGCGACATTTAACGCTTCATGAAACTCTCCTTCGCTTGTTGCGCCTTCTCCAGTGAACGCAAGTGTTACATGCTTCCGGTTCGATAGCTTATCAGCAAGCGCTATGCCGTTAGCAACACTTAACTGTGCAGCTAAATGAGAAATCATACCGACAATTTTAAAATCCTGTGTACCAAAGTGAAATGAACGGTCTCTGCCCTTAGTAAAGCCTTCACTCTTCCCCATGAACTGAGCAAGCAATCTATCAAGTGGCACATCTCTAGTAGTGAATACTCCTAAATTTCGATGCATCGGCAAAATGTATTCAGCTGAGGATAAAGCTGCTGTGGCACCCACAGCGATCGCTTCTTGCCCAATACCAGAAAACCATTTTGTCAGTACACCTTTTCTCAGCTGCAAAAGCATGTGTTCTTCAAACAAACGTGGAAGCAGTATTTTATGATACAAAGATACTAGAAGATCAGTATCAAGTTGATCTTTTGAATTTGAATATGTTGAAAAGACAAGACTCATAATACAGAGAAACATTTTATGCTTGATAAAGCATCGACGCCATACGTTATTTAGTGACTAGGATCGTTTTTCCGCGACTTTTGAAAGAGCTTTATATAAGGCCTTCTTATCAACGGGCTTACATAGATAGTCATCCATACCCACAGCAAGGCAACGGTCACGATCCGACTCTAAGGCATGTGCGGTTAAAGCAATAATTGGCAGATGAACATCTGAACTCCCCTCACCCTGCCTGATACATTTAGTAGCTTCATAGCCATCCATTTCTGGCATCTGGCAATCCATTAAAACTAGATCAAATGAACTATTCTGAAGCTGCTCCAAAACTAGTCTACCATTCGCAACCACTGAGACATTGCAACCAAATTTTTCAAGCAATTTTAAGAATAGTTTTTGGTTAACAGAATTATCTTCTGCTAAGAGAATATTCAAGTTCAGAGAATCAAAAGAAGAATCATTGTCGTCATGATTCTCAATAACTAGATCTACTCGATTTCTAACCTCAACATGAGGCGGAATATCAAGTGTCAGGTGAAAATAGAAGCGACTTCCAACGCCTTCCTTACTATCAACCTTAAGCGTTCCCCCCATCAAGTTAACTATCTGACTAGAAATTGCCAATCCCAATCCTGTACCACCATATTTCCTAGTAGTATATTGTTCAGCTTGGGTAAAAGATTCAAAAATCTTTTCACGCTTATCTTCGTGAATACCAATGCCGGTATCAGCAACAGCAAATAGCAGATCAACTTTATTATCCCTGATCTCTTCAACTAAGACATGCAACATTACAAAACCACCTTCAGGTGTAAATTTAATTGCATTCTCAACTAAGTTTATTAGAACCTGCTTTAAACGTTCACTGTCTACGATGACATGAGATGGAACTCTGCCGTCGATAACCGGAGTAAAATCGACCCCCTTCTTTCTACCTCTATCTAAGAATAACTTGTCCAATAAAACTAAAAGCGAGCGTAATTCAACAAACTCAGGCAAAAGCTCCATTTTGCCCTGCTCTACTTTAGAGAAGTCAAGAATATCGTTAATGATCGTTACTAGTGATCTCGCAGAAGTTTGAGAAACTTCTAGATTCTCACGTTGCTCATTTGAAAGATTT
>JACKAH010000007.1 GCA_020635175.1 Deltaproteobacteria bacterium
ACAGCACCATTTTCACCGCTTGGACATGACACGCATATCAGCACAAAAAATGCGACAAGCTTTGCGTTGCCAACTACGATGCCAATAGCTCCATTTAGAGAGCAGCTACCTGAAAACTTAGAAGATCCTCTACATGAGATTTATCACTACGCTGTAATCTCAGATAGTGAAGAGGGGATGATCTTAGTTAATGTTGATACCTTGGCTGACGCAGAACCTAGAAATAATTTCTTTGAAAGAGCACTTACTTGGAACGAAGATGGAGTTTTGAATGGTGCTCAATTTGTTGAGCTAGCTGGTAGTAATGCATATTTTGCAACTGATGATGAGGTGGTGATCGTAGATCTTGATAAGCCACTTGAGCCTCAAGTCCATTCTAGAGTTAAGTTTAACAAGCCTAGAGCTGTAGCGATTCAGTTTAGATATATTTTTGTCACAGATGCAGATGGATTTCATGTCGTCGATATTACAGATGTGAAGCATCCTGTAAGGATAAAAGGCGCTTCAGTGAAGTTAGCTGATGCGCATCGAATGTATCTGGCAAGAACATTTGCTTATGTTGCTGCTGGCAAAGAAGGTTTAGCTATTATTGATATTGAGAAGGTTGATAAGCCAAAACTTTATCAGATGTTTAACGCGGATGGTAAGTTAAACGATGCCTATGACGTTAAAGTTGCATCGACAAATGCAAGTCTTTTTGCATATGTTGCTGATGGTAAAAATGGATTGAAAGTGGTTCAGCTCACGGATCCTGAAAGAGTTCCTACTTATTATGGATTCTCTCCAGATGTTAAACCAAAGCTTATTGCTTGGAAGAAAACCTCAGGAAGAGCAATGTCTATCTCTAAAGGCTTAGATAGGGACAGGGCTGTCGATGAGACCGGACATCAGGTGAGTGTTCTCGGACGAATTGGTTCACGGCCATTTTACAAAGAAGAGATGGAGCGGCTTTATCTAAACGATGGCAAGCTCTTTACCGTTAGCGATTAGATCTCGTACTTATTTGTGTTATTTTAGCCTCGAGCTCTTCTTGGTTTATATGCTCATATGGAGATTGGTTTAGTATCTGGTTAATGCTTTTCTCAGCATCAAGCGCTGCCTGTAATTCTGCGTCAGGAGTTCCTCCAAAAAGAAGGATATCTTTATCCTTTTCGAGTCTTGCTATCATTTTAATAATATCAGCTCTCTTTTTTAAGCTTGATGGGGCAACTAGTTTTCCAACAAGTCTTGAGATCGAGTTTAGTAGATCTACTGCAGGTCTTATTCCTCGCTCTGCAATTTTTTGAGAGAGCAATATGTGCCCATCTAAGATGCTTTTTACTTCTTCTACTAAAGGATCAGTTTGATTTGGATTTTCCTGAAGAACTGTATATATAGCGGTAATAGATCCTCTTTCAGATGTTCCAGCTCGTTCTAGGAGTTTAGGAAGCTCAATATAGAGTGAGGTAGGGTAGCCATGCCTTACTGGAATTTCCCCGGCGGTAAGACCAACTTCTCGTATCGCTCTGGCCATGCGAGTTAATGAATCAACTAGCAACAAAACACGCTTGCCCTGATCTCTAAAATATTCAGCGATTGTTGTTGCGGTATACGGTGCAAGTTTTCTTCTAGGTGCAGGCTCGTCGCTTGTTGCCACCACAAGAATAGATTTCTTTAAGCCCTCTTCACCTAATGAGTCCTCGATGAATTCCTTAACCTCTCGCCCTCTTTCTCCTACTAGAGCAATTACTATTACATCAACGTCGGCATTTCTAGCTATCATTCCGAGAAGAGTGGACTTGCCAACTCCTGCACCCGCGAACAAGCCAATTCGCTGTCCGTAACCAAGCGTGCAAAAATTGTCAATTGAAGCGATCCCAGTTTTTAGAATCGTTTCAATAGGCTTACGCTTTAGGGGTGGAGGAGGAGCTTGAAATACATCTTTTTCTATCCCTCCACACTCTTCAAAGCTGTTTGCGAAATCACCTAACGATTCTCCTAATGCATTCAGAATCTGGCCTTGAAGTCCATCATGCAGCTTAATGCTTAGTGGTTTCTCTGTATTTTCAACTGTTGCTCCTGGAGTTATCGAACTTGGGCTTTCAAGTGGAGCAAGTTTCACGTTGTTTCCTTCAAATGCAACTACTTCAGCTGGAATTCTATGTGAATTTCTAGTTTGTATGTAGCAGAGATCGGTAATTGAAGCTCTGGGGATTTGTGCTGTAATTGTTTGTGCATTAATCGCAGTGACCTGTCCAAAGGAGCGATTTTGTGGCGCTGCTTTGATCTCTTCTTGAAGTTCTTTTAGAAAATTCATCTTAGTTTTTCCTGCATTTTAGACTGCAGGTGTTGGGAAATTGTTTCAAAATGGTCACGCCAATTAACTTCAATTGTTCCAGCCTGAGTCTGAATTCGAGCATTGCCAAGTTTAACTGAATCATCTGTTTCCAAATCTATATCTAAGTTTGGAAGTTTTTCTTTAAGAACTTCATAAATTTGTTTTGCAGACTCTGGGTTTATGCTGATCGTAGCTTTTCTGATATGTAGTAATCCGTCGATTCTTTTCTTCATTCTTTCAGCTAGGGTTTCTGGATGTAGATGAATCTCTTCAGAGATGATTTCTTCTGCAATTGAGATGGCCAGTGCCAGACAATCATTTTGTGAGCTTATGAGGTTCTCTTTGTATTTCTTCTCAGTCTCTATGATCTTTTCCAAGCAGAGCCTCTCTGCTTGACGCTTGCCTTGCGCCATTCCGATTCTTTTTGCTTTCAGTTTTGAATTTTTAAGTAGCTTTGCAAATTTTTTACGTGTTTCTTTGATTAGCACTGATTTCTCAATCCTTGCTGATTCAATGATGGATTTTGCATGCTCGATCTGCTGTTTAAGGTCGGGGGTTTCGTCTAGATATCTTGAGATTACGGTTGGCTTCATATAGCTAGTTTTTAAATTCGGTCTACATCTATATTCTCGTTTGGATCCTCTAAAAGTTGCTATCAAATTAACGGAATAATTACGGCATATTAGAGGGGGCGCTAATCCTAGCGAATTTCAGCCGATTGCGTTTAGTTAGGCAAAGTTAGATTATAGTGAAGCTTCTAGTACCTTATTGGTTGTCTTTTTATGTTTATCCTTTTAAGAAGATCAGATGCCACATTTTAAATTGGAATACTCGACTAACGTCATCGAAGAACCCGATCCAAAAGAGTTCTTTTTAAGGCTGCATAACTTACTAGCCGAACTTGGACAATTTGAAATTAGTAGTATGAAAAGTAGGATAACGCCATGTCGAGATTTCTTTGTATCAGATGGCTCAAATAATCAGGCCTTCGTTCACTTAGAGCTATCAATCCTTCCAGGCAGAAGCACTGAACTAAAACAAAAAGTTAGCAAAGCCTTACACTTGGCTCTAAAAGATACTTTTCCCAGAACTGCGACTGAGAGAGTGTGCTCGTTTACAGTAGATATTCGCGAACTAGATGGTGATTGCTATACAAAAGAGTTAACAGGTGTAGCTTAATAAGTGCTTAAAGAGCACTGCTAAGCTTATTATTGTTGCCGTTTTTAAGTTTGTTATGTGGGATTAATCTTATGTGCAGATTTCTTGCTTATCGAGGTGCTCCAATTATCTGTGATGAATTGTTGTTTAAGCCTGAGAATTCCTTAATACACCAAAGTTATTGTGCTCGTGAACGTGAAGAGCCTTTGAATGGAGATGGTTTTGGTATTGGTTGGTATGAAAAGGATATTGATCAGACCCCTGCAGTATTTGTATCTATTCAGCCCGCCTGGAGTAATCGAAATTTGTTATCAGTCGCTCCTAAGATTAAGACTGACTGCTTGTTTGCTCATGTAAGGGCAGCAACAGAAGGCACGGTTTCCGAGTCGAACTGTCATCCATTTCGCTATGAGAATTATTTAATGATGCACAACGGTGAAGTCGGTGGCTTTAGTCACATCAAGCGTGAGGTTAGGCGTCGCTTAAGTGATCTAGTATATGAGTGGGTTGATGGAACAACAGACACCCAGCATTTTTATGCTTTATTTCTTGATGATATTTTACAGAAAAAAGGAGAGCTTGGTGTTAAGGACATTGCAGAATCATTACTTGCAACGATTAAGCACATTAACGAGATTAAGCAAAAGTATAATGTTGAAGAAAGTTGTTATCTAAATCTTGCAGTTACTGATGGAGAGGTAATTGTCGCTACTCGTTATGTCTCAGATCCGGATATGCCTGCAGCTACACTGTATTATTCGGAGGGGAGTAGCTACGAGTGCCAAGATGGGGTTTGTATGATGAAACATTCTCGCTCCGGAGATCAAGCTGTAATTGTTGTTTCAGAAAAGCTAACAAACATCGAGTATGATTGGCATGAAGTTCCAGTTAATCATATTATAACAGTTGATAGAGATTTAACTGTAAAAATGCAGCCCATCACAGAGTGAAAGTTGTTATTTTCTCTTCAAAATTTTTAGTGTTTCCCTGAATTCAACTGTTTTTAGAGCTAGGTGGCTTAAACAGAAGATAGCTATTCCTAATGTAGCTGTTGTGGAAATAGCCCAAATTGGCTCAAGTTTGTTTGATCCAGTGATTAAAATAACGAAAACCATAATGACAGAAACGAGAGCAGACTTGAAAAAACTTTGCAAAAACTTTTTCCATGCAAGCTCTGAAACATCTCTGTGAAGTTTAAAACAAAGAATGAAAAAGCCCAGGGTTGTCGCAATGCTTGCAGATAGTGCTAGCCCGATATGACCAAGGTTAATGGATTGCATGAAGGGGAGGGTTGTTAATATGCCTTGCTGAATAGCTGCAGTTATCTGGTAAATATAATTTCCCTCTTCGAAAACAGGACTACCCATCAGCGATAAGCTTAAGATGAGGCTAAGTGAGAAGATAATCATCCCTGTAAACATCGGTGTTTTTGTATCGTGTCTTGCGATAAATGCTCTGACTATCATCGTGTGAGCACTGACTCCCCAAATTCCAACAGAGTATGCCTGGATTGCATGTGCTGTTTGTATGCTTGAAGCTCTTGTAAATGCTCCACGTTCAAAGAGAAGAATTGTTATTGGCTCTGCTAAGATGAAAATCCCACACGCAACAGGCAACATTAAGAAAGTTGTAAATCGTAAAGAATCGATGATATTTCTTGTGAAAAGTGAATTATCTTTTTCCGCAGCAGCCGTTGCTAAAGCAGGTAGCAGGACTGAGCCGAGTGCAATCGAAAAAATTCCAACTGGAAATTGAGCAATTCTATCAGCGTAGAATAGCCACGAAACGCTTCCTTCCTTAAGGAGCGATGCTAAGATTGTATTTACAAAGATACTACATTGATAAACTGCCGCTCCAAACATAGCAGGTAACATTAATTTTAGTACGCTGCGAACAGTTTTTGAAGAGTAGGTAAATATTGGTGATAACGAAAAGCCACCACGTTTGAGAAATGGGAATTGCAAAAGTATTTGTAACAGTCCACCTACCAAGACAAACCAAGCTAATATTACAGTCACATTAGATTCGTATCTGCCTGCTACTATTGCACCTAAAATAAAGACGATATTCATTACGACTTGGGCAATCGCGGCGGTTCCAAAAACTTTAACCGTATTTAAAGCTCCACCTACAAGAGCAACTACGCTAACGCAGGCGATGTAAGGAAACATAATGCGTGTTAATGTTACGCAGAGCTCGTGCTTGCCTGGTATGTTATGAAATCCAGGCGCAAAAAGAGAGACGATAGTGTTTGAAAAGATTATGCCTAATAAGCTTAAAAAGATGGTTGCTGCCAACATAAACCCTGCAACCTCTGAGATGCATCTTTGAGCTTCTTCACGTCCTTTTTTTAGCTCTTGCGAAAACACAGGAATGAACCCAGCGGTGAGGGCGCCTTCAGCCGCAAAGTTTCTAAGGGTATTTGGAATTCTAAATGCGACAAAAAATGCATCTGCATTTAAACCTGCGCCAAAAAGTCTTGCTAAAAGTAGATCTCTAACGAACCCTACAATTCGACTTACTAATGTTAGAGAGCCGATGATGGCAGTTCCTTTTAGGATGCCCTGTGATTTTATATTTTTGTCCATTAGCGCTAATATATCGAAGGATTACAGGTCTTTCCATAGAGCGATTGTACTGGTCAGATCCAGCGCTTCATGGCAACCTGTTCAATCTAAAGGGAATTTATGAAATCTCAAAAATCAAACAGTGCAATAGTCCAATTGCCAGGTATGAAACTGCTATTTGCTGCAGCTGCAATTATCATAGTCGTGGCAGGGCTTAAAACCGCAAAGTCGTTGCTTGTACCATTTATGTTTGCAGTTTTTCTAGCCATCATCGGGATTGGGCCGGTTTTTTGGATGAAGCGTAGAAGATTCCCGACGTTTATATCCGTATCTCTTGTGGCGTTACTTTTTCTTGCAATATTTTCTGGAATCGGAACACTACTTGCCACCTCTGTTAATGCATTTACCGCTGAATTGCCAAAATACAGTGATAGCTTTAGTAAGCTTACTTTGCAGCTAGAGGAACAGTTAGCGAATTATAACATCCATACTACTACGACTGAGATGTTTCAGATGATTCAACCGGGATCTGTGATGGAGCTTTTTGGTACTACATTGAAGAGATCGGTTGGTGCGCTCTCTGATGTTATCTTGGTAATTATTATCGTTGTCTTTATTCTATATGAAGCGGCAGACTTTAGAGTTAAGCTTCGCGCTGCATTAGACGGCAAGGCCGACATATCAAGATTTACCTCAATCACTCAAGAGGTTCAGCATTACCTTGCAATTAAAACTCTCACCAGCGGTTTAACAGGGTTGCTAGTTGGTGTTTGGGTAGCTTTTATGGGGATTGATTTCCCTATGCTTTGGGGACTTGTAGCATTTCTTTTAAACTATATTCCTGTGATTGGCTCTATTATCGCATCAGTTCCAGCTGTTCTGTTAAGTCTGGTAACAGTTGGTTGGGGCGGATCGTTAAGCTTAGCTATCGGTTATGTGGTGATAAATGTTGGTGTTAGTAATCTGCTCGAACCTATCTTGATGGGAAGAAAGCTTGGGCTTTCACCTTTGATTGTTTTCTTGTCATTAGTTTTTTGGGGTTGGGTTTGGGGTCCAGCAGGTATGCTTATGTCTGTACCGTTAACTATGATAGTTAAGATCTTGCTTGATCATAGCGATGATTTTCAATGGGTAGCTATCTTGATGGATCTTAAGCCAAGACGGGTCTCAAAGTCCTGAGCATTATTTTTTTAGAAAAGCTTTTATAAAGTCCCGCTCTGATATAATCCCAATTAGCTTGCCATCATCTACTACAGGCATTGCGCCAATTTTATTGTCGTACATCTCGGCAGCAATCTGTTTAAGATCCGTTTCAGGGGTTGTTGTGGATACCTCTTTGCTCATAATTTCATTGACTGGTAAAAAGTGATTTGCATTTGGCTTAGCAAGGTATTCAGCTATGTCACGAGTGCTTAGAAGTCCGATGACTTGCTCCTCTTCATCGACCACCGGGATATGGCGAATATGCCAAACTTCTGTAGCAAGCTCAGCAAAGTTGAGGTCGGTATAGCTCTTAACTGAGAATACGTTTGAAGTCATTATGTCTCTAACTTTCATTTTTGATCCTATTAAATTACCTAGCTCATACTATAAAAGATTACTGCTCAGATAAACATGAAATCCTATACTTGAAGATTTTGCTCAAGATAAGTCAAAACAAGTGTTCTGATCGCCGGAAAAATGATATGAGGTGATTGCTTAAGAGTTTTAAGTATTTATTGAGTAAGTACATATGAAGCGAATATTCCAATTCTTGATTCTAGCACTTCCCCTAACAGTCTTTGCGAAGGATGGAGCGATTCAAAATACAATGTTAGAGGTCTATGCCTCGTTTAAGGATCTGCAGCCATATTTAATTGATAGTAGTCGCTTTGAAGATGCCCAAAATCAAAAAAAGATTAAGAAGCTAGTGTCAAAGTTAAGCGCTGAACTCCATGGTGCTGAATCCTTTGATACTAAGTATAGGAAGTTGCCTGGATTTAATGCTCAGATGACATCATTAGCCGAGATGCTTGATGAGGTGAATAAAGGTTTTGAAACTAACAGTGCCGGTTGGTCATTGTGGAGACTTAGAGCGATCTCTAATAATTGTCAGACGTGCCATACTGGTTATGGAGTTGATGTGCGATTTACAGATAAAAACGTAAATCTTGATAAACTAGATAGTCTATCCAAAGGGGAATTCTATCTTGCTTCCAGACAGTACCCCTCAGCACAGGCTGCTTTTTTCCAGGCTGCTATAAACCCACCAACAGGACATAGTTCACTAGAGGCTTTAAGGAAGTGGCTGATTATATATACACGTGTAAACAATGATCCTCAGCAAGCCTTGTTTAAGCTAGATTTTATTTTGCAAAAAAAGACAAACCTGAGACCTTATGAAAGAGAGGAAATTTCTGATTGGGTCATCGCACTTAGACGTTGGTCAACTGAGAAGGATGAGGAGAAGGATACTTTAAGTAAAGCGGAATCCTTGTTGCGAAAGGCACTTGATGTGCAGATGCCGTACTTTGGTAAGGTTGGTGCAGTAGAGCTTTTGCGCTCCACAGCACTTCTGCATGAAGTTCTTGATGATACTAAGCTCTCTGATGAAAAGCGCAGAAGGGCGCTTTACTTAATTGGTTTAAGCTATAGTAAGTTGCCGCTGTTTTTCGTGAATGAACTTCCTGAACTATTTTTAGAGCAGTGCATTAGAGAATATCCAAATACCTTAGAAGCAAAGAATTCTTTTAAGCTTATAAAGGAGATTCTCATCACTGGATACACTGGTAGTAGCGGAGCGCATATTCCAGGTGAAGTAGATGTCAAACTTGAAGAGCTATATAAAGTTGCTTACGGAGAGCAAGAACTTAAAGATCAAGTTTAGTCATGTACAACATGGGGTACGTTTGAATATTGAGCTTTCGCAGCTTTCATTCTTTCAAGTATGATATCTCGATATTTAGATGGGTTTCGAATGCCAGCTAAGTGAGCTTCAATTCCTTCGTGCATGGCACTTCCAACCTTTAGGTCCCCAACGTTCACAAGACGTTCGTAGAGGTTTCGATCAATCTCAATCCCTCTAATATTTTCAAACTGAATTCTCATATCCTTTTTATTGAAAGATAGTAATCCAGAGATCTCTCTAAGAGAATCTTGATCGATAACGTACTTATCATCCAAAAGCCTATGAGCTACATAAGCAAAAGATAAAATTGGAAGAATGCCAAAAAGAGGGAGAGAGATGTCAAAGTACAACATGTCCCCTAATTGTAGTGGAATATGTTGGATCGTATCTGGATATTCTCGATTAAAATAGAACATGGAGATAAAGAGTCCAAAGAAAATCACGATTCCAGGGAGCTCAGCTAACGGGCTTCGATAGACATTTACTGTCTTGAATTTAGGAGTTGGTTTAGTCGCATTCATCGTCCTAGTCCCCAATTAAAGATCAACATTATGATGAGTATACTCGTTTTTTTAATCAATATCCAAACTAAATTAGAGTTTTCTACTCCACTATAACTAGAGCAATATTTGCGGCGAGTTTCAGTTTGGACTAGTCTATTAGTGATGTCCGTTTAAAAGATTCGGGAGGTGTCCTATGTATTTTAAAAAGATTCTTGTTACGACAGATTTCTCAGACGATTCAAAGAATGCTTTTGATCTTTCGAGCTACGAAGAGAAAATGGAAGGTAGTGATATTACCTTGCTCTCGGTAATTGAGGAAACAGAGATACCTGTGGCTCTATACAGATATATTCCGAATCCAGAATCGATCACGAATTACAAAGAAGAGCTAATTGCAGATACAAAAAAGAAGTTAGAGGACATTGCGAAGGGCTCATTTCATAAGGAGGATGTTGATTGTCAGGTTGTAATGACGGATGCAGGTGCAGCTAATGAGATCTGTGATTTTGCTAAAAGGGGAGGATATAACTTGATTGTGATGGCTAGCCATGGACGAGGTGCTACGGGATCGCTTCTGCTAGGAAGTGTAGTACAAAAGGTATTAAGGCATGCTCCGTGTCCAGTTTTAGTCGTGCCTAAAGTAGCTTCATAAGAAAAGATGAAGCAGTAAGTTTATTATTACAAACCCTGTAAAATCAAAGATTACTCCTGCTTTGATCATTTCCCCCAGAGGGACCTTGCCTGTGCCATATACAATCGCATTTGGTGGAGTTGAGACAGGGAGCATAAAACCATAGCTAGCACCGAATGCCGCAGCAATGATTAGAGTCGCTATGCTTGAGTCTCCAGTTGTACCAAATGTAGCAGCAATGATTGGTACTAAGATGGCTGTCGCTGCTGTATTTGAACTGAATTCAGATAGGATGATTCCACTTAAAACAGCAACAGCAGTTGCTGTTGCTATGCTGCTAGTTGAAGAAAACATACTTTCACCGAGAGTTGCAGCGAGTCCAGTTTCAGATAATAAATTTCCAAGACAGAGGCCTCCACCAAACAGCAAAACTGTTCCCCAATCGATATCTTGAGCTTGTTCCCATGTTAAAATTGTTTCGCCATCCCTGGTTGGTATCAAGAACAGGGGAATAGATGCAATTAAGGCAACGATTCCCATCGTTAGAGTTTTATTAATCAGCAATATGCTCTGACTTTCAGGAAAGCATTGAGCAAGTACGCCCGGTAAAATCCAAAGTACTATTGCCATCAAAAAACAACATGAAACTGCAATCTCGCTTCCTGAAATTTTACCAAGCTCACGTAGCTTCTGCTTAAAAAGGAGCCTAATCTCAGAAAGGTCAATCTTTGAGAACCGTAATTTCAGTTTAAGAATAAGCAGGAGTGCGACAAGCATACAAAGTGAGATAGGCACTCCTATCTTCATCCAGTCTAAAAAAGAGATGGTCTGATTTAACTCAGCTAAATACTCAATGGCTAATACGTTCGGTGGGGTGCCAATCGGAGTAGCTAATCCACCGATACTTGAAGCAAAGGCAGTAATTAACAAAATACATATTGTAAAATTTTTGTGGCTTTTCTCTTCGCTAAAATTATCACCTATGATTTCGCTAATTCCTAAAGCAATTGGTGTCATAATAACGCAGGTCGCGGTATTTGAAATCCACATACTTAAAAACCAGCAGATTAATGCGAAGATTGCAATTAGTGTATTTAGAGAATAAGAGCAAAGTTTAGTGCTAAGGATTGAATATGCTACACGTTTGTCTAATCTGTAGGTTTGTATCGCCTTGCCTAGGAAGAAGGCTCCAATGAATAAAAAGAGAATTTGATTTCCAAATGGAGCAAAAGCAGACTTAGGATCAGTTATGCCGTAACAGCATGCCAAAGTTGGAACTAAAATGCCTGTTACAGCCAGCGGAACAAGTTCTGTGAACCACAAAGCAACAATACTTATGAATAGAGCTATCATGCTTTGGTTTTGATCAAAGAGAAGAGGGGCAATTACCAGGGGAAGGGTTAGGATAAGTAAGAAATATAAAAAAGTGTATCGTTTCATTACTTTGTGGTGCTAAGCTTAATCATGAATATCGTTTTGCTTGAACCATTCTTTGCAGGTTCTCATGCTTCCTGGGCTAAACAACTTAAAGCAAATAGTGCTCACTCTATTGAGATCTTAGCTCTTAAAGGGTTGTACTGGAAGTGGAGAATGCATGGCGGTGCAGTTAGCTTGGCTAAGCAATATATTCAGGGGGATTTTAAGCCTGATCTATTTATTGCTTCAGACATGCTTGATCTAACGATTTTTCAGGCACTCACTCGAAGCCAAACAGCTAACATACCTTTTCTGGTTTACTTTCATGAGAATCAATTAACGTACCCCTGGTCGAAGTCTGATCCAGATCCTGCTTTAGAGCGAGATCGGCATTATGGCTTTATAAACTACAGCTCTTGTTTGTCAGCAGATAGAGTTCTCTTTAACTCCAGATATCACCTTGATAGCTTTTTGGAGGAATTGCCTAGGTTTCTGAAATTCTTTCCTGATTATAACGAGCTTGCGAGTGCGGAACTGATCCGTTCTAAATCAGAGGTGCTTTACCTTGGAATTGATTTAAAAAGATTCAACCAGTTTAAAGAGAAGGGAGATAAACTTAAGCAAGATTTATCACCTGATTTGCCAATAATTCTTTGGAACCATCGATGGGAGTACGATAAAAATCCGACTGATTTTTATGAACTACTATTAAGGTTAGAACAGGACTTGATTTCTTTTAAGTTAGTGTTGCTTGGAGAATCATATTGTCAGGTGCCTGATGTTTTTGACCTTATCAAATCAAAGTTTTCAGAGAATATTTTACATTGCGGGTTTGTTGAAGATTTTAGTGAGTATGCTAGTTGGCTCTGGGCCTCTGATATTCTCCCGGTAACATCAAATCAGGATTTCTTTGGTGTTAGTATCGTTGAGGCGATCTATTGTAAAACTACACCACTTTTACCAAATAGACTTAGTTATCCAGAGATTTTACCAATAGCTAAGTTTAGTGACTGTTACTATTTAGAGTTAAATGAGCTCTATCAAAAGTGCATAAAGTCAATTCAAACAAAATCTGAGTATTCAGATGCAGTAATTAAATATGATTGGTCATACTTAGTAGGAGAGTATGATCAGAGATTCTTAGATGTAGTTGATCTTTAAGATCTCAACCTCTCGCTCTCCACCTGGTGTCTGAAAGGTAACATAATCTCCAACCTTAGCTTTAAAAAGGGCTTTGCCTAATGGGGATCTCCAGCTAATTAAACCGCTATCTGTATCAATCTCATCAACCCCAACAATTTTGTAAATTTTCTCTTCTCCATCCTCGTCTTCGATTGTCACAGTAGCGCCGAAAAGAACTCGGTCACTTTTGATTGTGCTTGGATCGATAACTTCGCAGATATCAAGTCTTTTGGTTAAAAATTCGAGTCGCTTATCTATCTGCCTTAGCCTTCTCTTGCCGTACTGGTAGTCTGCATTTTCAGAACGATCACCATTTGCTGCTGCCCATGCAACGGTCTCCACTATCTGTGGTCGTTCAACAGACTTTAATTCTCGAAACTCCTCCTGCAGTTTCTGTAGTCCCTGTGGGGTGATGTAATTCTTCTCCATACTCTCTTTATAAAACTCTGTGTTTGTTATGATTGCTTAAGGCGATTTCTAAAAATACGAAAAATACAGGATATCATAGAAAAAAGCATTATGAAATCAGTATTTTAAAGTGCTTAAGCTAATGAATTCTTAGAATGTGCATAGCACACATTTAATCTGCTCCTCTTCATAACAATAAGACAATTCTGTGTGTTTTGAAATAAATGCACGGAGGCTCTTTTTAAACATATTTGGGTAACGTCTCAGAGAGCCATAGGTCTTTCTTTGGTTTTTTGGGACCTGGACAGAGGCTTTACGCCTCAAACTTGACGGACGCATGCAGAAGGAGAATCTAGCCATGCGCAACCTCACGATCTACAGCATCGTCATCATCCTTTCGGTCTTCACGCTCGGTGGCTGCGTCAGCAGCAACGACTTCGGACAGAAGGACGAGACCGGGGCCACCAGTCTCGGATTCTTCAACGTCGGAGGTCAGGATGAGGGCAAGCTCATCGCCGAACTCACGAACGACTACGAGGACGACGGCATCGCCGTCTCGCAGAACTTCGTCGACTCGGGTCAGGCCCGTCTGCCGCTTCACGCGGAGTGGGACGAGTCGAGCAAGGAGTACGCGTCCCTCGTCGCCGAGGTGGATGCTGCGACCAGCAACACCGACCGCAAGGTCAAGCTCTTCGAGCTGACGACCGTGCACATCAAGCTGCTGAGTCGACGTCTGACCAAGGCCTACAGCCAGGGTTCGCGTCTGCACAACGCTGCCTCGGCTCGAATGGGCCGCGAGAAGACCCGCCGCGAGAAGTTGATGAACGAGCTCTCCATGCTCGGCTATCGCTTCGAGCAGGTGGTTCCTCAGCAGGTGCCGGTGACCCCGAGCGCTGACAACACGGCGCGCAGTTCCTCGAATGTCGCTGATGGCGTGAGCCTCGACGATGTCGACAAGGGGCTGCACGACGCCGAGCGTGTCAGTCGCTTCGGTAGCAGTCTCGGTACCTCGCGTAGCGGCTTGAGCACCGCGCGCGACGGAATCAACCTCATCAGACGGAGATGAAAGGTGCGGGTCCAGGTCCCATTGGGTATATTCTTAGGAATTGCTCTTTGAGACCGCCCGCCTTTTTGCAGCCTACTTGAACTTAGATTTGATAAAAATTGCTTAGGCTATTTTTTAAACAGCATCAGGATCGTTAAGCTCGCCTATGCACCCTCGAATTGCAGATTCTACAGCTACTTCCAAGTCTTCAAAGGAATACGATATGTAGCTAACTTGAGATGGGTTATGAAAAGCTTTCGCCCAAAAACGTCCCTTTTGGGTCTGATAAAGCTCCAAAGTGAAATCACCAACAGTTTCGGTAATAAGAACAACGCTTGGATTCTTCATATACCTCTATTTTACAAGTAAAAATCCTACCTGAAAACCAACTAGGTTTATTATATTTATGATGCATAAAAACTGACAAGGGTTAAAATTAATGGAGATTTTTCAAAATATAAGAAAAATCAATATATAGAGCCACTTAAAGTAAGGTTATTTTGTACGAGTAAAGCTGCCATAGACGACTCTTTTGCCGCCATTTTTCTTGGATTCTGGGTTGATATCGAGGTCGTGCTGACTTAAATACTTCTCAACTTTGGTGTGAAACTTATCACATTCTTTCATGAACCACTGTCTAATCTCAGGAATCTGCTCAATATCAATGTTATCGTAAATGGAGGTAGCATGAAAGTTTGGAAGTTGACCATCTTCAGTCTCAATATTCTCTAAGGCCGCCATTAGTGCATCATGCGTATTTCTCGAGATGAGTTTAAACTCTTCGATCGGATTGTTCCTAGGTTGATACGCCTTTGCTTTAAGTTTTAATCCTTTATCAGTAATTTCAACTGCACCAATTCTTTCTAAGTCATACATTACTGTCTTTGGTCGTAGCTCTTTGCTAATGGAGGTAACAAGGCGTGTAAAGTCGTTGTTTAAACCCTTAAAACCTAAGGTGCGGGGGCGGCCGGCCTTATTTTGAAACCTCCTATCAGATCGCCACTGACCTATAACTCTAGTAGTAATAGAGATTGAATCTTTTGATTCTTCACGTTTGTAAATTCTGTCTATAGCTCTTCTTTGAAGTCCAGTTACGATACTTAATCTGCTTACAGTAACCTCTTCTCCTCGTTTCTCCATCTCTGCCGCAGCAGCTTGAACGTAAAGGATCCTTACAAGCTCAATGAAGTCCTGAATTGCAACAGATTGCACTACGCAAAAGCGGATGATGGGTCTTAACATCAGTTCAACGCAGTCAAGTAGGGCTTGTCGTAGGTCTTTTGCCATATATTACTCTCAACACTCTTTAATTCGGCACGCAATAAAGGAAGCTAAATTGCCTGTGGATAAATCTACTAAGATGCTGGTATTTTTGTGGATTTTTCTTAGAAATGTGTGCAAACTGCGCACTTCCAACTTGTTGATTTTGCTCGATAAAATATAGCTGTGTGCATTACGCGCACTTTGTGGTGACCAAAAACGATTATTTTATATGCAACGCTTGGCATAGAGTTTGAATAACGATATATACATACTGTGCGCAATATGCACACACCTGATTCGAAAGAATCGGGGAACCTACTTTGTATGTAGTGACTACCTCTAGCCGTATGGGATTGCGCAAGCAGTCCCATATTTTTTTCTTGTATTCAATAACTTACGCCAGCCCAATCCAATATTTTGATTTTTAGATAGCAAGAGATACTCTGCTTGATATGTCAGAGGCTAAATTCTCACTTAAGTGGCTAGTACTACTTCGCTGGTGGACTATTATCGGTCAATCAGTTGCGATTTCCTTTGTCTATTTTCTTGCTGACATAAAGGTCGAGCTTTTCTCGATAGTGTTTATCCTACTAACTCTGATTGGTTCAAATTACATTTTGCAGCGTAGGTTATCTAAGTTGATACAAGATTCAAGTAAGCTTGTAGCCGCTGTATTAGTTTTTGATATCTTCTTGCTCGCAAGCTTACTCTACCTTAGTGGAGGTGTTGAAAATCCCTTTACAGTTCTTTTCTTAGTGCATGTTGCGTTATCTGCGATTGTATTAGGCAAATTGTGGAGTTGGATAATTGTATCAATTTCATCTATTTGTTTTGGCTTGTTGTTTTTTAAGAATGAGGATCATTCCCATATGCAACATGCAATTGCAGTGAAAGGTTTCAATGCGCATTTGTATGGTATGTGGTTTGCTTTTGTTGTTGCGGCTATCTTGGTTGTGTATTTCTTAGATAGGATTCGAACAGAATTAAAAACTCAAGATGCTAAGCTGCAAGAGCTTGAGATCTTAAAATTGAAACACAATCAGCTATCAGCACTTGCAACGCTTGCGGGAGGAGCAGCGCACGAATTAGCGACGCCATTGAACACAATTTCAATTGTAGCAAGCGAGCTTAAACGTGACATATGTGCTTGTAACGCACCAAGAGGAATAATGCAGGATATTGACCTAATTGATTCTGAGGTAAGAAGGTGTCGAAATGTGATTGATCAGATGGGAATTCGTGGAGGCGCATTAGCAGGAGAGTTGCCTACAACTTGTACGCTTGATGACGTTAAAAACAAGCTACTTGAATGCTTTGCTGCAACTGAAATAGCCAGGATTGAGTTGCTGAGTAGTGGAGATAATACAATGCTCGTTTGCTTGAATGGGTTAGTCCAGTCTTTGACCTCGCTTGTCAGGAATGCGCTTGATGCTTCAGAAGATCAACAAATCATAAAAGTAGAATTGAAGCAGACATTAAAGGGACTTAGCTGTACAGTTAAAGATTTTGGTTTAGGTATCAGCGCTCATGATTTAGAGAAAGTTAAAGAACCATTCTTTACGACAAAGGAAGTTGGAAAAGGGATGGGATTGGGGCTCTTTCTTGTCTCTACTTATGCAGATCATGTCGGAGGAGATTTAAGAATTGAGTCGGAATTAGGGAAGGGGTCAACTGTAACTTTGACTGTTCCTTATTCAAGTAATCAACTGGCTGCATAAGATGAAAGAGTATAGTTCCATTTTGCTTGTAGATGACGATGATACCTTTAGAGAAAGGCTGGCTAAAGCTTTAAGAAAAAGATCTTTAATAGTAAGTACGGCAAGCTCAGTTTCTGATGCGTTAAGTCTTTTACCTAAGATAGATCCAGAATTTGCAATTATTGATCTAAAGATGCCTGGTGCAGATGGTCTTGAACTTGCAGATTCACTTGTTCGCCAGAATCCCGAAATTAAGATAGTAATCTTGACCGGTTTTGGTAGTATCACTACCGCTGTGCGAGCAATTAGTATAGGTTGTATCAACTACATCACAAAGCCAGCTGATGTAGATACTATTCTAGGTGCGTTTTCAGGTTCAGATAATCAAACAGAGATTCAGCCGCCATCATTAGCTGAAGTTGAATGGGAACATATTCAGCGGGTTTTAGAAGATAACTCTGGAAATATTACTCAAACTGCAAAAGCTCTTGGCATTCACCGTAGATCCCTGCAGAGAAAATTAAGTACAGTTCGTTAATTTCAAGTTTTTCATTTTATTAAGTTTTTGCTATAAGCATCTTAAGTTATGAAGATAATTAAATTCTATCTACTCACCTTCGTCCTGCTTTTTGCGGTTTCGGTTCATGCTCAAGTTGAGCAGGAACAAACCCAATCTAAAAATGAGAGCTTAGCGTCAATTCTACAATCTATTGAAACTTCTAAAGCAGATTTAGCAAAAAAGCAGAAGTTGCTGCAGAGCAACCAATCACTTGGTAGAAAAGAGGACGTTACCAGGGAGATAGAGGCACTCTCAAACAAAATAGAAGATTTAAACCAAAGTTTCACAGAGATTGCTTCAGGGATTGATTTAGCGGTTTTTAGTCCTGAGTTAACTGAGACAAATTTTTCTTGGAGCCAAGATCTTAAAGATCTATTGCAGCCATTAGTAGATGAGTTAAAACAGTTAACAAGTCAGCCACGTGAGATAAATGCTTTAAGAAAAGAAGTTGCGAGCTATGCATTGCAACGTGAAAAAGCAAGGCAGGCAATTGAAAATATAAATCAATTCAGCGCCGAGCAGGCTCAAGACATCTCGCTCAAAAAAGCTCTTAAAAGTAGCACCGAAGACTGGAAAGCAAAGTTAGGAGAGATTGAGACTCGACTAAGTATTGCTCAACAAAAGCTTGATAAGAGACTGTCCGAGCGGCGATCCATCTCACAGTCAATTGAGCATATCTTTCAGGTATTCTTTAAAAGCAGAGGAAGGAATCTATTTTTAGCATTTCTCTTTGCTTTCATTTATTGGTACCTGATTAAAAAACTCCGTGAAGTAATTGATCGAACTGCAGCCAGAAGTGATTCGCGTTCGACCTTAACTGCTAGAATTTTACATCTTAGCTATGTTGTAGCTGCAATTGTTGGTTCAATAGCAGTATTCATTGTAGCGCTTTACTTCTTTGAAGATTGGGTTTTGTTGATTTTAGCAATTTTACTTCTAGTAGGAATTGCTTGGGCAACAAAAGAAGCCCTACCTAAATTTTGGGCACAGGGGGCTCTGCTACTAAATGTTGGCCCAACAAGAGAGGGGGAGCGAGTCATTTACAATGGAATCCCATGGCGCGTGAAAGATGTAAATTTTTATTCGCTACTTGAAAATACGGCTTTGGTTGGAGGAGTTGTGAGGCTTCCTATTCAAGACCTATTTGAACTTCGATCTCGGCCAATGGATCCAAACGAACCCTGGTTTCCAACGCATGTGAATGATTGGGTGGTTATGCCTGATGGTACATATGGACAGGTGATTTTTCAAAATCCAGAAGTTGTCCAACTAAGAAAGCTTGGGGGGAGTATCGTTTCATATCCGAGCTCAGATTTTGTATCGCTAAATCCTCAACTTTTAAGTAAAGGATTTCGAACTTCGGTTACGTTTGGTTTTGATTACCAAGATCAGGCAAATATTACTTCAGTTATTCCTGAAAAATTACATACGGCACTTAGTGCTGCTCTAGCTGAGCAGGGCTTTGAGGATAAGATTGTAAACATGAAAGTTGAGTTTCAGGAAGCTGGAGCTTCAAGCCTAAACTTAGCAATAATTATCGATTTCAAAGGAGAGGCTGCTTATGCTTATAATATGCTTCCTCGCTTGATTCAAACAATATGTGTTGATGCTTGTAATAGTGAAGGCTGGAATATCCCATTTGATCAATTAACATTGCATGTTGCGAATAAAAATTAGTGTTCTGAGTTTTTAGAAACATTTTTACGCAGTACTTTTTTGTCAGAAGTTATTTTTTTATCTTTTAAAACTTTCTCTTTTGCGCGCTTTGAACGTTTACGTTTCTGCCTTCGTACTTTTTCACGCTCCTGTTGCTTCTTAGACTGCTCACCTTTTATAAGTTGCTCGATTTTATCGCATAATTCTCTTCGTGCATGAAAACGGTTCATAGCTTGAGATCTGTCTTTTTGACATTTCACTTCTATACCTGTTGGCTTATGCAGTAGATACACACACGATGATGTTTTGTTGATCTTTTGACCTCCTGAACCTGAACCCTTAATAAACTTCTCTTCTATTTCATCTTCAGCGATAGATAACTCAACCATTCGTTTTTCTAGTTGTATCTCTTTTTCAATACTAACAGGGTATCTGCCCATAAAGATCTAATATGAAGTTAAGTAGAAGTTAAGAATAGGAGAGGTGGGGATCAATTACAAAGATAAAAAATACATGGTGCCCTGCACAGCAGCAAACCCAAATAACCCATGGAGGTATTATTTGGGTTTGCTGCTGTGCAGGGCATGTTCTGTCAGTAGTCATCGCACTCGTCTTCCTCGTCGTCGAGGATGTACGATATCGGTGCGCACCAGAAATCGAAGCAGGTCTCGAAGCGCTCCTTGCCGAAGAGTCTCACCGGTCCGAGCAGAAGCTGACCGATCAGGCTGTAGATGATGGCCACGATGAAGATGAGGCTCCAGTAGATCTTCTCCCAGGCATTGCCCATCGCTGAATGCTCCCCAAATAATCCAAATACATATAAAGACCACTCTCCTGTGCAGGATGGGGAGAGTTTTAGCATTTTAGGTAATATAAACAAAGTTTGAGATTATGTTTTTCAGTCGATTGACCTATTCCCTTGTTCTATGTTAATATTAAGTCATACGACTGATTAAATATTTAACATATGAATATTGCTGAGAAAATACCAACAAAGGAAGCTCTGATTGAAAGCGCAGCGGAGCTTTTTGTTGAGAAGGGTTACGCTGCTGTGAGCACTCGTGAGATTGCGGATAGGGCAGGTGTAAACCTAGGTTCGATTCAATATCATTTTGGTTCAAAGGCTAACCTTTTCGTTGAGACAGTAACCTCAATGATGAGGAGACGTCATGAGTTGAAGAACTATTTCGTGCAGTGCCAGGATATCAGTAGGAAAGAAGACGCTGCTTTTGAGCTGTGTGTTTTTGTAAGGTCTCTATTATTTGATCTTTGTAATCCTGAGGGCTTGGATGTTTGCAGGTTGATGCATAGAGAAATTCATGGAGCACCCGCACAAGATCCTGAGATGTTTGAAGCATTAGTTAGCTCTGTTGTTAATGATTTTATATCTCCACGCGACTCTCGCTTGAGGTCTTTAGTCAACATCTTAGTGCCAGATGCGGATCCTTTTAAAGTTAACATTTATATTCAAGCGATAATCGGGCAGTGCTCTTTTTATGTTACGCATAGGCCTTTTATTGAGCGCTTAAGAGATGTAAGTGTTAACAGCAGAGAGTATTTAGAGGAAGTGGCAGATACTTTACTTGATTTTACAATGAGAGGACTTGGGCTTGAGCAAGCGCTTGTATCTCAAGCAATCGCGAAGTCTAAAGAGGTAAAACGATAATTATGAAACGTCAAATTTCAATTGCACTTGCAGTAACATTTTCAATTATTTTTGTGCTTGGCGTTATCAAGTACATGCAGATTTCTAAAGCTATTGCTCAAGGTAAGAATAGAAAAATGCCCCCAGCTGCAGTTACTACTTTCAAAGTTGAGGAGCAAAATTGGCCCAAGATCATTTCTGCTGTTGGAACACTCGTCTCGGTTCAAGGTGCAATGCTAAGTGCCGAAGAGCAGGGTAGGGTTAATGAAGTAAGTTTTGAATCTGGTGCTGAGGTAGAAAAGGGGCAGATCTTGGTAGCATTTGATACTAAGGTCGAGCAAGCTCAATTAAAAGGAGCAAAAGCTGAGCTTCAGCTTGCTAAGCTTAACTTTGAGCGTCAGCAAGCCTTGAGAGAGCGAAAAGCTAATTCTCAAGCTGATGTTGATTCCGCTTTAGCTAATCTTCAAAATGCTGAAGCTGAAGTAGCTAGATTAGAAGCTGTGATCGATAGAAAATCAGTAATTGCTCCATTTTCTGGTAAGGCCGGTGTTAGGCTAGTTAATGAAGGCCAAACGTTAAGTGTTGGCACCCCAGTAGTGGCAGTTCATTCATTTGAAGAGCTTTATGTAAACTTTTCGGTGCCACAAAGTGTCATCGCAGAATTGACGGTGGGTAGTGATGTCAACTTTAGTGTTGATGCATACCCGGGAGAGCAGTTCAAAGCAAAGCTCACAACTATTGGTAGCGAAATTGATCAGGAGACAAGAAACCTTCTACTTCAAGCTAAGTTTTCTAATTTGGATCAAAAGCTCAGAAGCGGAATGTTTGTTGATGTAGAGCTTGTATTGCCAGAGGATAGGAAGATTTTAGCTATTCCTGCGTCAGGTGTGAACTTTGCTCCATATGGAGATAGTGTTTACGTGGTGAATCCTGCTCAGAATGAAGGAGCTCTCCCAACCATTAGTCCTCAAACAATTCAAATTGGGGAGAGACGTGGAGATTTAGTTTCAATTACTTCTGGTCTCAAGGCAGGCGTTGAAATTGTTAGTTCGGGAACATTTAAACTAATGCCTGGTGCAGAAGTGCAGATTAACAATGATTATTCTCCTGGTACTGAACTAAATCCTAAACCTGCTGATACATAAAGGGTCATACTTTGAAGTTTACAGATATTTTTATTAAGCGACCTGTTTTAGCAATTTGTATTAATTTAATACTCTTGCTAGTCGGCTATCAAGCAATTACAAGCCTTACAACTAGGCAGTATCCTCGTAGTGACATGGCGGTAGTCACTGTAAAGACGGCATACATCGGAGCTAACGCTGATTTAGTTAGAGGTTTTGTTACTACCCCACTAGAGCGTGCGATAGCGAGTGCTGATGGAATTGATTATCTCTCATCTTCTAGTAAGCAGAGTATTAGTACGATCTCTGCGCACCTTGACCTTAACTATGATGTGAATGCTGCCTTAACTCAGATTCAAGCAAAGGTTGCTCAGGTTAGAAACGAACTGCCACCTGAAGCTGAGGCGCCAGTAATTGACGTAGAGAGTACTGATAACCGTTTTGCATCAATGTATCTTAGTTTTTACTCTGATGTGTTGGAGTCAAACCAAATTACTGATTACCTAACTAGGGTCGTACAGCCAAAGTTGTCATCGCTTAGTGGTGTTCAGAAAGCTGATATCCTAGGTGCTCGTACTTTTGCCATGAGGGTTTGGTTAAAGCCAGATAAAATGGCAGCGATGAATGTCAGCCCATCTGACGTTCAACAAGCCTTGATCGCTAATAACTATTTATCGGCACCGGGAAATACAAAAGGTTCGATGGTTGTTACAAACTTAACTGTAAATACTGATCTTCAATCTCGCGAAGAGTTTGAGCAGTTGGTAGTTAAGCATAGTGGTAACACTCTTATCAGGCTCAACGATATTGCAGATGTTGAATTGGGTGCTGAAAACTACGATGAAAATGTTCGTTTTGGTGGAAAAACAGCGACATTTATGGGTGTGTGGGTTTTGCCGAATGCAAACTCAATTGATGTTATAAAATCTGTTCGTGAAATATTACCTGATATCGAAAACAATCTTCCAAATGGCTTGTCTCTTGGGGTTCCTTACGACGCTACAAAATATATTGAAGATGCAATTCACGAAGTAATTAAGACCCTAACAGAAACGATCTTAATAGTAATATTAGTTATCTTCCTTTTTATAGGTTCTATTAGATCTGTCTTGGTTCCAGTTGTGGCTATTCCTCTATCTCTCATCGGAGGTGCTGCATTGATGTACTTCTTTGGGTTTACGTTGAACCTGTTGACCTTGCTAGCGATAGTATTGGCGGTAGGGTTAGTGGTTGATGATGCTATTGTCATGTTGGAGAATGTGGAGCGTCATGTTCAAGAGGGCATGAAGCCTTTTGAAGCAGCCCTGAGTGCAGCTAGAGAGTTGTTTGGTCCAATTATTTCTATGACAATTACTCTTGCGGCTGTGTACGCACCTATTGGAGTACAGGGTGGCTTAACAGGGGCACTATTTAAAGAATTTGCATTTACCTTAGCTGGAGCAGTTTTTGTTTCAGGCTTTGTGGCATTAACATTAAGCCCAATGATGTCCTCGAAGCTTGTTAGTGCTGAGGAACCATCTGTACTTAAACTCAGAGTTGAGGCCTTTTTTGAAAAATTGCGGCAGCGTTACGATAGCCTACTTGAACGTGTCTTAGAGTATCGAGTTGGAGTACTGACAGCTGCAGTGATTGTTATGTTGCTAGTTTTTCCATTCTATATGTTTTCTGCAAAAGAACTTGCTCCACGTGAAGACCAAGGAGTTGTTTTTGGTATTGTGCAAGCGGCACCGAACTCATCGCTAGATCAAACTTTAATCTATACGAGTCGAATAAATCAGATCTATCAAACTTTTCCGGAATACAAGACGTCATTCCAACTTACTGGCCCAAATTTTGGTTTTTCAGGGATGGTACTTAAGCCCTGGAGCGAAAGAAGTCGTACTTCTGTTAAAATTTCAGAAGAAGCCTGGGGAAAAATGTCAACAGTACCTGGCGTGAGGGTTATCATAACAACTCCACCAGCGTTGCCGGGTGGGAGTGATTTTCCTGTTGAGATGGTTATCTCTACAACCGCTGAGCCTCGAGAGCTTTTGGATATTGCAAATCAACTAGTAGGAACTGCTTTCCAAAGTGGTGCCTATATGTTTGCAGATGCAGATCTTAAATACGACCTGCCACAAAGTGAGATTTTAATTGATCGCGAAAAAGTGGCCACAATGGGTCTTGATCTAAATGATATTGGTCGGGATATCTCTGTTCTGACTGGGGGGAACTATACTAATAGATTCAATATACAGGGACGAAGTTACAAGGTTATCCCGCAGGCTAAACGAGCTGATAGATTGAACCCAGAACAGATTCTTGATGCATATGTTTCTGGCCCTGGTAACAAATTGATACCTCTTTCGACAGTTGCGTCATTGAAACAAAGTGTTGAACCGCGTGAGTTAAAGCGATTTCAACAACTAAACTCTGTCACTATACAGGGGGCTCCCCGACCTGGTATGAGCTTGGATGGTGCATTGACAGTCTTAGAAGAAAAAGCCGCTGAAATTCTACCTGCTGGATTTGAGATTGATTACGCTGGAGAATCAAGACAGCTACGAAAAGAGGGTAGCGATCTTTTGATAACCTTAGTGCTTGCTATCGTTTTGATATATTTAGTGCTAGCCGCTCAGTTTGAAAGCTTCCTAGATCCATTTATTATTCTAACAGGCTCGGTACCTCTCGCATTAGCAGGAGCGCTACTATTCCCATTTCTGGGGCTTACTTCGATGAATATCTATTCTCAAGTTGGTCTAGTAACATTAGTTGGGCTTGTTTCAAAAAATGGAATTCTTATCGTTGAATTCGCCAATGCCTTGCAGCGTGAGGGTAAAAACAAAATAGAGGCGATTTTAGAGGCTTCAAGTACAAGGCTTAGACCTATCCTAATGACATCTGTTGCAACGGTAGTAGGCCACTTTCCGCTTATACTTGCTTCTGGTGCTGGGGCTGGAGCAAGAAACAGCATAGGAATAGTCCTTGTCTCAGGTATGTTTATAGGAACATTTTTTACGCTATTTGTAGTGCCTGCAATTTATAGTGTGATGCCTTCTAAGACTAAGCTTAGAGTTATTTCAACTAATAAGGAACAAGCAGTTACTAAAATCGCGTAGTATCTGAGCTGTGCTTAAATTGACAAGCTTTTTTCTTTCCCTGTCTAAGAGTTTCAGTCAGCTGAAAGCGAGGATTGCTTGTGTTGAACTTCGATCCCTTCAAGACCAAAGTACGTTTAATGCCTTGGCTATCTACAAAGTTTCCTTTGAGGTTCACAGTTTTCTTTTTCGCCTTTCCTTTAAACTGAAAAGGGGCATTGTTTAAAAAACCAACTAACTTTTTGCCACCATTTGCAGATAAGACTAGTGAGACTGGGAAGCTCTGAGTTGGAGTGCAGTTAAATCCTTTGAAGGATTTAGCTTTCGTAAGATTCATGAAGCCGACATAATTTCCTGCTGCATTTACAAACTTTTCAGCAAATACGTTTGACGGTAATACCACTAGGCAAAATGTAAGGCATGTGACCAATCTCAGACTCATTTCAAGCTCCATAATTTTAAGACGTCTGAATCCTAGAGTAATATCTACTTTAACTCAAACCTGAATTTAATAAGGAGCTAAGCGCCTTATTTTTTTGTTTTTATTTTGTCTAAAACTTTGCCGACTTTTTCAGCAAGCGCTTCTTTCAGGGCAGTTTTGATTACAAAGTCAGTGACCCCGGAGGAGATTGCTTGCATGACCCTCTCTCGATCTTGAACATTTGTAAGCATGATTATAGGGAGTTCTTTGTTGTGTTTTCTTACCTGCTTTAAAACTTCGAGACCTGATAGACCAGGCATCTCCCAATCCAATAGTAGTAAATCTAGTTTCTCGTATTCAATATCGTGCATTATTCTGGATTGGTCTTGAGAAAGAAAAACATTGTGATAACCAGCCTTTCCTAACCATAGTTTGATAATGATTGAGATGTCAGGATCGTCATCTAGTACAGCAATTCTTGCGTCATGGAATGGAGGTTTAAGCTTTGACATAGTTGTTAAACGGTTTTGAAGAGAAATACTCCTTCATCTTACTAGGTTCCTGTAGTTACCAAAGTGTATTATAATTAAATAGATGAAAGAAGATCGAAAAAGGCAAGTAATTGTTATTTTAACCATGACTCTAATCCTGTTTGGGTTGTTTATCTGGGATGCTTATGAGCCCCCTGCTCCAAAGCAAGCAGAGACATCCTCTGCTTCAGGCTGCTTTGCTAACAAGACCTGCGAGTACTGTTCTATAGAAAATCAATGCCCAATCGATCGATGTGTTCAATTGAATATCTGCCGAAGTTCTGCTTTGAGAATGAACCCATTTGATATTATGAATACCTGTAAGGTTTCTGGCTATACATGCATGAATAGAGCTGAATATGAAAGAAAGCTCGCTGAAGCAGAACAGACAAATTAATGCTATCTATTCAGTCTACGTCAAATCATGTTTTTCTTTATTCCTTGGCATTTGCGGCACTCACCTCAAGAGATGTTCAGATTGAGACAGATCAACATCGTCCAGGTAGTAATGGTCTTTCTGTCTCTGGGTTAGCCTTAACAAAAGCATTTCTTAAATTAACAGCTGCTGAATCGGAAGGGGTTTCTCTAGGCTCTAAGTGTATCAAGCTTTTCCCCGGAGTCATTCAATCTGGGAGTTATACCATTCATTTAGGGAATGGAAATTCAATTTCAGAGTTTTTAGTTGTAGCATTATTGGGGTGTTGTTTTGCATCAGACACTACTCATCTTAAGGTTACAGGCGCAAGTGACAGAGCAGGTTCAATTTCAATTGATTATTTCGAGAAGGTATTACTGCCTTTTTACAAACAATTTGCCGATTTCAAGTGGAGGCTAGTTACACGTGATTTTGAGCCTGGAGGTAGAGCTAAGTTAGATCTGGTGATAAAACCAAAACATAAGATTACCCATGAAGAGTTTTACTCGAAGGGCTCTCAAACAGTTTTGACTCCGCTAGATTTATCCAAGAAGGGGAAAATAGATTCAATCTGTGGCGTTAGTGTGGCTTCCAAAGATCTATCTGAGAGATTTGTAGCAGAAAGACAGATAACCGGTGTAAGGCAAGCATTCGCGGATCAGGGATATCAAGTTAAGATTAAAAAGGAATATGTTCAGACATCAGCTACTGGTACCGCTGTAACCTTATGGGTTCGTTCTCGAGAAGAAGGGGAGCTCTTGCCAGTAACAATTGGTAGCTATTCTTATGGTGAGCGATCTAAACGAGCAGAGTTTGTAGGTGCTGATGCAGCAGAAGATCTGATGGATGAGTTTGAAAGAGGAGGGGTTGTAGATAGTGAACTTTCAAAACATTTGCTTCCAGTGCTCTCTCTTACTGGGGGTAGGTTTTTGGCTGCAGAGGTTGGTAAATCACATAATTTAGTAATCGAACTTATTAAGATCTTTGGGTTACCTGAAGTCGGGGTAAAAACAGAGGGAGACAGTGAATTGCTTATCTCACTGTAATAATTACATAAATTAGCAACTTTGTTTTTCAATACGTTTTAGCTTACTTGACCTGAGCGATTAGAGTGATTAGATACATTTTAGAGCTATCTCTTTAAATTCATTCATCATAACTAGAGAAGAGCTTGCGTAAGTTATTTAGGAGAAGATATGCCAATTTACGAATATGAGCGTGAAGACGGTAGCAGATTTGAGACTATACAGAAGATAAGTGAGGACCCACTTAAGGTATGTCCAACAACTGGACAAAAAGTAAAGCGCTTAATCTCAGAGAGCGCCTTTCATCTCAAAGGTGGAGGTTGGTATAAAACAGATTATAACTCATCGAGTTCATCATCTAGCGGGAAAAGTTCAAAATCTGCAGAGAAAAGTGAGAGCTCATCTACGAGCACTGAGAAAAGTTCAAAGCCTTGTGGCAGTAATTGTGGCTGTCATTAACAAGGGCCTTGTTTCTTATGGTCTAGTGAATGTGGGCTTTATTTCTTAGGTCGAGTATCCGAAAAAATTTGGGATGACAGCAGCAAAAAATTCCTGAAATAGATCCTCTATAGTATCTCTTGTCCATACATGCATTTCAGACCTCTTTCTGTGTACCCGACGAGGGCGCCCCGACCTGTGAGTCGATCGGGGCGCCGGTCGCGTTGACGCGAGCTTGATGCGTCAGGTGGCGACGACGTCGAGGTTGCTGCGGGCGCCGGAGTCGGTGGCGTCCAGGGTCTGCACGCAGGCGGCGCGTGCCGTGGTGGTGGCCTTCGTCTCGTTCGTTCGCTGCGAGCGGTAGGACGGGTCCTTCATGGGTCGTTTTCCTTGAGGTGTGTAGCACACTTTTTCAACTGCCGTGTGTGCATATGGTCTCGCGGAGGACGTGTTTCCCCCTAGAGATGGCAGTTTACTATCTCAAAGTAAGCAATGAGACACTAAACTGCCATCTTAATAAGGGGATACAAGAAATACGGGGGAAAAAAGAAAAAACACTAGATGCTCTGTCATCTCCTTGTGCAGTAGAAAACTCCACAAGGAGATAGCTAATTCCAACTACTCCCTAACCATTTGCTAAACAGCTAATAAGTTACTAACCGAATTCAAACAATTAGACAATACAAAAAACTAAAGCTTTGAAGTGATTATGCAATTTAGTTTCTTCAAAGTAAAAAGAGCCTCAATTGAGGCTCTTTTTAATCAAATTGTGATTGCTTTATGAACTAGTCAGCTTGGATTATCTCAACGTTTGCATCAGCAGCATCTTCATTAAGCTGCTCTAGTGCTTTTGTCGCTTTTTTTGCGATGCTAATTAATTGATCAATCTGCTTAGAGGTAAGCGTTCCATTTTTATTAAAGATCTTTGCGAGGCTGTTTGCTTTTTTACGAAGTTTTATTCCAAGAGCATTAGGTGCAGTCTTGCGCTCATATTCAATTACTGGACAGATTGGGTCTGCCATCTCGCAAGAGCTTAATTGCTCAGTTAGAGAACTAATCTGAGTAGAGTTGTTAGCAATAACTGAGTTTGCTGCTTGCAGCTCTTGGGCTTTCTCAGCAAGCTGTAATTGAAGAGAAGCGAGATCAGCAGTTAATGTATTTACGCTTTGCTCAAAGCTATCTTTGTCAGCTTGGCAAGTGCTTAAGTCTTCCTGAGCAACTAGAAGTTCTGACTCTAAAACTAAAACTTCTGCTTCTGCAGCAGCTTTATCGATGTTGCAGCTATTGAGCTGATCCTCAAGAACTGTTTTTTTAGAATCGCACAGTGCAAGCTCGTTCATTAGATCAGCTTTGTCTGCTTTGCATAGCTTTAACTCTGCTTTAATGCTTCCACATATGTTGTAAACCTGGACAGCTCCAGTAATGATCTCATCCTGCGCAAAGGCATTAAAAGCACAGCAAAAAATTGTTGAAAGAATAATAGCTTTGAATCTCATGATAACACCTCACATACCGTAAAAATTGTTACTTTTATGCACAAACAACTATTATTAAACGAACCCGCAAGATGTACCCCCTTATCTGCAAATCTCGCTTAAACGCTTCTATGTCTCCAATGAATAGATCTGAAATGTGAAATTGAACTAGGTGGGACTACGAAGAATGCCTAGTTTCTGACCGAAAACAGCTCTCTTTTTAGATTCAGGGTAATAGGTTACTCTTTGCTTCAGGGAGAGACCCCAGTGCTTTCTTATTTCGTTGTAATCTTTTTTTGATGCTACTTTTATGTCCGACATTGTTGTTAGAGTTGATGCTATTTCAAAGCGTTTTGAAGCTGGTAAGTCATCCGTTCAAGCATTGAATTCACTTTCGTTTGAGATTGAAAGGGGAGAGGTCTTTGCACTACTAGGTCCAAATGGCTCTGGTAAAACTACAACCTTGAACATTCTTTCTTGTTTATTAGATCCCGATCAGGGGGATGTTGAAGTCCTCGGTTTAAAGAGAAGCGATCCTCATTTCTTTGACAAGATCTCATTTATGTCAGGTGACTCTGAATACTATTGGGCTTTTACCGTCTCAGAGATTTTGAAGTTTTACGCAAACTTGTCTCGTTGTAGCTGGAGACTCACAAGTCAATTGTTAGGAGAATTCGGCCTGTCTCAACTTACGGATAGAAAGTGGATGATGCTTTCAAATGGTGAGAAAACTAGGCTAAGATTGGTGCAGGCGTTGATGACAGAACCTGAAGTCCTTTTTTTGGATGAGCCCACTGTAGGTCTGGATCCGGACATTTCAGACATTGTCCGAACTAAATTAAAAGAGCTTCATTTGAAAGGCTTAACAATCTTTCTAACCTCGCACTATATGAAAGATATTGATTCCTTGGCGAGTAGGGTTGCCTTTATTAAAAATGGCAAATTGCTTGAGATTGCACCACGAGAAGATTTTGGGGACATAGAGCAGCTCGAGCAGAAATTTATCCGATATGCCCGTGAGGAGGAAAGGCAATGAGGGTACATACAGTCAAGGCATTAACATTGCGAAACATCAGAGCTACTTTTACTGACAAGGGTAGAGTCTCTGAGATCCTGGTTTTCCCAGTTTCTTTTTTAGTTATCTGGGGTCTCTTTTACGCAAGCGGTATTGCTGAAGTACATTTGGCGAGTCAGTTGCTTGTGATTAATCTTATTTGGAGTATCGCTGGAACCTTTCAAACACAGGCAAATTTGATGTTGATGTTTGATCTTTGGTCTAGAGAATTTGCTCAAATTTTAAGACAGGGTGTTCGGATAGAAGAGATGTTTGTTTCTCATATCATTTTCTCGACAACGCTTGGAATATTAAACCTTCTAGTTTTTCTCTTTTTTATTGTTTATTCATTCGGTGGTGGTATGACAGAGATCCGAATGTTCACCGAGCTATTGCCACTTTATGCACTCAGTTCAATTGGCTTAGCCCTAATGTTTGGAGGTTTTGTTCTGTACCTTGGAAGATCTTACGCTTTCATCTCCTGGACAGGACTTCAGATTCTAATCATGCTTTCATCTCCATTTTCTCCGATTTCAACGCTGCCAGGTTGGTTACAGAAATTAGTACTTGTTTCGCCGTTTACCTTTGTTTTTGAGTACGTACGTTTTGGTAGGGTAGCAGACTACATTGCAGGCCTGATACTATCTATTATCTATCTTTTCCTTGGAACATTCTGCGCCTATTTCTTCTACAATAAGAGACGAAAGACTAAGGGCTTGATGGAGGTTTGATCTAAATGTTAGTAATTGTAAGTTCTTGTAATTTTTTATCGAATCGCTGAATCAATGGAAAAAAGGGCAGATGATATTTCTCATACTTTGCTAGGATTATTTTTAGTTCTTTCTCTTCTTACTCTGCCATTTATTGCTAACAAGCCATTTTATAGTAAAGGTGAACCACGAGAAGCGCTTGTCGCCGTCGGTATGATTGAACAGGGGAATTGGATCTTGCCGACTCGCTATGGTGATGAGATTGCAACGAAGCCCCCGATGGTTCACTGGCTTATGTCTGTTGCATCACTTGCCTCTGGAAGTGTTACAGAGTTTACAGCCAGATTGCCATCAGCTGTCTCGTCAATTCTAATCTGCCTTCTCCTTTTTTCATTTCTAACAAGATACACAACTAAGGACCACGCCATTTTAAGTGTCGTTGTGCTCTTTGGTTCAATAGAGTGGTATCGAGCGTCATTGACCGCAAGAGTTGATATGACTCTATCAGCATTTCTTGTTGCTGCTTTGATTCTATTTTTTGAATGGCTAAATTCAAGAAAATCTAAGCTGCTCTACTCTATCTCCATGCTTTTGGCAGCTGCTACTTTAACGAAAGGACCTGTAGCTTTGATTTTGCCTGGCGGTATTTTTACCCTGGCGCTTTTGAATCAGGGTATAAACCTCAAGGAATCTACTATCGTTTTGTTAAAGGTCTTTCTTCCAGCCGTAGTGCTCGCCTCAATCTGGTATATTTTAGCTTATAATAAAGGTGGCCAGGCTTTTTTAGATGTCGTCATAAATGAGAATTTTTCACGTTTTAATAGCACAATGGAGGATGATAACCCGCACACTCATCCCGCAATGTATCTTTATGCTACGGTCTTACTAGGCCTCTTGCCTTGGACTTTGTTTTTATTGCCGATTGGATTTTTAAAGCTAAAGGATCTAAGGAAAATTAAATCATTTAATTTGGTTAGAAATTGGTTTAGTAATTTGTCGCACCTAAATCAGTATAGTCTAATAGTTGTCGCAAGTTTTCTTATCTTTTACTCAATTCCCTCTAGTAAACGAAGTGTTTATTTATTGCCAATTTATCCATTTTTAGCGATTTGGGTTGCAGCACTTCTGCAAAAAGCTGTTATTGCTTCGAAAGGTTCAATTAAGTTCTTTAATAGTGCAGTTGTATCAATTGTGCTGGTTGCCAATGTTCTTTTGATTTTGATCTCTTCCAGGCTTTTAGATCTTGGACAATTCGTTTCAAGAGAAAAGGATAGAGTAGAGATTTTGCACTATCAAACAGTTTTATCGGCGATATATTCCGATCTCTCAATCTTTGGGAAAGTTTTACTAGTTCTGCCTTTGATTTTTGTTGCTTTATTCATGCTCAAAAACTTTTTTAATAAATCAGAACTTAAGATTCAAACACTACAGTCAGTTTTTTTATATTTTACTCAATTTACGGTGCTAAATGCCTTAGTCTTGCCTGCGATCTGTGATTCATTATCAGCAAAAAGTTTCTCTCAAGAAATTGTTAAGATAGCAGGGTCGTCTGCATTATACACAGCTTCAACTGATGCAAAATCCTACGGCCTAAATTTTTATCTTAAAAATAGGCTTGAGTTTTATACCGATGATTTGAATGATGCTTATGTTGTTGTCAGATCTGATCAGTATCAACAATTTGTTGAGTCTTTAAGTCCGGGCAAAAATTCAAGAATCGTGTATAAATCTAAGAATCCGATTGAGCGTCCAAAGTACCACTTGCTTTTAGCAAGAGTTGGTTAACGCTATTCTTGTGTAATCTTAAAGTGCTTTGAGCACTGGTCGCAGATGTCTTGAATCGGCCATCGATTTGCTGTTTTTGCTATCTCTGTTTCGTTCTGACAATTTGGACATGTTGCCATTCCCCCAACAATAAGGCTCTTTTGAGAGTTTAAGATAAAGAAGACTACGAAACCTGCCAAAAACAGAATAGGCACCGAAAAAAAATGTACGATGGGAATACCTAAAGAGATAGCACCAATTGCCCAGCAAACTAAGAGTCCTTTTATCCCACGAAAGGTGCGAGCTTGTTTGTCCCAGCTTTTTAAATATACCTTGCCTGACTCTTGATTCTCACCAGAGCTGACAATCACAGTTAGCTCCTCACCATCAAACTTCAGTCTTTCATTTCTGTTCATGAGTTTATTTATACACATGTGTGCTGATAGCACGAGAGGTTATGATTTAGAGCTGAATCTATTTAAAGCGCATTTTTGGCATGTACTGCAACTGGTTAAATCTACAGCCCTTTCAAAGGTCCAGTACTGAGAAACATCTTTTATGGCAGCAATTTCTTTGCGTGCAACATTTTTGCCACAGACTAATAGATAGGCACTATCAATCTTACTACGGCGCTTCTTTTTTTTACGCTTGAATGCTGGAAGCTCTTTGAAATATGGAGCATATGGCATACGGGCATATTCAATTTCTTTGGCTAATAGGTAGATGGCGGCTTTTCTTGATTGATATTCTCCCTTAAGGATTAATTTGAAATTTGAATTATAGTTATTATCCTTATCGATAAGTGAGCTAACTTCCTTCGCGTGCTTTAAAGATTCTAATTCTGAGAATGGAACAGAATCATACTGAAGCTTAAATCTATGTATATTTGGAGAAAGCACCAAGGCTATTAGGCCTGTGGCCACTGCAGGAGTAATCCACCAGAGGGTAAGTTTCTTTGGCGCTAGTAAAGCGGAGAGCAGAGAGCCATAGACAATAGTTGATAAGATTATAACAACAGGAATCAGGCAGTTTAAATAGAAGTGATGAAGTGGCGGTTCTACGTTTACTAATGAGATGCCCTGAAATGCAATGCTAACAATGCAAGCTATAAGAAAATATTGTAAGGGAGTTTCGGATTCATAAAAAGTTTTGATAAGAATCAAGCTTAGAATTGCTGCTGCAATTGATATAAGTGCGATAGAAAAATGCTCACCAATCGGCTGACCGCTCATATAGAACAATAGAAATTCTGAAACTAATCGAAAAGCATCGCTTATTGGTGCTGTAAATTGATGGCCTTCGAAATGTCTGGCAAACAATTTTGCTAAATTGCTATCAAATTGAACTTCATAAAGAAGAACTGGCACCCAGCTTAGCAAAAATAGGGCAGTTCCTAAGAGAGAAGTTAGATTTTTCTTTGGTTCGAAAGTTTCAAAGTTAAGATAAAGATGCGCACAGATTGTTAGAGCGCAGACAGCGGCCATAGGAGCGCTGCCAAAAAATGTTTGGACTTGTAGGCTCGCCGCCGCCAAGAAAAATGGTAAGTAGCTAGGTCCATTTTTTAGACATAAGTAGGTGCAGATCAACGTTAAGCTGCTGGGAACGATTAAGAAGTGGTTGACCCAAGGGACTGAAATAACAAAGGTCAGACTTCCGCAAAACAATAGGACTGCTGCTGCTAGATAGTAGATATACTTGTGTCGTGGGAAAAGATTTGCGGTAAACCAGATTAGCGATAGTACCGTAATTGCTTTCAGCGCGCTAAATAAAAGAGCGGTTACAAAAGGGTCTTTGCCTGAGATAAGTTCAAAAACTGCGCAAAGATAATAGTACCAAGGTCCTAAATGCCGTCCACCGAAATGAGAGGGTTGTCCAAGCAGTGGGATTTGTCCCTGAAGCGTTAATCTTCCAATTGCAAAGCTTAGTGGTCCGTCATCGGTGAATAGTAATGAAGCTGGAGAAATAGGCGAAAATGTTAAGTAGAGCCAAACAGCAAAAAATAGAATTGATGCAACAAGAACTAAACGCGATGTTATCGAGTTTATCAAGACGTCTTCGCTATGAGGGGAGGCTTGCAGAAAGTGCGCCAATCTTAATCGGGAGATCTTCTCCTCTATCCTGCTCCTCTAGTAGATCTTTTAAAGTGTAATTGCTCAAAAAGTCATTGATATGTTGTGAAAGTCGATACCAGATAGGTTTGAGTGAACAGCATGTTCCATTTCCACATCTGTCATGGCTTAGTGGATTTGTTTCACAGATAACTTCAAATGTGTCACCTTCAGCTGCAACTAGGATTTGAGACAGATTGATCTCCTCAGGTGCGCCAACTAGTTTATAGCCTCCATGTGGACCCCTAACGGTTTCGACAATTCCACCTTGTTTCAGGCGCTGCAATATTTGACGGGTGTAATCAATTGGGATCTGTTGTGACTCCGATATCTCTGTAGCCGCAACTTTGTCGTTCCCAGCAACAAGCTGTTTGGCGATATAGGCCGCACAGTGTATCCCGTATTCTCCCCAGCGTGTAATTCTCATGTCGTTTGCAGTAGGTCTTAAGTTAATGTAAACTTTAGCTTAATTCGGCTTTTTTAGTCATCTATTCTTTTGTTTTTAGACATCCTAATATATACTTGAGTAAATCGGTCAAGTATAGTAAATACTTTTAACTTATTGATTATAAAATATGTTTTTCAGAATTCAATCTTCATTCTGAGATAGGAATTGGTGATAGATGAGCACAGATAACGAGACAATAGAGAACTTCACTAAGCAGGAATACAAGTGGGGTTTTTACTCTGATATCGATTCTGACACTGTGCCTCCAGGGCTCAATGAAGATGTCATTCGTTTCATCTCAGCTAAAAAAGAAGAACCAGAGTGGCTACTTGAATGGCGTCTTAAAGCGTTTAGAAAGTGGCAAGAGATGGAGGAGCCAAGTTGGGCTTTTGTTAAGTATCCTGCTGTAGACTACCAGGACATTAGTTATTATTCAGCACCAAAAAAGAAACCTGAATTGCAAAGTTTGGATCAGGTTGACCCTGAGCTTCTTAAGACCTATGAAAAACTTGGGATTCCACTTGTAGAGCAAAAGCGTTTAGCTGGTGTAGCAGTCGACGCAGTTTTTGATAGTGTCTCTGTTATTACTACTTACAAAGAGCAGCTTGAAGAGCATGGAATCATTTTTTGTTCTTTTAGCGAGGCTGTTAAAAATCACCCTGAGCTAGTTAGGAAATATTTAGGGTCTGTTGTTCCGTACACCGATAATTTTTTTGCGACTTTGAACTCTGCTGTATTCACTGATGGATCCTTTGTTTATATCCCCCCTGGAGTAAGGTGTCCGCTAGAGCTTTCTACCTACTTTAGGATAAACGCACAGAATACGGGGCAATTTGAGAGAACTCTTATTATCGCTGATAAGGGAAGTTACGTAAGCTATATGGAGGGATGTACTGCTCCTATGCGAGATGAAAATCAGTTGCATGCCGCAGTAGTTGAATTAATTGCGCATGAAGATGCTGAGATTAAATACTCAACTATTCAAAACTGGTATCCGGGAGACAAGGAAGGGAAGGGTGGAATTTACAACTTTGTTACTAAGCGTGGTATTTGTGATGGCGCGAACTCAAAGATCTCTTGGACTCAGGTCGAAACTGGTTCTGCGGTAACTTGGAAGTATCCAAGCTGTATTTTGAAAGGTGAGAATTCCGTTGGGGAATTTTATTCTGTAGCAATTACAAATAATATGCAGCAGGCCGATACAGGAACAAAGATGATCCATATTGGTCGAAATACTAAAAGTACAATTGTTAGTAAGGGAATTTCTGCTGGACGTGGCCAGAATACATACCGTGGTCAGGTTAAAGTTATGAAGAGTGCTGAAAACGCGAGAAACTTCTCTCAGTGTGACTCAATGTTAATGGGTGATAAGTGTGGAGCACATACTTTTCCTTACATAGAAATTAGAAATCCTAGTGCTAAAGTTGAGCACGAAGCAACAACCAGTAAGATTGGTGAAGATCAGATCTTCTACTGTAATCAACGTGGGCTTTCTACGGAGGATGCAGTGTCAATGTTAGTTCATGGTTTTTGTAAGGAGATATTTAAAGAGTTGCCGATGGAATTTGCTGTTGAGGCACGACAGCTATTGGCAATTAGTTTAGAAGATAGTGTCGGATGATTTGTAATACGAGGAATAGGAAATGATGTTAAAGATCTCTGATCTACATGTTGAAATCGAAGGGAAGAAGATCCTAAAAGGGCTTAACTTGGAGATTAAGCCAGGTGAAACACATGCGATTATGGGCCCGAACGGTTCCGGAAAGAGCACTTTGGCTAATATTTTAGCTGGTCGTGACGGATATGAAGTAACCAAGGGTGAAGTGATTTTTGAGGGAAAGGATCTGCTTGATATGGATCCGGAAGAACGTGCACGTGAGGGTGTGTTCTTAGCATTTCAATATCCTGTTGAGCTTCCTGGAGTTATGGGCAGTTACTTTTTACGTAATGCATTTAATGCGGTTAGAGAGCATCGAGGACAAGAGCCAATGAAACCTCGTGAGTTCAACCAGCTTATTAAAGAAAAAGCTGAATTGCTGCAGTTAAATGAGGAGCTGATTAAACGCTCGGTGAATGAAGGTTTCTCAGGGGGAGAGAAGAAACGTAATGAGATTTTTCAGATGGCAATTTTGGATCCGAAACTATGTGTTTTGGACGAAACAGATTCTGGTCTAGATATTGATGCTTTGCAGATCGTCTCTAATGGAGTGAATACTCTTAAGAAAGAAGATCCTAGAAAATCATTTATAGTTGTTACTCACTATCAACGTTTATTGAACTATATTGTGCCTGATTTCGTGCATGTTCTAGTTGATGGCAAAATTGTTAAATCTGGAGACAAGGATTTAGCATTGCACCTAGAGGAGCAGGGGTATAGTTGGGTTAATGACAATCTGAGTGCATAGTAATCACTACAGGAAAATAGATGAACGTTGCCGAGAAACAATCCGAACTTAAGAAGTGGTATCAGTTAAACTTTCAGACCTTTGAGCAGAGTCTTAATGGTTCAAAAGCATCGCCGTTACATTCTGTGAGAGTTAAAGCATTTGAGGCTTTTGTTAAAAATGGTTTTCCAACTCCACGAACTAGCGAAGATTGGAAGTATACAAATCTTCAACCTATAGTTAAGAATGATTTTGAGCTTGCTGCTTTCTTAAAGTCGCATCAAGTTTCAATCGAAGACGTTAACAAGCTTGCACTTGCTAAACTAGCTGGCGATAGGCTTGTATTTCTTGATGGTGTTTTTGCTCCGATTCTCTCAGAAATTACTAATCAAAAAGGGCTTAGTGTTCGTTCTTTCTCTGATTTAGAGAAGTCTTCTGATAAACAGCATAAAGATTTACTTTCCGAGCATTTGACGAAGTATGTAAATTTAGAAGAATACGGTGTTGCTGCCTTAAACACAGGCTTTGTTAACGATGGGGCCCTAATTGAAATTGAAGAGGGCGCTGAGATTGAAAAACCAATTCAGCTTCTATTCATTTCGACTGTGCACTCTAGGCCAACAGTCTCATATCCTCGTGTTTTACTAGTTTCTAGAAAAGATAGTAAGGCTACTGTTATAGAGAATTATAAAGGTTTCGGACAGAATACATATTTCACTTGTGCTGTAACCGAAGCTTTTTTAGATGAATCTGCCGATATCAAGCATTATAAAATTTTGGAAGAGGGAAGCGAGGCTACCCATTATGGACATATGGCGGTCGTTCAGTCAGCTAAATCAAAATTTAGCACGAGCAGCTTCTCCTATAGTGGAAAGCTAATCAGAAATGAAGTTACACCAATTCTCAACGGTGAAGAGATCGAATGTCATCTATATGGGCTGTCTGTGCTTAGTGAGGAGCAGCACGTAGATAATTTTACCGTGATTGATCATAAAAAACCTAATTGTCACAGTAATGAGCTTTATAAAGGGATCTACAAAGATAAATCACGTGGAGTGTTTAGTGGAACTATTATAGTGCGACCTGATGCTCAGAAAACTGATGCAATACAATCAAATCAAGCCATTTTGCTTTCAGAGGATGCAGAGGTAGATGCTCGGCCTCAACTGAAAATTTGGGCTGATGATGTTAAGTGCACGCATGGTGCTACTGTAGGTCAGATTGATCAGGATGCCCTGTTTTACCTCAGAGCAAGAGGAATATCAGAAGTTCAGGCGAAGCATATGCTAATGCAAGCTTTTGCAATTGATATTTTTCAGGAGATTGAAGATGATTTCCTTAGAGAATCGCTTGAGAATAGATTCTTAGAGTTGCTCTAGTTATTTTCCTAATCTAAAGAGTATTATACTTAGGTCGTCAGGCTTAGATGGGGTGTTGCCATTTTCAGAAAGCATTCGATGAGATGCTCGTTTTGCTAAGTTCTCTAATGCTTGTGCTACAGGGCCGCTGCGAATGATATTAGTAATTTCATTAGTGTGCAGATTGTCAGTTAGTCCATCGCTGGCAAGCAAGATAGTGTCTCGTTTTGAAAGTTCGATGCGAGGGCCAATTTCAATTCTCATATCACTTGCACCGATCATGTTTGATACAATATGACGTTCATCGTGATGCATTGCTTCTTTTTCTTCCAATGAGCCTGATTCAATTGCGTAGCCAACAGGGGAGTGGGAAATCGTTTGATATTTTAGTTTTCCTCTTTGACCCACAATTTGTACAATTGAGTCACCAACATGATAACTTCTAGCAAAGTTTTTGTTTATTTCAACAACTACGAATGTCGTAGCGGCACCAATGCCCAAGTCTAAAACTTTCTTATTTGCTTCCTCAAATGCGTCTAGAATGGTGGTCCTAAGTTCATTGCCGTTTGAATGATGGTTTCTTAAATATTTCTCAAGAGTTTTTATTGCAATCTCTGCCGCTTGTTTCCCCCCACGACATCCTCCAAACCCATCAGCAATCGCTAGGATACTTGTATTGTCTCCAAGGTGAAATACTGCAGCAGAGTCTTCAGTTTTCTCAACTTCAGGAAGAGGATAACGAGACACATGCATCCAAGCCTTGCCTGAACCAGCTTGCAAGGAGTGTTCTTGTCTATTTGATTCATCAATCAATAGTGTTGATTGAATCCCTGTTTCCATCAATTAATCCCAATGCATTGTTTCTAAGTATTCTCTTAGATGCCCAGCATTTCTAAATTTATTCTGAATAAATGACTTTTTTAATCCACAGCACAAATTTTTTACTTCAGGACCATGTTTTGCATAAAACCTTTTTCCACCGATTGCATCATAAAAGATCTTAATTAAGTCAAATACGTCATCCTGGATATTTTCCTGCTTAGCGCCACTCCAATGAAACATATCTAGAAGTTTTATATCGAAGCCAAGACCAAATCTTCTGATGATGATGTTTTCTGAATGCAGATCTCCATGATACTCACGTAAATGGTGAATACTTTCAATTCCTGCTGAGAGATAATAGAGGAGATGTAGACCTTGAAATGATGAAAGCCTTTTGCCAGGTTGTCTTTTTAGGAAATCACTTAAAAGTTCACCCTCGACATATTCAGAAACTAAAAAATTCATTGCTTCTTTCCTAAAGGTAATAGTTTCCTGAGTGTGATATTGAATCACGATTGGGCAGTATCGTAACTTGTGAAGCTTCTTGGCATACCAGGAGCAAACATTTCGCTTTGGATCTCTGTGTGGAAAAAAGAATTTAGCAGCTCGTTCAATACCTGTTGCTATCTCTCTAATTTTATAAACTTCACCTTCCCATCCACCACCGAGTAAACTTAAAACTTCATACTTATTTGCAAGTCTATAACCAGTCGCGAAACCAAATGTATCGATCGGGGCAGCTTTTGCTGAAGCCATAGATTGAACCTCCTTTGTTCAATATACTTAATATTAGCTCTGATATAAATGTTAAATATCTCAGCAGTCAAGCAATTCGTATTGAGAAATTGTGCCCACTGAGCTAGGCTCTATTCTAATGAAATTGCTGACTTTACTTATCATTTTCTGTTTCGGTCTCCCTGTCTCCTTACATGCAAAACCAGAGCCTGTTAAAGCACGTTTGGTTCTTGATAGAGCTCAGGTTGTTGAGAATAAAGCCTTTCATGTTGGAGTTTTTTTTGAAATTGAACCGGGTTGGCATATTTACTGGAAAGATCCTGGGGTTGCCGGCCTTGCAACAGAGATCAAGCTCACCTCGTCACCTGAGGCTGCATTTACTGAGATCTATTGGCCTGAGTTTAAAACATTTATTCAACCTGGAGAGATTGAGGGAAGGGGGTATGAGGGTGAAGTTCTGCTTTATCGTGGAGCCAGATTACTTAAACCTAGCGAAAATCTGTCTATAAAGGCAGATGTATCGTGGCTAGCCTGTAATGAAGTTTGCGTCTTGGGCAAAACAAGACTTGTCGAAAGCGTTGCGGTAGGCAGCGAAGAAAAGCTGGCTAATACTGAAGTTTATAATCAATACAAGGGAAAACTATGAAATACATAAATTGTTTATGTTTATCACTTATGCTTTTCTGCTCGCAAGCCTTCTGTGAGACATCAAAGGCTGCTCCTCAGTTCAGTTTGCCAGACGAAAATGGACAGATGGTTTCTCTTAGTGATTACAAAGGAAGGTATGTTGTGATTGAATGGATGAACCCAGATTGCCCGTTTGTTCAGAGACACTATCAAGAGCAAACAATGGCAAATCTATATAATAAGTACCATGGAGAAAATGTTGCATGGATTGCTATTAACAGTACGCATTATATGAGCGAAGCTGATAATTTAAAATGGAAAGAGAAGTATAAAGTGGCTTATCCAATTTTAATGGATAAGGATGGAGCTGTAGGAAAAAGTTACGGAGCTAAAACTACCCCCCACATGTTTGTTATAAACCCATTTGGAGAAATTGCTTATCAAGGTGCAATTGATAACGATAAGAGAGGTTCAATGGAGCTTTCTGAGAGGACGAATTATATCGCTACATTTTTAGATAGTGTTAATACTAATAGTACTTCTGAGGTTTCGAAGACTGATCCTTATGGTTGCTCGGTTAAGTATGCTGGTTAAGTTTAGTTAATCATTTTTTAAGAATGAGTTTGAAATGCAAAATGCGAAGCTAATTGTGGCGGTATTGTTCCTATTTGCTTTTATTTTAGATGCAAATGCTGAAGATGGAACCAAAAAAGGTTGGCAACGTAGCGCCTTATTTGGACTGAATGTAAACCAGGGTAATAGTGATGTTACACTTGGTTCGCTAGGTCTGAAAATTGAAAGAGAAAAGTCAAAAGATATTTGGCTTTTTGAGGCAGAAGGTAGTCAAGGTCAAACAGATGGAGAAACTGATGTGCAGTACTTAAAAGGTAAGGCACATTACAAACACCTTCTTAATCCTATGAGATATTTCTTTATCGGACTTGATGGATCACATGATGCTATCGCTGATGTCGAATATCGATTTATTCTTTCTCCTGCACTAGGAGCTTTTATTTTAAAAGATGATAAGTTTCGTTTGAGTATAGAAGCTGGTCCAGCTGTAATTGCAGAGAAGCTTGGAGTTAATGAGCAGGAGGATTTAGCAGTCAGGGTAGCCGATAAATTTGATTGGCAGATTTCACCTACATCAAAATTCTTTCAGAATGTTGACATAATCTCGGTTATTGATGATCCAAGTGATTATATTGTAGATGCAAAACTTGGAATAGAGGCTGGAATTACAGATGGTTTAAGTTTGGTGCTTAGTTTAACAGACCGCTACAATAACCAGCCAGCAGATGATAATAAGAAAAATGACCTTGCTTTGATATCTTCATTAAGAGTCGATATGTCATCGGCTTCCTAAATGCATTGAAGCCTGCCACCATCAACAGGTAAGCTTACTCCTGTAATGTAAGAGGCTTTTTCGGAGGCTAAGAATAATGCTGCATTCGCCATATCCTCAGGTGATCCAATTCTTCTAAGAGGGATCGTCTCGATTGATTCAGCTTGAATTTGATCGAAGGTCTTGTTGGTCTTGATAGCTTTCGATTCCATAAGTGAGTTAAGTCTCTTTGTCTCAATACTGCCCGGTAGAATGTTGTTTACAGTAATTCCGTAAGGCCCGAGCTCATTGGAGAGCGTTTTAGCCCAGCTAGCCATAGCCCCCCTTGTGGTGTTTGAAACACCGATCCCCTCAATTGGTTGACGAATAGAGGTTGAAATGATGTTAATAATTCTGCCATGCCCTTTTAACTTCATCTTTGGGACTAATAACTGAACAAGCAGATGTGAACAGTGTAAGTGCATTCGCAAGGCCATTTCAAAATCTGTAATCTCGGCATCTAGAAGCATGCCAGGGGTAGGGCCGCCTGTATTGTTTATTAAAATATCAAAATTTTGATTATCAGATAAATGTTGCGCAACGACACTTTGTACCCCTTGTGGGTCATTGAAGTCAGCAACGAGAAATTTTGCTTTATCGCCAAGCTCATTGCATATAGCTCTGAGCTTCTCTTCGTTTCTTGCTAATAGGGTTACGCAAGCACCATGCTCGATAAAAGCCTTGGCAATTGCTTTTCCAATTCCATCAGATGCACCACAGATAAGTGCGCTTTCTTCTTTTAAGTTCATAAAATCATTGTGAATAGTTGTTGAGGCCATAAGTGATATTTGAGCATCAAACAGGTTATAAATCCATTGATATATGTATGAAAGTGTCAATTTATTGACGTTTTATCGCGCAACTTTCAATTAAGGTTTGGGCTAGAAAACGTCGTTAATAGATATAACTTTTGTTTGGCAGAAACTTCAAGGACTGGTGTTACTAATGCAGGCAACTCTTGCAAAATTAGCAGAAATTCGCGAAAAAAATCCTGAGACGAGAATAGTCTTTTGTAGCGGCGGCTTTGATTTAACACATGCTGGGCACGCAATCTTTCTTGAAGAGTGTAAGAAAAGGGGAGATCTCCTCGTTGTTGGTATAGGTCCAGATGAGATTATCAAGAAGGAAAAGGGGGAGGATCGTCCAGTACTGAATGAGTCAGTTCGATTGAAATTAGTAAGCTCCTTAAAGCCAGTAGATCATGCTTTCATTATACCAATTATAAATGTACCGAGGCATTTGGATCATTTAAGACCTGTGTTCTCAAAGCTTAAACCGAATGTTTATGTAGTAAATAGTGACATCGTAGATACTGAAGACAGAGTTCGATTACTTGATGACTACGGAACTGAACTTGTTCAGCTTGACAGAGAGTGTCCAGCTACATTTGAGCAAATCTCAACTACAAAAATAATAGAAAAAATTAAGAAGCTAGCCTAATCTCTGTTTGAATCAATTCCAGATCCCTTGAGACGCTACTCTGAGGGTTTAGCAACAAGTAACTTTTAATCGCAGAACTTGCAAATCTAAGTTCTCCCTGAAATTTTGCAAGTAAGATTCGTCTTTTTAATTCTTGCTCTCCAATCATGGCATGTCCAATGCTTAGCCATTGTTCAAAATCAGAGTTGTTTAAAATACCTTCCTTGTGCATCAGAGAACCAAGATACAAGTGTACAAAAGGATCTATCTGCTCGCTTGCCAAGTAGTTGGGGATTAGTCCAGGTACAAATTGTATTAGATTTGTTTCAATTAAAAGCTTAATCAATCTCATGTAAGTTGCCGGCTGATTTTCTGAAGAGAGCGCATGCAGAAAGACTGTAACTCCATCCTCGATAGAACCGATTCTGATTAAGGCTTCTCCAACTAATCGACAAGGGAAGCCAGTTTTGTCAATGCCAAGGTAGTGCAGCGCACGCTTTGCATATTCAAGTGTGGCCTCGACGTTTCCTGCTAAAGATTCTATTCTTGCAAGATGCGCGTTTTTTATTAGTTCGTCCAGACTAAGCTCCTTAGCTTGTTGTATGTATGAAAGTGCGTCACCCTGCTTGTCGCATCTTATATAGCATTCTGAGAGTCTGATTTTGTTTTCAAAATTGTTTGGATCGATATTCTCAGCATCTAATAAAATCTCGATTGCTTGAGAGTAGTTCTCTTTGTTGATCTGTATCTCAGCATACGCGGATAGTGCCGCTGAATCTCTCTCGAATGCTTTAATCTCTTCAGAAATTCGACTCCAGTATCCATCTGAAGTGTAAAGAAGGTGTGCTTTGTCGTGACCAGACTTAGCGATTCTTATTCGCTCAGCATCGTTGTTTTGGTAGTAGCGTATTTTGTCAATCGCGTCATCCACATCTGAGTATGGTACGAATTCAGCATAGGGTTCAAACCAATGCGAAGCTTCGGACCACTCAGGTTCAAGAAGCAATGCTCCACTTAGTGTTGTTTCAAAGACACGACCATTAACTGCATTAAATGGTTTCTTAAGGATATTTAGCGATATTGCAGAGCGCTGCAGGTAAGATGCATATTGCTCAACTGTTAGCTTTGCCTCTCGTTGGCCACCTTGATTGAAAATCTCAATACCGGCAGCTCTAATATTTTCAATAAACTCGTTTCGACCATCGTGTGAGATGCTTCCAAGAAAACTAACTGGTATATCCCTAACATTTCCTGCATCAAAAAAAATAGAAGAATCCGTTGGGATCGGGAATGAAAAGAAGCGAGAAGGGTGCTTTGTTTTACCAATATGGTTTGTAGCAGAGTCTGCAACGACAGTCTTTGTTGTAAATGGGGCAAGCATCTCAGCTAATTGAAAGACGCTATCTAAATGACTGTCTCCCCACCATGTTGCTACAGGGATGTTCATCTTAGTTTCAATTGTAAAGAGGGTTTCTAGAGTTGGATTAAGATGTTCTTCGGGTAGAAACATCCACGTGATAAAGACAAAAGCTGGGTTTGTTTCCGCACATCTCTCTAGCAAGAATTTATCAGCTGTCTGATTGTTTTCCTGAAAAAACTCATCAAAATGTATAATTTCATAAGTTCCTTCCTTGTATCGATCTAATGCCTTCCAAAAGCTATGCTCGCTTCCGGAGATTCCAAAGGAAGGGTTTGAGTCAGCCCACTTTTCACCAACAAAGATAATGTGGGGCATAATAGCAGTCGTCATACTTATACATTTACCTGCATTGCATCGTCAGGGATTGATACAGCGTACTTTCTATCAAGCTTGTGCTTTGTCATCTCACGAATGTGATTTTCAACGTCCGCACCAAACTTTGCTTTCATCATTGAAAGATAGGCATTGCTTGTAAAGTAGACATCAAATGCTTTGTCACGAAAACTTATTACCTCACCTGCCGAAAGAGCATCAGTGGGTAAGGGGAGTGTCTCAAAGGCATGTTGAGAGTACCCAATCCAACCAGGTCCACCTTTGTCTTCAGGTAATGGGAGGCCTTTCTGAGATGCCATAATATGTAGCGGAGATCCCGGGTAAGCCATGGCACTATAAAAATTTGACCACTCTGTGTTTAGATCGAGAGCAAGTTGTAAAGTCTCACTCATCGTTTCAAATGTGTCATCTGGTAGTCCAAAGATGTAGTTGGCTCCAACATAAATTCCATGATCTCGGATTTTTTGGATGATTGCTTTTATGTCAGTATCTCCAAATCTTCCCTTTTCAACTCCGTCTCTGACAAATTTGCTTCCGGACTCTACTCCAATCCCCAGCCAATTAAATCCAGCCATCTTTAGTTTCTCAAGATACTTGTCTTTAACTGTATCGACTCGAGCATAGGCCCAGATGTTTAGATCGTAACCTCTCTCAATGATCAGATCGCATAGACCAAGAACGTGTCTAGGATTTAGGACGAACATTTCGTCTGCGATCTTGATATTCTTAACGCCATAATCGTTAACTAAAATATCGATCTCTTTAATAATGTGTTCTGGACTGAAATAGCGAATACCTGATCCGCCAAATGGGGCGTTAATGCAGCAGAAACTACACTTATATGGGCACCCAAGACTTGTATAGAGCGAAGCATAGGGTTGACGCTCATTGATATGATCCCAGCAGTGCCAATTGTGGGCTTTGTATCTGTCCATAGGGAGTAGATCCCAAGTCATGCCAGGAAACTCTGCATCGAGGTCTTTGAATTTCTCAGCCGGTGCATTTCCCATTGAGTGACCATCTTCTGTATACCAAAGGCCGGGGATATCTTTCAGATTTGTTGCGTCGTTCTTAAGCGCTTGCAACAGATTTTCAATTGTTACCGGACCTTCGCCATTGCACACAAAGTCAGTTGCTTCCTCTTCAAGAGTTCGTTGAGGTAGGGCGCTCATATGAGTGCCAAACATTATAGTTTTGAAATCTGGTGCTGTATCTTTTAGGAGTTTGCAAACTGCTCCCGCTGCAGGTAGGCACTGGGTAGAAGCTGATGGTTGTTGTCCATATACTACAAAGGCAGTTAAAAGAGGTTTTCTCGCGATTATCTCCTTTACGGTGTCTTCAAAATTAAGCTGTAAGGCCTCAGCATCAAGAATATCAACAGAATGCCCATGACGTTTGGCATAGCTTGCCATCAAACCGCCCCATATAGGTGGTTCATAAGCAGCATAATCTTTGGCTAAGACCTGATAGACGCGTTCTTTCCCAGGAGCATTGACGAGAAGTAGATCAATATCGTGTTTTTTATTCATATTTTACACCTTACTATGATGACCCCGCTTCACGTTAGATACTAATTCGACAACGATTGTTGCGATTTTCTCTGGACTTGGGGTTATGTTTTCGAGATGAGAAGCGACACCACATACCCTATCTTCAAGGCCAAGTGCATGCACGGAGGCATCAGTTTGATGCATTAGTTCATACGCAATCGATCGAGAAGCCCCAGTTATCTCAAAATCGGAGTCAACTACTAGCCCAAGCTTAGTCTGGTTAAGTGCTTTTAGCATATCCTTCTTTGGCTTAAACGGCTTTAGCCAAAGCTGGTGAAAAAGATTGGCTTTGATACCTTTTTCATTCAATATTTTCTTTGCTTCTAAAGCGTTCATACGTCCCATAGAGAGTGCAATGATCGTGATATCAGCATCTTCATATACTTCGTCTTCAAACTCTTCTGAGTTTGTGAAGCTTTTTCTATGTTCACTAACGTAAATCGGATCATCGTGTTCTAAGAAATAATTCCAGACTTCACGATACTCATTAGGTGTCATCGGTACTGCAACTGGTAGACCTGGGGGATGCATAAAGATGCTATGCAAGCATGAAGAAGCAGTGTGTCCAATACCGTTACCCTCCATGCCGATTGACCTAATAAAGACTGGAACCGGAACACCCCAAACCTGTTTAGATTTAGCAGCATAGTTAACGAGGGAGCTGCAATTATACCACATAAAGCCTTGATACCTGACTACAAATATAGGCCTGCGATTCATTAAAGCTGCTCCAACAGCAAATCCTGGGCCTGCAACATCTGTCATGGGAATCTCAACAATATTCTTGCAATCTGGCACAGTTCCTCCAATCCAACCAACTGCTGTTACGCATTGGCCAAAGAGGAGCCCATTGTTGTTTTCTAAATGGTTGCGTGTGATGTCTTGGATTGTTTCAGCGAGTGTCATAAGATCAGTCCTCCAAGCAATCTGCCCAGATTGCATGGGCTCTTTCTTTATTTTCGTCTTCAATAACGCTCATTTTTGACTTCAGCCCTAGTTTTTCCATTGCAGCTGTCGTTAATTGGTAGCGATCCCATTCCGGGACATCGTCAACTCCCGTTCCAGCGTGCCAGAGATGGCGCACAGATCTGATATTTAAAAATCCTGGTAGATTCTCTTTCATAGTTTCTAGATGGTATGCAATAACCCAGGGATCGTCGGCAATATCAACAGCAGGTATGCCCATTGACGCAGCAACGTTAGCGGGAGACCAGTTTCTGCGAACTGACACCTTTGTTAAAATGCTCAGGTCATTATCTTCGCAAACAAAAATCATAGGTAGTTTTTCAGTGGCAGCCCAGCCAAGGCTAGGGTAGATGTAGTCTTCTTCTACTGATGCATCTCCACAAATTGTTAGGCACGGTTCTCGAGAAGCAAAAGCCGCGCCACATGCAATTGGAACCTGCTCACCCATTAGGCCACTATGTCCAAACATGTTTGCTTCTGGGGCTTGAATAGCATTTGAACCTGACATGCCGCGTGAGCAACCAGTTTCAAGGCCAAGTAATTCATCTCTTAGTGCTTCCGGTTTGCCGCCAAAGCTAAGGTAAATTGAGTGACAACGATGCTGACCAAAAATCTTATACCCCTGTAGCATCATTGAAAATACAGCAGCATTGAATTCAGTGCCGATAGAGAGATAAATAGGAATTGTAAAAAGCTTTTTTTCAGCTGCTTCCTTTACCTTGTATTCAAAATGACGGTTAAAATTTGCTCTCTTAAAAAGTTCTAGAGCGAATTCTTCTCCGAATTTTTCTGGAAGATTTGGAATATGACCAAGTGTTGCGGATCTCATGTGATAAATTTTCTCCTAACTTATCGATTCTAACAATGCAGGAACATCTTTAAGAGAATCAACAATATAGTCCGCTTGACTTAAATGTTTCCTGTCGAGGGTAGAGCAAATTGCAATACAAACCATCTCTGCATTCTTAGCTGCTTGTATGCCTAAAGGAGCGTTTTCGATAACTACGCAGCTCGCAGGTGATATTCCTAGACTTTTGGCTGCCTTGAGATATGGCTCTGGTTGAGGTTTCCCTTGTGTACAATCATCAGCTGTTACTACTACATCTAGGTGATCTAGTAGCTCTTTAGCCGCTGTGCTCATCAGTCTTCTTTTTGATCCGCCAGAGACAACACCTATCTTAAATCCCTTAGATCTCGCCCAATCAACGACTTCACCGGAGCCTTCATAAAAAGCAAAGCGGTTATGTTGTATATAGTGATCGTCTTTGTCTTTGACGATTGTATCGATCACGTTAAGCGAACAGTTGTGGGTCGTTAAGATTTTGGTAGCGACATCAGGGGATCGATGTCCTTCAAGTAAATAATATTCCTCAGCTTCGATCTCAATTCCTTGTTTACTAAGTGCGTAACTCCAAGCTCGATAATTATCCTCTACAGATTTACCTAAGACACCATCAAAATCAAAAAGAATAGTTGAGAACTTCTGCACCTTATACCTTATATTTTTCTAAAATCTGATCTGTTAATTCAACTCCAAGCCCAGGTCTCTGAGGAACTGGAAGTTTTCCATCAACAAATGCTAACGGTTCTGGAAAGAACTCATGATAGATTGAGTTATCTGAAGCATCGTACTCTAGAAGGTTTGAGTATGGGGTTGCCGCCATTAGATGTAACGTTGCTGCTAGCAATACGCCTGAAGAATAGTTATGTGGGGATACCTGAACTCCAAAGCTCTCAGCCATTTCGCAAACTAACTTTGCTTCCCAAATTCCGCCAACGCGACCTATGTCTGGCATAGCAACATCTACTGCGCCAGCTTCAAAGAGATCCTTAAATCCATAGGTACGAAACTCGTTTTCTCCGAGAGCAATAGGAATATCTGTATGACTTTTTAGCTCGGGAAGTCTTGATGATTTATATGGACTTAAAGGTTCCTCAAGCCAAAAAAGATTATATTTCCCCCAGAGTTCGCATGCTTTAAGCGCCTCGGTGAAGGTGTATCCTGCGTTCAGATCAATCATAAGGTTAATGTCAGGACCGATAGTTTCTCTAAGCGCTGCAACGCGCTTTAGATCTGTTTTTGCATCCTTAAATCCGATATGAGCTTTCACGGATTTTATCCCTTTGGATAAGATATCCTCTGCGCATTGCGTCATTGCTGAAATGTCTTCTTCCCAATAAATATTGCTGGCATATGCCTCGATTTTATCTCGAGATAAGCCACCCAGAAGTTCATAAAGAGGGACATTGAGAGCCTTTGCTTTTATGTCCCAGCAGGCCATCTCAATTGCACTTGCTGCACAAATAGCAGAGCCCATTCTCTCGAAGTAAACTTGATTATCTAGAAGAGCTCTACGAACATCTTCTATATTTCGAGGGTCTAAACCAATAGACAACTCTCCCATTTTTGCTTCAATTATTCCCTGAATATAAGCTGCATTGCCAATTCCTTCACCTAGGCCGGTTATTCCCTGATCTGTCTCAATTTCAATTATCGCGTGGTTTCGTACTTTAAATCCTCCACGTGAGATACACATGGAGGTCTCAAGAGTTTTTTGCAACATGTGTACGTTTACTTTGGTTATCTTCATTGGTAGCTCACTTAAGGTTTGGTTCAAATCTAAGTAGGGTGGTTTGCCTTGTCGTAATTAAAGAATCACAGGTCTCAAGATATGCTCCTTCTGCTACATCTCCGGTTGTAAGTGCAGTTTCGCCATTTGCTTGCACTAGATCGCCAGCGCACGAACAGTAGAACACTCCTCTTTCGAAATTCATAAACTGAGCAGCCTCAGTCTTGCTAGGTACTGTTAAAATTGAAACCTTATATCCATTTCCAATATGATTATCTTCTTGATTGTTTTCAGGCGTATTAAATGCAAAGTAGTTGTATCGATCTAGGTTGTCGGTTTTCATTTCAGATAGACCTTCGTACCCAGCTCCAGATCGACCATACTGATCCTTTAATCTGACTAGATCGGTTTTATTCGGAGGAGTTTCAACCTCAATTAAATCAATTCCACCTTCGGATAATGCTTGAGTAGAATGGAATACGCCATTTTCAATCACAACTCCGTCAACCCCATAAAGGTAATTTCTATTATAAAATGTATTGCACAGGGCTTGTCCTCTTAAAACCGTTAGTGCTGTTTTTTTAAGTGGATGGCAATGCATTGAGGTGGAGTGACCTTTGTCGATGTGCAAGAACCAGACAGCGACCTCGTCGTTTTCATAGGCTAAGAATTCAAACCCCCATGGTTTGACAACAACTTTATCAGCATAATTTTGTGGCTGGTTCTCAGACTTAATATCTCGATTGCTTAGAATTTTATCGAGTGTTTGTTGGTCTCTTTCTGACAGCCGAATTAACTTCATTAAACTAACTCTCTAGCTTCAGACGGTAATTGTTTAAGTAGTCTTTGTAGGCAAGGCTGATACCCTCATGAAAGCTCATCTTTGGTGACCAGCCCATCTCACTGATTTTGCTTATATCTTGTAATTTAACTAAAACGCCCTCTGGCTTTGAAGATTCATAAACAATCTTGCCTTTGTAGCCAACGACATTAGCAATTGTTTCAGCCACTGTACTAACAGGGATATCGCTACCAGTTCCAGCATTGATTGGCATCGCATCTGAGTAATTGTTCATAAGGAAAATAGCAGCATCTGCTAAATCATCTGAAAATAGAAAATCTCTCAACGGGCGACCGCTTCCCCAAACTTGCACCTCTTCAGAGCATGATACTTTTGCTTCATGAAACCTATCAATCAACGCGGGGATAATTAGGCTATTTAAAGGAGTATAGTTTTGATTCTTACCGTAAATGTTAGTTGGTATAATCGTTATGAAGTCACATCCATACTGCCTATAGTATGATTCACACATCTTCATCCCAGCAAGTTTTGCAATTGCAAAAGGCTCATTTGTAGGCTCAAGCTTTCCAGTAAGGAGATGCTCTTCTTTCATCGGTTGTGGGCAAAACTTTGGATAAATACATGAGCAGCTGAAAAAGATAAGCTTTCTGGTCTCGTAAAGGAAAGCGTTATGAATTACGTTCGACTGAATTGCTATGTTTTCGTAAATAAATTCTGCTCTGTAATTATCATTTGCATATACCCCGCCTGTTTTCCCTGCACATAAGAAAACATAGTCCGGCTTTTCAGAATTAAAGAACTCCGAAACTTGACTTTGCTGCGTAAGATCTAGCTCTTGGTGAGTTTTGGTAATTATATTCTTATAATTGTTTGCTTGAAGCTGTCTAACAACGGCAGAACCAATTAAACCACTTGCACCTGCTACGTAAATTTTAGCGTCTTTTTCCACGTTGTTGACTAGTGCTCCTCCATGTACTCAATCACTGCTTTCATGAAATCATGATTGTTATTGTAGTGTGGTGAAGTGATGAAATGGCCATCAATCACTACAGGTGCTTTATGTTGATAGTCAGCGCCAGAATTTCTCATGTCAGCTTCGATGCTCCAAAAGGCAGTCATTTTTTTGCCTTTGGTAACACCAGCGGTAATCAAGACCCAAGGACCATGGCATATCGCGGCGATTAGTTTTTTTTGCTTGTCCATTTCCTGTACGAACTCAATCACCTCCGGTAAGAGTCGTACTCTGTCAGGCGCCTCGAATCCTCCAGGAAGAAGTACCATGTCAAAATTATTCGGATCTAATGCTGTAGTAGAAATGGTTGTTCGAGCAGGAACACCGTATTTTCCATAGACAACTTCACCATCCTTAGCAGCGATATCAACCTTCATGCCGGCCTCTAAAAGTCTATAATAGGGATATACAAGCTCTTCATCTTGAAAGCCTGGGCCAGTTATAATTACTGCTCGTTTCATCTTGCTGAACTCCTTTTCGAACAAAGTTTGACTACATACTAGCTGCTAATTCAGCTCCTTCAAAGAACTAACTTCTTTGACATTGTTCTATTCCAAATAGGTATCAGTCAGCTTAGTGGCGTAGCTCTACAAGCTCCCGAAATTCTTGAATTGGTTGAAAAATTCTACCAATTTCCGAGCTACTATAGTCTGTTTCTGAACCAGCGAAGATAATCTGGCTGCCAGAGAAATCAAAAGAGAAGGGGACATGAATGAACTTATTCAATGCTTCCTTTACTTGTGCTTGGTGTTTTGGAGGAACAAACAATAATAGAAATCCTCCGCCACCAGCACCAGTAAGCTTCCCACCGATTGCGCCGGCTTCGATAGCTTGGGCATGAATATCATCAACCTCAGAGTTAGAGACCATCTTACTAAACCCTTGCTTCACCCCCCATGCTTCATGTAGGAGTTCTCCAACTTGAGTTATGTCCTGCTGACTATTTAGGATTTCAATCGCCTCTTTAACAAGATCGTTCATGATGCGTAATTGGCGCTTTTTTCTTTCCATATCATCAAGAAATTTCTGAGTAATATCAGCTGATGTTCTCTTAATGCCTGTGTAAAACAACATTAAGTGATCCTGAAGCTCTTTAATTCGTTCATTTGGTATTGTTAGTGGTTGAACAGAGATCTCGCCATTTGGAAAAAAGTCTATCCTATTAAGTCCACCATAAGCTGCAGAAACTTGATCTTGAGAGCCCACTGCCTCCTTAAGTACGTTCTGCTCAAGATGAATCGCCTCAATAGCTAGGTCATGTTTATTGATCATTCGCCCTTTAAGAGCGTAAAGTGCGTGCAGCAGTCCTACAGTAAATGCTGAGCTTGAGCCCATACCACTTCTGGCAGGCAGGTCACCAATATGGTGAATTTCAAGGCCTCGCTTGATCTCAATATGGTCGATAGCAGCTCTCACGGCCGGATGTTTTATTTCGTCTTTGGTGTGGCAATTCTCTATCATTGACCAGACAATTCGATATTTGAAATCAAAGAAGGGTGGGAGGTATCTACAAGTAAGATAACAATACTTATCAATTGTGCCAGCGACGACCGAACCACCATGCCTTCTATACCAGCCTGGAAAGTCAGTTCCGCCACCAAAAAGGGAAATTCTATATGGAGTACGTGAAATAATCATTTAAACCTCCGTAAAACATTACAGCAAAAAACTAAATTGCCTGAGTATCAGTGTGAGAGAACATTCTATTCGCACGTTCGATAGATTCAGGTAAACCAATATCTATAAATTCTGTTGTTTCTGCACAGTAAGCATAAAAATTATCACCTATCATGCTAGTAAAGATTTCTTTCTCAAGAGAGATGTTCTTAGCTTTTGGTAGTGGCTCAAAAATCGATTTATCTAGCAGGTAGATTCCTGCGTTGATCCAGCCGCTCCCAATGTGGACGCCTTTTTCTTCGAAGAACGTTATTTTCTGAGCTTGATCAAACTGCACACGCCCATAACGCTGAGTATTTGGGACGCGTACTAAAACCATACTGGCTTTAGAATTTTGAGATTTATGCAGCTCATAAAACTTAAGTAGATCAGCGTTACAAAAGGAATCGCCATTTAAAACAAAGAAAGTTTCTGATTCAATTTGTGGCATGGCAAACTTGATTCCACCACCAGTTCCTAAAAGAAGTCGTTCCTCTGTATAACTGACGCGCATATTCTTGTATTGCTCACCAAAATGGCTCGAGATCATTTCAGATAGATATCCGGTACAAATTACAACATGCCTGATTCCGGCTGAGTTTAGTTGATCTAGGAGATATTCAAGAAAAGGTCTATCGGCCACAGGAGCCATAGGTTTTGGTCGATCACTTATCAGAGGTCGCAAACGAGTGCCAAGTCCACCTGCCAAAATTACAGCTGTAGTGCTAGCAAGTCCGCAATCAACTTCGATCTGACTTGCTATGCTACTTTGGCATTTTTTGGATTGCTCGCTAGACATTTTTCAAACCTGACCTTCTTAACATCTGATAGCCCTTGATAAGCTCTTGGATTCCATCATCTATAGATCGACTTGCTTCAAACCCTGCTTCTCGGAGCCGTTGGTTTGAAACCACATAGTTACGCTTATCAGGATCTGTGCCTACTTCAGCGTGGTGAATATAGAGTTTTGGTATATACTCTTTTACTCTTAATGCGAGCTCTTCTTTCGACATGTTCGCTTCATCTAGTCCCACGTTATATGGTTTACCAGCCATTGAGCTGAAATTTTTAATGCAGTAAAGCATACAATCAGCAACATCTCTCACATGCACAAAATTACGTTTAAAATCCTTTTCGAAAAGCACAAGGGTACCTTCCTTTAAGGCCATATATGTAAAATAGTTTACAAGCAGATCAATTCGAAGTCGTGGAGAAATACCAAAGACAGTTGCAAGTCGAAAAGAGACAGAATTTTCTTTACTTAAAACCTCTTCTTCTCCTTGTACCTTAGTGCTTCCATATAAACTAATTGGCTCTAGTGGAGTTTCTTCTGTACAGAAGACCTCACCAGTTTGTGTTCCATACCCACTATTAGTCATAGGATAGATCATGTACTGATCTTTGCTTCGAATTTTGTTGATCTGTTTTATTGCATCAAAATTAACTGCTTTAGCCATCCATGGATCTTGATCGCATAATGGAGCTCCAACTAATGCAGCAAGTGGAATAATTACGTCAGCTTGTGGGACTAATTTATTAAGGATGGCCTCGTCTCTTACATCACCAAATACAAAGTTATATTTGGGATTCGCACAGAAGTGAAAATGAGTTTGCTGACCGAATAAAAGGTTATCTAGAATTGTTACTTCATATCCTTCCTGAAGTAGATGTTCAGTTAAGATAGATCCTATGTAACCTGCTCCTCCTGTAACGAGTACTTTCGTTGTCATTTACCGCTCCTTGGCAATATTCCTTAAGGTAATAGATGCAATAAATTGCACTTCTACCTAGTGATTTTGATGCAGTTAGCATCTTCTAGGAAGCGAATATGTGTAAATTGAAGTCTTAAGCCATAAAATATCAATAGATTCAAATAGATATGGAACTTATGGCTTTCGATTTTTGATAGTCCTCAGGTTTAATCGCATACGTTTTAGTCCATATAAATGCAGTAAAATTTTTGGAGCCTATCCGAATGTCTAGACATCTAAAATCATTGAGGAAGGTGTATACAAATTTACCAACTAGTCTAGTGAGATTTAGATGTCAGAACTCGATAAGATCATTCCCCCAGAGATCGTTAATGATGAATTCTACCAGGTGATTCGCTCATTAGCAGAGAATGAAGATCTAAAACATGTCTTAGAAATTGGATCGTCTGCAGGAGAGGGAAGCACAAGAGCATTTGTAGAGGGACTTTCTAAAAACGCATCTAATCCTAACCTTTATTGTTTGGAAGTCTCAAAACCGCGACACGAAGCGCTAGCAAAGACTTATCAATCATTTCCGTTTGTGAAGTGTTATCATGCATCTTCTGTCCCGCTTGATTCTTTTCCATCTCCAGAGGAGGTTAGAGACTTCTACTACGAGCAGAACACAGTACTTAATCAATATCCGCTTTCCCAAGTTCTCGGTTGGCGAGATCAGGATATTGAATACATTGAGAGAAACCTAGCGCCACAAAATGGAATTGAGCTCATTAAGCAGGATAACGGCATTGATTATTTTGATTTGGTTCTAATTGATGGCTCAGAATTTACAGGAGTTGCTGAGCTCGAAGCTGTTTATGGTGCAAGGTTAATACTATTAGATGATATTAACGCCTATAAAAATTTTGAGAACCTTACAGCGCTAAAAGCTGACCCAAATTACGAACTCATTCATGAAAATCGAGCCATAAGAAATGGATATGCAGTCTTCGCAAGAAAAGAGGGCGCATCTTTTAAAAAAGCACCGATCAATGATGAAGTTACAAAAACAGATGATAAGTTTTCGGTTCACTTCTTTACTATTGTTTTAAACGGAATGCCATTTATAAAGCATCACTTAGATGTTTTTAAAACGCTTCCTTTTGATTGGCATTGGCACATTATCGAAGGTGTAGCTGAATTGAAGCATTGTACAGCTTGGAGCGTTACTAGTGGTGGAAATATCCCTACGCAATTTCATCGTGAAGGCAGAAGTAATGATGGAACTGAAGAGTATTTAAATGAAATTGAATCTCAGTTTCCAGACAACATAAGTATCTATAGGAAGAGTGAGGGTAACTTTTGGCAGGGCAAGCTTGAGATGGTCAATGCACCACTCGCTTATATCGATCAAGAGTGCCTCCTATGGCAAATCGATTCTGATGAGCTCTGGAGTGCAGAGCAGATACAGAAAATGCGCGAGCTATTTCTAAGCGACTCAAGTAAGCAAGCTGCTTATGTACATTGTCACTACTTTATTGGTCCTAAGAAATATATTTCGACGTTAAATGCCTGGGCAACTCAGCCAAAAGACTGGCTGAGAGTTTGGAGATTTAAACCAGGGATGAAGTGGGATGCTCATGAACCACCAATTCTAGTTAATCAAGAAGGTCACAATATTGCTGATATTGCTCATTTTAGCCGAGATGAAACCAAAGCTGCAGGTCTTATCTACGAGCATCCATCATATGTTTTAGAAGAGCAGGTTAAATTTAAGCAAGATTACTATGGTTATAAAGATGCTGTAGATCTCTGGAAACAGCTGCAAGAAGCTAAGGGAGATGTAGACCCAGCAGACTATCTACATTGGGCTGCAAAAAATGGAGCGATTGCTCGTGAGTGGCAGGCGCAAGATGGGGAGCTGCAGTTCTTTAAGTACCTACCAAAGGAAGAAAAGAAGAACGTTATTCTAGCTTCCGATTTGGCAAAGCAAACAGACCAGGATCTCACTCAAATTGCCACAGATTCGGCTTTTCATAAAGCAATTCAAAGAGTCTTTGAAAAAGCTAGGCCTAAGAAGATAGTTGAAACAGGAACGTATTTAGGTGCTGGTACTACTAGTATCATCTCAGCGACCTTGAGAGATCTTGGTATCACAGGTGCTGAGTTTTATTCGATTGAAATTAATCCAGCGCATCTTCAACAGGCAGTTATAAATTTAGGCCAACGGGGTTTTACGGATGTTAGACTCATTCATGGTCTCTCAGTTCCTCGTAGCTTACTTCCATCAATTAAAGAGATAGAAGATTTTACAGTGAACAACATCGAATTTAACAATATAATTGTTGATCACAGTGAAATAGAGCGTGCGCAAAACTATTTTGCGGAAACAAATTTTGAGGGCCCTGAGGATATGCTTCAGGCAGTTCTAAACGAGTTTAAGTTTAAGCCAGATTTTGTCCTGCTAGATAGCGCAGGATATATGGGTAACGTTGAATTTAATTACGTAGTGAGTCAGCTTAAAGGAGAGTGTTACATTGCACTAGATGACGTACGTCATATTAAGCATAGAAAGAGCTATCTTCAAATGTATGCTGATCCTCGTTTTAAAATAATAGAGGAATCAGAGGAAAAATTTGGCTTCTGTATTGCCCATTTTACGCCGGATGTAATTGAAGGATCGGTCACAGTTCCAAATCTGGATATCAAAAACATTGTCTGGTTAAGGGCTGATGCAATAGGTGATAATATCCTTTCATCATCAATGTTACCATATGTACAAGCACAGTATCCAAATGCAAAGATACATGTCGCGTGTCAATCTAGGGTTGCATCTCTCTATCAAAATTGCCCTTATGTAGAGAGTGTTGTTCCATTTGATCAATCTCGAGCTGAGGTTGATCAAGATTATTTAGCTCAGGTGTGTTCTCAATTGCAGGAGCTAAAAGCCGATCTGTTGCTAAATTCAGTGTATTCTCGATCTCTAGTTATGGAGGTTATTGCACTTAACTCTGGTGCGAAATCTATCGTCGGTCATATCGGTGACACGAGCAATATAACTGACGACTTATTAAATCAAATCAATCCTAATTATGCACATTTATGTGAAAGTCCGGGCGAGTATAAGAGCGAGCTTTTTAGACATCAGGATTTCTTAAGAGGATTGGGCGTAACAGCATCTAATCTCAATCCAAAGATCTGGACATCTTTAGAGGATGAAGTGTTTGCTGAGGATTTCTATAGAGTTAACAAGCTTGATTCAGATAAGACTGTTGTAATGTTCGCTGGTGCGCAAGCAGATTTCCGATGCTTGGAGAACTTAGGAGATGCGCTTAGCTCACTTGTTGATGAAGAAAACTTAACAGTTGTTGCTGTGGGATCTCAAAATGAAGCCCAGATAAGTTTAGATAATGCTCACACCTTCCCACATCGGTTTATAAATACATGTGGTGAACTAACTTTCACTCAGAGCGTTGCGATTTTAAAGCGAGCCAGGCTAGCTGTTGGATCTGAAACGTCTCTAGCCCATGCAGCAGCAGCGGTGAGTATTCCACATGTAATTGTAATTGGAGGAGGGCACTTTGGAAGATTTATGCCTTATGCTTCAACGACATCATTAGTTTGCTTGCCACTTGAGTGTTTTGGCTGCAATTGGAAATGTTCAAAGCCTCAGCATTACTGCTTGAGAGATATAGATAGTTCTGTAATTGAACGTGCACTGAAAGATGCACTTGTCTCAAATTCAGAGAAAGCCCGTATTTATGCGCAAAATGGCTCTAAAAACTCCTCATTGGCAAATTATCCGAAGATAGCTGATATTTCGGAACTAATAAGTGGAGT
>JACKAH010000008.1 GCA_020635175.1 Deltaproteobacteria bacterium
CAAACTAAGCGACGTATATTCTCTGCGCTACAAGGTTCTACGTGCTGAGTTTAACACGGCAAAGCTTATTAGTGCTTTAGAAGAGCTTGGTTGTGAATGGATATCTTTGATAAAAGTTGAAGATTTTAGCCCGGTTGCATAACCGCGTCGTTGCTTGCTTAAGGTTGGGTACTAAATCTTAGGTAACAGTGCTGCGCTTAATAGCATAACAGGCTAGGACAGAAGAATTTTGACTGACGAGGAGTGACTATGGTGTGTTATGCAAGAAGTTTAGGTTTTCTTGCAAGTATCTCTGTTTTGTTTAGTTTTCCAGCGTTTTCACAAACAATTACAAAAAAAGAACTCTTAGAGCAGGGTGTAGACACCGTGCGTTGTCCGCGTTATGTAGCAGACTTAGAGAGTGAGACTTATAATAAACTAAAGCGTAAAAAATTAGTTTGTTTTGATAGTAAAACTCAGGCCAAGAAATTTTTTACTAAGTCTAATCAGGACCTTTTTCTTGGAACCGAATTTCAGACCGCTTCCACTTTTTCTTTAAGTGGGCAAGGCCAGGCTAATTCACCGGCTATTTTGATTGACGATATCCCTGGCTTTTTAAGTTTTGATTACACAGGTGATGGAAAATTCGAGATTGAGCTCTACGATCTCGAGAAAGACAAAAAGATTAAGACTGTTAGTAAAAACAAAGGTCCAGTTTCAGGCGGAACCTACATCTTAACCAAGGGTCTTTCTTATATTCGAATTGACGCTGATAGTGGTGGTCAGTGGACTATTAGCTATTCAGGTAACTAGGACTTTGTTATAACGATAGCTCTATATTAGGCTATGGTTATGCTTTCTTATATTGATTCGCAATATTCAAATACACTTACCTTCTTAAAGGAGCTAGTAGAGCAAAATAGCTTTACTGAAAACCCTGCTGGGGTAAATAAAGTTCAGGAGTTACTTCAGGCCAAGCTTCTCGACTTATCGATGCAGGTAGAGCGAATTCCAAGAGACGGAAAGGGTGACGCTTTAATCGCTAGAACTGATTTAGCGCAGAAACTATTAAAAACAAAAGAAAGATCGCAGATCCTGCTAAGTGGTCATGCCGATACGGTCTATCCTCCTAACTCTGACTTTAAGCACTTTTCAGATGATAAAGTAAATTGTTATGGGCCTGGGGTCATGGATATGAAGGGAGGCTTGGTTGTGATGATGCTTGCGCTACAAGCGTTAAAGCATAAAGAGTTGCTGCATCAAATTCCAATATCAGTCTTAGTTATTCCTGATGAAGAAACAGGCTCACGATCCTCTGTTGATCTGCTGCAAAGTGAAGCTGAGCGAGCAAAAGCGGCTCTAGTTTTTGAGTGGGGGCGCAGTGAAGATAAGATTATCACCAAAAGACGTGGCAATAGTTTTTGGAAATTGTCTGTCAAAGGAGTTACTGCTCATTCTGGTAATGAGCATAAGAAAGGTGCTAATGCGATTGTTCAGATTAGCCATACAATTTCAAGATTATCTGCGCTCACGGATTATAAGCGTGGAATTACTGTAAACGTTGGAACGATTAAGGGTGGTTCTGCTCGTAATGTTGTGCCTGATCGTGCTGAGGCTCTTTTTGAGATTCGGATGGCCAGTAAGGAAGATCACGCTGAATTGTTGCTGAAAGTTGAGGGGATAGTTAAGGATATTGTTGTTCCAAATACTAAAGTTACTGCAAAAGAAACACGTCTTTCACCCCCAATGCAGGAGACAGAGCAGGCTCGCGTGCTCTTTAAAGAATACCAATCATTTGCTGAGCAGTCTGGGCTTAAATACAATGATGTAGCATCTATTATTGGTGGTGCGAGTAACGCAAACACACTTTCATATTATGGAGCACCAACTATCGATGGTCTTGGTCCATTTGGAGAGCATGCGCATTCAGAAAGAGAATATGCTCGGCTGGATTCATTTCTTCCAAAAGCAAAGAACGCTGCGCTGTGGTTAGCGTCGAAGGTTCTTTAAACTTCTCTCTGACAAAGTTCGATTAGAGTTCCATCTGTGCTGGATGGGTGAATAAAAGCTATTTTAGAATTATACGCTCCAGGTCTTGGAGTTTTATCTATAAGTTCTACGCCTTGGTCTGCTAGTTTCTTAAGTTCAGCTTCGATGTCAGGAACTCTAAAGCAGATATGGTGTATTCCTTGGCCGCGTTTTGCTAGAAACTTTGCTATTGGGCTCTGGTCGTTGAGTGGTCTTAGTAATTCTAAGAGTGTGTTTGGAGCTTTGAGGAAGACTAGTTCAACACCGCTTTTCTCTAAGATTTCTCGCTCATCAACTTCGTAACCAAAGGTTTCTTGGTACATTTTAATTGAAGCTTCTAGATCGTTTACTGCGATTCCGATGTGATCGATTGGGTGCATGTCTTTTTCCTATTACTGAGTCTTCCGATTCTCTACCACAGTATGTGAGTGATGTCATTTTATGATTCGAGCGTCCCCCTCTGTCGTCTACGACGACATCTCCCCCGCAAGCGGAGGAGAATTAATAGAGGTTTCACGTCCTCCTCCCCAGTAAACGGCGTAGGCTGAAGCAACCTTTTTTCTCTACAATAAAAAAGGGAGCCTTGCGGCTCCCTTTTTGTAGAACAAAATGTTCGACTAAGCAGAAATTACATCATTCCGCCCATGCCTCCCATTCCGCCCATTCCGCCCATACCGCCAGGCATTCCGCTATCTTTATCTTCAGGCTTGTCTGAGATAACAGCTTCAGTAGTTAGCATTAGGCCAGCTACAGATGCAGCGTTTTGTAGAGCAGTACGAACAACTTTAGCAGGGTCAATTACACCGGCTTTCATTAAGTCTTCATACTGACCGCTAGCAGCGTTGTATCCGATATCGTTCTTAGCGTTAAGAACTTTGTCTACAACGATTGATGGCTCAGCGCCTGCGTTAGAAGCGATAGTTCTAAGTGGCTCTTCAATTGCACGACGTACAATTTTAACACCAACCATCTGCTCGTCATCTAACTTAAGAGCGTTTAGCTTGTCGATTGACTTAAGTAGAGTAACTCCACCACCAGTCACGATACCTTCTTCTACAGCAGCGCGAGTTGCGTGAAGAGCATCTTCTACACGAGCTTTCTTCTCTTTCATTTCAACTTCAGTAGCAGCACCAACATTGATAACTGCAACGCCGCCTACAAGCTTAGCAAGACGCTCTTGGAGCTTCTCACGGTCGTAGTCAGAAGAAGTTTCTTCGATCTGAGAGCGAAGTTGGCTTACGCGAGCTTCGATCTGAGCTTTTTCACCAGAACCATCGATAACAGTTGTGTTATCTTTGTTGATTACGATGCGCTTAGCAGAACCAAGCTCGTTAATTCCAGTGTTTTCAAGCTTAAGACCAAGGTCTTCGCTGATGCATTGTCCGCCAGTTAGGATAGCGATGTCTTCAAGCATAGCTTTACGACGATCACCAAATCCTGGAGCTTTAACAGCTGCAACATTCAATGTTCCACGGATTTTGTTAACTACTAGAGTAGCAAGAGCTTCGCCTTCGATATCTTCAGCGATGATTAGAAGTGGCTGACCACTCTTAGCAACTTGCTCAAGAACTGGAAGAAGGTCCTTCATGCTAGAGATCTTTTTCTCGTGAATAAGAACTTTAACATTCTCAAGAACGCATTCCATTCTGTCTGGATCAGTTACGAAGTAAGGTGAGAGGTATCCTCTGTCGAACTGCATACCTTCAACAACTTCTAGAGTTGTATCAAGGCCTTTAGCTTCTTCAACAGTGATAACGCCTTCTTTACCAACTTTCTCCATTGCTTCTGCAATGATGTTTCCGATAGTTGTGTCAGCGTTAGCTGAGATAGTTCCAACTTGAGCAATCTCTTCTTTACCAGAAGTTGGCTTGCTTTGCTCTTTGATAGCAGCAACGATAGTTTCAACAGCTTTGTCGATACCACGTTTGATGTTCATTGGGTCATGACCTGCAGCTACAAGAGTTACAGCTTCACGGTAAATAGCGCGTGCTAGAACAGTAGCAGTAGTAGTACCGTCACCAGCTACATCAGAGGTTTTAGAAGCAACTTCTTTTACCATCTGAGCACCCATGTTTTGCTCTTTGTTCTCGAGCTCAACTTCTTTTGCTACAGTAACACCGTCTTTAGTAACGGTTGGTGCACCGAAACTCTTTTCGATAACTACGTTACGACCACGAGGCCCCATAGTTACAGCAACAGCGTCAGCAAGCTTGTTAACGCCTTTTAGGATCTCGTCTCTTGCATCGAGTCCAAATTTGAGGTTTTTAGCCATTGTTATCCCTTATTGGTTAATTAAAATTCTAAAAGTTCTTTACGCTTCAACAACGCCGAGAACATCATCTTCTCTCATGATAAGTAGCTCTTCTTCGCCAACTTTCACTTCTGTGCCAGCATACTTGCCAAAGAGGATCTTATCTTTTTCTTTCAATTCGATAGGAACAATAGTTCCATCTTCTTTAACTTTGCCTTTGCCAACAGCAACTACGATACCGTGCTGTGGTTTGTCTTTTGCTGAATCAGGGATATAGAGGCCCCCTGAAGTCTTTTCATCAGCATCAACACGCCTTACGATGATTCGATCATGTAAAGGTCTGATTTTTGTACTCATGCTTCCATCTCCGATGATTAACGGTTTAACTGTTTACGTCTCAGTGAACTGCATTGAAATCTATTCACTTTTTAAGGAAACCGCTGGTTTCTGAAAAACTTAGTGGTTCCGGTGAAGCTAGATACGCATTGGATTGTTAGATTTCAAGCGTATTTGTGTAAAATTTCTTACAGCGAGGCGAAGTATAGGGAGAAAAGCTAAGAAAATCAAATTTTTAGCTTGTTTATCAACAGGTAAGATAAACTATTTATTTGTTAATGATTTCCAATACGTTTACTCTGTGCACTCTGTTTTGACTGCGGAACGCGTATCGCAAGAAAATCCACAGAGATCAGAGAGTTAGGCAGAGTCTTTCAACGATGTAGGAGTTTATGAAACCCACAGCTTTAAAACTTGGAGATAAGATCGGTGTTTTAGCTCCATCATCACCATGTTCTCCTGAGCGCTTTCAGACCGGGATTAAGGAAATTGAGCGTCGTGGATACAGGGTTGAGGTTGCGCTCGATCCAGTTGCTGCCTACGGGAAGTCTACCTATCTGTTTTCAAGTGATACTGCTGCACGTCGTACAGAGGCCTTGCACGCACTGTTTCAGGATAGCGAAATTAAAGCTGTGATTGCTGCGCGTGGAGCATACGGTTCTCTTGAGCTACTTCCTCATATCGATTTTGAGTTGATCAAGAAGAATCCAAAGATATTTGTGGGATTTTCAGACGTTACAATTTTGCTTTCACCGATGTTTAGCCTTTCAAACTTAAATACTTTTCATGGGCCAATGGTCTCAGGTGCTTTTGCTGAGGATCTTGGACAACACCAGGGAGCAAAACGTAGTGTTGATCTTTTGCTGGAGGTCTTGCGAGGTAATGTTGCTAATCCCTTTAGCGATGAGAGTTACCCGATGATACAGAGTGGTGAAGGGCAAGGTGTTGTAAAAGGTGGCTCTTTAACCTCTTTGGTTAGTTTGCTAGGAACAAAATGGGAACCTGAATTAGATGGTTCTATTCTCTTTTTAGAAGAGATAGGGGAGAGGCCCTATCAGGTTCATCGCTTGTTTATGCAACTGAAGTTAGCTGGAAAATTGGAGCAACTTTCTGGAGTAATTCTTGGTAGTTTCACAGGTTGTTCACATGCTCATGGCCCAACAGTTGCTGATGTCTTTAAAGATATCTTTGGAGCTTATGGTTATCCGGTTATTAGTGGCGTTCCTGCAGGTCATGGCCCATTAAATTTAGTAATGCCATTAGGGATCAAAGCAAAAATTTATAACAATCGAATTGAATTTCTTGAAAGCGGGGTAAATACCAGTAATACTCAATAGTCTATTCAACAGAGTCGTAAAACTATGGAAGCAAAGCAGTTAAGCTATCAAGAATTATCATATCGTCTCCCAGCTCAGTTCTCAGCCGTCACAGAGATGCTAGAGCAGGGGATTGTCGATGACGTTTTTCCTGGAGCTGTCCTCTTAGTCGGAAGACAGGGGGATATAATTTACGCAAATACGGTTGGAGCTAGATCTTTAGAAGAGGACGCTAGTTCTAGCGAGATGAGACTTGATACTGTTTTTGATATCGCTTCGTTAACGCAGCCAGTAGTTACTACAACGTTGATTATGCACCTCTTAGATAAAGGTAAGCTCAAGCTGACAGATAAAGTCTGTCGTTATATACAGACCTTTAGTGTGCATAATAAGGGTGAGGTAACGATTGAACAGCTTTTAAATCACACTTCTGGTTTGGTTCACTGGTATCCATATTTTGAAGAGATAGTTGAGCTTAATAACTCATCCAGGATGGGATTGCTTGCGAGCTCATCAGCTAAGGATTACGTCTATAATATTATCCATAGATCTCAGCTTAAATATAAGCCCGGTCAAAAACAGGTCTTTAGCGACATCGGCTTTATTATCTTAGGTGAAATCATAGAGGTCCTAACTGGGTATCCTCTGGAGAAAGCAGCTCAGAAGTTACTCTTTCAACCCTTGAGCATGCGTAGCACTAGCTTTATAGATCTCTCATTGATTAAGCGTGGAACGATCTCTGCTAACACGGATGTCATTGCCCCAACAGAGCAATGCTCTTGGCGCAAGAAGATTCTGTGCGGCGAGGTCCATGATGACAACGCTTGGGCGATGGGAGGAGTAAGTGGTCATGCGGGATGTTTTTCTAATGCATTCGACCTACATAATTTAGCTTCTCATCTGTTAGCTGCTTACTTTGGAGAGGATGGCTTTGTTTCAGAGAAGACAGTTAAGAAATTTTGGTATCCATCTGTTCCGACAGCTACACCGGCTCGTATGTTTCAAGACGAGGTTATGTCCTCAAGAGATCTTAAGGACTCAAGATATCGTTATGGCTGGGAAGGACCTCATAAAGATAATGGAATGAATACTTCTCATTTGTCTCCATTTGCTGTGGGACATGCTGGTTTTACTGGCTGTTCACTTTGGATTGAGCCTGAAGCAGGGATCGATATTGTATTGCTAACCAATAGGGTTCACCCAAGTCGTAGCAATAAGAAGATCCAGAATTTTAGACCTGAACTTCACAAAGCAGTTGTAGAAGCCTTTTCTAAACTTTCATAAAGAATGCGATTCGTAACTATATGCTTGGTGTTATTTGCCTCAATTTTTTTGGGCTGCAGTAAACCTGAACTCAAAGGTCGTGCGCATAATAGAAACAATCCGGCTGAGGAGCTTTCGCAAGATTTAAAGCAGCGACTGACTGAAACAGCCCTGCGTCTATTAGAGGTTGCTGAAAATTATGAGCCAGAGAACTTTGAAGCTCAGCAGCTTAAAGCACTAGAGAATGCTGAGTCTAAGTTTAAAGAAGCAGCACTTAAAAATTTACCACGAAGAGTTGAAGAGAATTCTAAATATCTAGGTACAGCTAAGTTTGTCCCAGATCTTGATACCATATCTCTTCAGAGCCAAAGATATTCAGAAAAGAGTTATTTTGTGCAGTTCTACGTAAATGGCACTCAGTACTGGAGTCAGGAGCGTGCTGAGCCAAAAGCTAACCAGGTGAAAATGGGCGTTAGGCTCTGGCTAACTAAAGAAGCTAAGGATTCTCAGATCTTGCATAGCGGCTGGACAATTCAGATCCTTAAATAACTAAGAAATGATACAGCTTTCATCCTTGCGGCAATAACCGTATCTATAGTTGTTTGGTTATTGGGGCGAAATCTATTTCTCGTGGCGTATCGCTACACCTTCACCTCAAAACTAACGAGCTTATTTTAAGTTTCTATTCTGTTGTTGTGTTTGGGGGGAAAAGGGGATGTATGACGAAAGATCTCATGAAGGCCAGGGACTGGAAAAACCGGATTTAGAGGAATTACGGATCGCTATTAACACCGCTTGTACTGGTCTATGCGATGGAAGCATAGAACCAGGTAGTTGCTTAGATCTTGTAGAAGCTGCCTTAAATCAAGTTACAGATCTTTCTGAGCGAACAAGACTCGGCATTCAGGTAGAGGCAAGTTATAGAGAAGCTCACGATGGAGATTTCTGCAATTTCAATCAATATATGCAAGGAGTCTCTTTAGCCCTTGATAGCGACCAAGTTGATGAATTCGATGCCGCGAGTGCAGTTGATAATGCGATTGATTACATTCAAGAATGTGCTTCAAATGAAGAGGTGCAACGAGCGATGCCACCGCTCTCAAAACGACCGATTATTGCTATTCACGATATCACGACACCAGAGAGGCTTATCGCACATCTAAACAGTGAAGTTGCACACGGAGTTTGTGCTAATCAGTTATATTTAGATTTATTCGAACTTAAAGCTGAGCGAGCTTACACCTTTCAAAATCAGGCAGTACGAGCTGCCACTCATGAGTACATTGAATACATCGCAGGTGCAGTTCATAGCGAGACGATGATGCCCGAGCTAGTTGCATGTCATGCTATTGAGCTTGTTGAGCAATTTAGATCTGATCCTGAATTTGCAGAAAGCATGCTCAATACTTTGCCGTATAAAAATTTGCGTCGACTTGATACCTTGATGCCGGGTAACGCTGAGACAAGGATCTATCATTTCGAAAATCCTGACGGCGAAGACTTCTTTGCTGTTATCTCCTATGCAACACCTGTAAAGATGTGGATTTACGCTAAAGCAAGTGCTGTGCTTGGAGAAGTTGAGGATTTCATTAGGCGCCAGGCAGCAACAAGCCAGGGCGATTATGTAGAATTCGATCCTGCTGATGAAGGAGCTCTTGAAATGACTACTAAACACCTTATGCAGACAAGCCCAGCAGTACAGCTGATTAAAAGCCTAGTAGATACTAAAAAATAGCTGACTTAGCTGATTTTTGGTCTTAATTCTGATACGCTCAGCCTTCAGGTAATATTTGAGGCTTAGATGAATATAGCGATAATTGTAGCAGGTGGAATCGGTTCAAGACTTGGCCTTGGCTACAATAAAGTTTTTGCAGAACTAAAGGGACGTAAAGTTTTAGCGTATACGATCGCAAATTTTGAGAGATGTGCAGAGGTCGATCAGATAGTGGTGTGTGCTGGAAACCACGAAAGCGGCACAGCGCATGATGATATTAAATCTGTATCAGACTTAATTATCGAGGAGAAGTTTCACAAGGTCTCTAGAGTAGTTGCTGGTGGTAGTACACGCATGGAATCGGTGCAGTGTGGAATTGATGCTGTTTCTCCAAAATTAACTGACATCTTGTTAGTACAAGATGGAAGCAGGCCATTTATCTCAAATGGTTTAATCGTTGAGATGATCGAGAAAGCTAAAAGTGGAGATGCTGTTATCTGTGGAGCAGTTCCTAAAGATACTATTCAGATCTTAGATGAGCGTGGCTTTAGCGTTGAAACCCCAGAGCGTAATAAACTCTTAGCTATTTATACTCCGTTTGTAGGCACCTACCGTATCATCAGAGAGGCGAGAGATAAGGCGATTGCTGAGAATTATCTCAATACACCTGGTTACGAAGACTCAGCTTTAATACAAAAACTTGGCAAAGCGGTTCAGGTCGTAGAATCGCCTTATTCGAACATTAAGATAACAACACAAGATGATTTAAAACTAGCAGAATGGATAATTGAGCAGGGAAAGTATTGATGAATCTAAAGATTGGATTAGGAAAAGATTCGCATCGATTTGTAACTGACGAGGAGCTAAGCGAATTCCAGGATAAGCGTTTGCTACTTGGGCAAGTCTTGGTTGAAGGGATGAGATGCTTTAAGGCTCATTCTGATGGAGATGTTATCTATCATGCTGTTTTTAATGCACTTGCTTCAGGGCTTGGGCTCAAATCGATTGGTCATTACTTCCCTGATACAGACTCGGCTAATAAAGAAAAAGATAGTAGGGCTTTTTTGTCTAAGGCACGAGAGCTTGTAGAGCAGCACGGCTACGAGATTAACAACTTAGCGATAGTAATAGAGTGTAAAGCACCAAAAATTGATCCAATTTCAGATCAGATTAAGGAAAATCTTGCGAATGATTTAGGCATTGAGAGTAGCGATATAAGTATTACTGCTACCACAGGTGAGGGCATGACACCTTGGGGGCAGGGTTTGGGTGTTGAGGTAACCTGTTCTGTTCTCCTTTATCAGGAGTAGGCTTTGGAACTAACTATACCCGCATACGCAAAGCTTAATTGGAGTCTGCAAGTATTAGGTGCCTTCCCTGAAGATCATGTTAATTTCGGTTATACTGAGATTGAGTCTCTGATGCTCTTATTAGATCTGCATGACTTAGTAACGGTAAAGATTTTAGATACAAAGAATTCAGAAGTTTCTATCCATTGTGATAACCCAAATGTTCCACAAACATTGAATGGGAAAGTACAAGAGAATGTCTGCTTTAAAGCTATTCAAGCTCTAAAAGGGGACGCTGCCATTTTTTTGCCGAAAAATGGCAGCGTCCCCTTTTTGGAGAATGACATCGAGATCTACATTGAAAAGAATATTCCATTAGCTGGTGGATTGGGTGGAAGCTCTACCGATGGCGTTGCGGTGTTAAAGGCGTTAGACCAGATCTATCAATTAAACTTAAGTAGAGAATCTTTAATTGAAATTGCTGCTACTTTTGGAAGCGACACTCCGTTTTTTGCAAGTGGATACCCCCAGGCAATTGTAAAAGGGAGAGGGGAGATAGTTGAGCCGTGTGAGCTGTTTTCAGAGCAGAAAAGATTCATCTTAGTTAATCCAGGAATTGAATTGTACGTTGGTGAAGTCTTTAAGGCCTTAAAGAATGCAGACTTTAAAAAATGCGGATTAAAGAGAGAACTTTATCAGCCTTCAAACGATCTGCAACATTCACCGTACGTTAGCCAGTACTTTAAAAATTGTGAAGATATCTGTCAGGCTCTTATAGCGAGTGGTTGCGAAGTTGCTCAGATGAGTGGTTCAGGGTCAACCTGTTTTGGACTTTGTAGTGAAACAGTAGATATCGGCTTGCTCTCAGATCTCTCAGTCAAGTGTACAGTCTTTGAAGCAAGCTTATGTTCTGGTGAGCTTTCAACTGAGGCATAAGTAGTCTCTGGGCTACGTGTAACAACCAGACTTGCGCCGATCAAGATTAAGCACGCTCCAGCTAAAAATCTTGTATCAAGTTTTTCTCCGATTAAGAGAAATAGAACAATTGCTGTAAAAACAGGATAAGAGATCTCTAATACCGCAGCAGTGTTTGCCCCTAAATTTTTAATGCTGTAAAGAATCAGTATGTTTGCCACGAGTGCGACTAACATTGAAGCAGCAATATAGACTAAACTTTTCGATTCGAGTGCTGTTATCGAGAGAATACTCTCTCCCTTGATCAGCAAAATTGGAATTATGATAACAACATCAAGAATCCCACCATATAAAAGTAGTTTTAAAGGAGAGATCTTTTCTAGCGCTAAGTGATGCAGCGCATATACAACCCCCCAACAAATTGCGGCTAAGATAGGAAGAGTTGCAGATTTCAGGATAAAATTCATGTACTCCTATCTCAGAAATCCCTGGTATTGATTCAGATAAAGATCTGCGAAAATTTGGCAAATAAGCAAAGGTCAAGCTTTGAAGTTGCCTTAAGTAATTAAAATTACTAAAAAAACTATTAGCTCTCTTTCGAGACTTTCTCCATACGATTTCTATACGTCCAATAAGTTCCTAGGACTTTTTTTACGTAATTCCTAGTCTCCTGGTAGGTAATAAACTCTACCCATAGTTCAGGTGAGGTATCAGGGTATCTTTGAAGCCATCTATCTACCGCACTAGCACCTGCATTGTAAGCTGCGATAATTAGATGCCATTTTCCATTATAGTGATCGTATAGTCGTTTAATATGCTTTGCCCCAAGTGCAATGTTTACTTCTGGCAAGAATATCCTCTCAGGCTCTCCTTTTTGATAACCCATAAAGCCCTCCATCTCAGCAGTTTGTGGCATTAGTTGCATCAGGCCTTGGGCACCTGAATGAGATAAGGCTAATGGATTAAACGCACTCTCAGTTCTGGCCAAGGAAATTAAGAGCAATGGATCGATTTTGTAGTTGTTCGCTTCTTTAACAAAAAGATCCCAATACTTATTTGGATAAAGAATATCGATTACCTCTGTTAAACAGAGCTTCTCAAGAGAGCTATAAACACTTGGGAGCTCTCTTAGCTCCATAAAACTTTCACTTGTAGCTCCCATATCAAGAATTAGCTTGGCTCTAGCTCTAACTGCTGATTCATCGTTTTGGGTATTTCTTGTCAGATAATCCACCTCTTCACGGACCAGGTCGTATAGTCCATAAGTTGCTAAGTGTTTTAGCTTTGATTCATTTTGTGAACCAATCGCAATGTCTTGATTTGTGCATTTTTTTGACTTTGTGAATAAAAAATCAGCCGGCGGATTAAAGTCGTTTGATGGTGTGGCAATTGTTTCACCCTTATTGATCCAGAAATAATACAGCCTTGGATCAGATAAGATATCGCTATTCATGGTTAGAGTTTTATTTTGTTGAACCTTATCTAGCCAGTAGTTCACTGCTTGATAGTCATAGTAGTTAAGATTAACACCTGACTTCTTAAGCTTTGTTAAGACCTGAATAGCGTCTAATTCTTTGTCCTGCTTTAAGTAAAGCCAACCAAGCCTTAGAGACGATTGTCTAAAGTAATCATCTTTAACGCCCGCACCTATGATAGTCCTATAATGCTTAACGGCCTGTTCAAGCTCTCCTTTTTCTTCCGATATCCTCGCCATGATATATAGGGAGAACCTACTATTTGTACCAATTTTACGTAGCCACTTTTCTGCTTCGGCATACTCATTTTTGTTCCACTCAATCCTCGTTAACTCTTCAAGTGTATCGCGATAAAGGGAACTATCAGCATTCTTAGCTACGTTAACGAGATACTCTTTTCTTTCATCCTGTTTATTTACACGCTTTAGGATCGTTAGTTTTTGAACAAAGAACTGTTTGCTCTGTAGCTGAGTTTTAAAATCAGGCTCAGCCTCGAGCTTTACTAAAAGATCATATGCAGCATTGTTTAGTCCTTGGGCTTGAAGCGTAACAAGCTCAGAAAGATAAAACTTAGGGGTAAAAATATTCTTCTTGTTTGCAAAATCCATCTCTTCAATTGATTGTTGCAATCTATATGCTTTTGCTGCGGCAAGTGTTTTTGGATATGTGAGTCTAATTGACTGAAGCTTCTTTATAGCAACTGATAGCTTGTTTTGTTTGCTGTCGATTAGTGCCTCTACATAACGAAGTTCAGGAGATAGCTGTTTATGACCTTCGGCCTTTAAGTTGATAAGTTTCTCAACAATTTTCCCGTAATTAGGTTTTGGATTGCTTAAAAGCTCATGCTCAATTCGAAGTTTCTCTTTGTATAGACTAACCAGGCCGGTAGCTGGCAGCTTTTCAAGGCTTAACTTTGCATTGACGTAGTCTTCTACCTGCAGTTGAGACTCGCATAGGTAGATTGTCGACCAATCTTCAGCTCCAGGTTTTGACTTTATTTTAGTCAGGGCCTGGATCGCCTGCACGGCTTGCCCCTGTCTTAGGTGCTCTTTGGCATTATTAAAGTTAATCCCAACAAGTAGTTCGCTAGCTTGAACTGTACTAGTGATTAGAATTATTAAGAGAATTGAGAAAACACGATTCGACATTCTTGACTCTTTAGGCTAATTATAACGGCATCCTTTACTGATATTGGCAGGAAAAGACATCACCTATCAACATCTTTTCTACTATATGGAATCAAATCAGAAAGGGGCTATTAATTTATTAGAGTGAGTTTATGTGGGAGAAGTTACAAGAGGTTGAACAGAGATACGAAGAGATTGGAGCAAAGCTTTCTTCCCCTGAGGTCTTGGCAAATTCTAAAATGCTTCAACAGTTGTCTCGTGAGCACAAAGAGCTCAGCGAAATCGTAGAGTGTTACCGTTCATATAAGAAAGCAAAAGAAGAGCTTGCTGGTAGTAAAGAGTTGCTAAACTCTGCTGACGATCCAGAAATGGTTGAAATGGCTCAGGAAGAGGTCAAAAACCTCAATGAGTGTATTAAGCGTTTCGAAGAAGAGCTTCAAATCCTGTTGTTACCGAAAGATCCAAATGACAATAAGAACGTTGTTCTTGAGATTCGAGCTGGAGCAGGTGGTGATGAAGCAGCAATCTTCGTCGGAGATCTCTTCACAATGTACAGTCGCTATGCTGAAGGGCTAGGGTGGAAAGTCGAAATTCTAAGTTCTCACGCTGCTTCCCAGGGTGGCTATAAAGAAATTATTGCGATGATAAACGGTAATGGCGCTTATAGCCGTTTGAAATATGAAAGCGGTGTGCACCGCGTACAGCGTGTTCCTGATACAGAGTCTCAGGGAAGGATTCATACTTCAACTGTAACGGTTGCTATCTTACCTGAAGCTGAAGAAGTTGAGGTTAATATCAACGAAAAAGATTTAAGAATTGATGTTTTTAGAGCCAGTGGGCCAGGTGGGCAAAGTGTTAATACGACCGACTCTGCTGTTCGTATTACGCATCTCCCAACAGGGATTGTAGTGTCCATGCAGGATGAGAAATCTCAGATAAAGAACCGCCAAAAGGCAATGAAAGTTTTGATGGCTCGTCTACTAGAAAAAGAGCAGGCTGAAGCCGATGCTGAGCGCTCTGCTGCAAGACGCGGACAGGTTGGAACTGGAGATCGCTCAGAAAGAATTAGAACCTATAATTTTCCTCAGTCGAGAATTACGGACCATAGAATTGGCTTAACAACTCATAGCCTTGATGAAGTAATAGGTGGAGATCTCGAACAGGTAACTGATCCACTAATTGCGCACTATCAAGCCTTAGCCTTAAAGGGAGAGATCTCCTAAGATAGGATTTATTTTTTAGAACCTGACTTCTAAGTAACCTTCTGCGCGGCAAAGACGAATATATCCTTAACTATCATTGACAGCTCTACCAAAGCGTAGTGCAATCAGATACTTATGGGCCGTTAGGAAGGGTATAGCAGACCAAAATTTAGTTATAGCTTTTTACTTGAGTGCATTACCGCATTTTGTGCTATATAGTGCTCTCTGGTCTGCTATATCCTCCACGGACGGAGACCATGATTAAGACTAACGATTAATTGTTACGTACAGGAAACAAAAATATGACACCTAAGAAAAATGTATTTTCTAAACTTTCAAAAGTTACAGTTGGCGCTGTTGCTGGTGCTGCTCTTGCTGCTGCTCCTTTGACTGCTATTGCTGGAGACGAGCATGCTGGTGAAGGTAGCTGTTCAGGAACTAAAGCTGAGTCAGGTGAGAAAGGTTGCAGTGGTGACAAAGCTGATGCTGATTCTGGTGATGCTAGCTGTTCAGGTGAAGCTAGTTGTTCAGGTGAAGCTAGCTGCAGTGGAGAAGGCGAGTAGTTTTCTAACTTCAGAAAGTAGTTACTAAAAGAGAGCCACCTTTGTGTGGCTCTCTTTGTATAAAAAGTAAGAGAAATGAAAAATTATAATCTCAAATCCCTTGGTGCTGGCGCTGGCTTACGGCATGAGCATTTTCAAGAAATTATTAAGAAAAAACCTGCGTTTAATTGGTTTGAGATTATTGCAGAAGATTTCATAAATATAGGTGGGTATGTTCAGGAGTGCTTTGAAAAGATTCTCTCGAACTACACAATCATTCCACACGGAGTAAGTCTCTCTATCGGATCTACCGATGCTCTTAAGATGGATAAGCTTAAGCGGCTTAAGGATTTCTGTGATCTGATTAATGCTCCGTGGTACTCAGATCATATGTGCTTTACTATGGTTGATCATATCAACCTAGAAGATCTAATTCCTGTCCCTTTTACACAAGAGACAGTCGATCATATCGTTTCAAGGATAAAAGTAGTTCAAGACGTGCTAGAGCGACCCGTACTTTTTGAAAATGTGACGCGCTATATCACGGTCTCTGATAGAGAAATGTCAGAGAGTGAGTTTCTAAATCAAATTCTAGAGAAATCAGATTGTGGACTTTTGTTAGATGTTACTAATGTTCATCTTAATTCAATTTATCATGAATTTGATCCGTATAGCTTCATTCAATCATTGCCATTAGAGAGAGTTGGTCAGATTCATTTGGCAGGTTGGGAGGAATTGCCGGATGGTAATTTTATAGATAGTCATGATGCTCCAGTGCCTGAGGCGGTTTGGGAGCTTTTTAAGAAAACAATAGCCCTAACAGGCCCAACCTCTGTATTGGTTGAGTGGGACAAGAAGTTGCCCTCTGTTGAAAGGCTGCTGAAAGAGGCTCAGATGGCAGAAGAGATGATGCATGATGTTGTTAAGGCGGCAGCGTAATGTCCTTACAGGTAGTTCTATCATCGCTAAGACATATAATTCTTGATGAAGCCAAGCTTCCCAAGGAGCTTGAAAAGCGTCGTGAATACTATAGAGAAAAATTTCCAAAACTAACCAATGAAGAGCTCGAGGATCTTAGCCTGATGGATCCAAAAAGAATTCGGCTCTACACGACTAGTATCTATGCATCGCAGAGAAATCTTTTAAGAAGGAAGTTGCCTTTGACTTTTGCTGTGCTTGATAAATTCTACGCAGAATACTATGGCGAGGATTTTAAGCCTTATCTGCATGTTAAAGCTATGCACCAAAAGTACCCCTGGAAAGAAGGGGGAACAGAGAATTTAGTAGGCAACTTTCTTAACTACCTCAAATCAGATCTAGATAAGTTTTATGAAAGGATAGAATCTTTTAAGGATATAGTTTCAATTGACTACGCTTCGTTTGGACTTTTTCGATTAAGAGAAGAGGGTTTGGGTAAAGATGATGCACTATCTCTTGATGCCTTATCTCCGATGACTGTTTCCGAGGTGATGGAGCTAGAGTTTTATCTTCCTTCGATCACCCAATTTAGAAAATTCGATTTTGAAGTCATACCTTTTCGTCGCTATTTCCGAAAAAATAGATCTCTCCGTGAAAAGTTTCCTAAGGAGAGAATTAATTTTGCAATCGGAGGTAGGAATTCCTCTTTTGATGTAACCTGGCAAAATCTGAGCTTAGAACTCTACGATTATCTTTCCTCTCAACCCAGAGATACGATGATACCGTTATCATTATTTGCGGAAGCTTTCATTGAGCAATCTGATAGCTCACTCTCTGAGGAAGAGATTTTTCATAACTTTATAGAGCTAGTTATTAAACTCTATAACAGCGGCGCTGTTTTTTTAAGCGCACCTAAATAATGATAAAAAACATTCTCATTGAAGCGGCTAAGCAGCTGCATGGCTATACTGATACACCAAGATTAGATGCTGAGCTATTGATGATGCACTATCTGAGATTTAACAGGACAGACTTAATCGTTAATAACTCAGTATCTCTTTCTGATACTGAAAGACGACAATATTTTGAACTGGTAAAGCGACGCCTTGATGGTGAGCCTATTGCTTATATTACTGGCGTAAAAGAGTTTTGGGGACATCAATTTAAAGTAAACAAAGAAGTTTTGATTCCAAGACCGGAAACAGAGCTTATTATTGAAAAGGCCTTAAGTTTAATTGAGAAGCTTCCTCAACCCCTAAGAATCTTAGATCTAGGAACAGGCTCTGGAGCAATTATCGTTAGTCTTGTCGATGAGCTTAAAAAAAGAAAGTTAGAGTTTGAGGCGTTTGCTGTAGATGTTTCTGAGAAGGCTCTAAGCATAGCTAGAGAGAATGCGAAGTGCATCGGCGTAGAAGCTGATATTACATTTTTGTTAGGCTCGTGGTTTTCACCACTGGCCGTAAATCAACAATTTTCGTTAATCCTTTCTAATCCACCATACATTGCTGAAGGCGATAAGCGTGTTTCTAAAGAGACCTTTTTTGAACCACGTTCTGCCTTGTATGCTGGAGACGATGGATTATCGGATATAAAGCAATTGATTGCTGAGCTGCCAAGATTTCTATTAAAGCCAGGATTTTTTATCTGCGAAACGGGATACGATCAAAGAGAATTGCTTTCAGATCTTTTAACTCACAGTTTGAAAGATCAGCATTGCCTGGAATTTGAATTTTATAATGATTACGCAAGTTTGATGAGAGGATTTCAAATTAGCTCACTTTGACTGAAGTTTTGTCATAGAGTATCCTCAAACACCTTACTATATATTCCAGTTAACCAATGTCAGAGATTATTGAAATTCGAGGGGGGCGGCCCTTAAAAGGAACTATTCAGGCTAGTGGAGCTAAGAATGCAGCTTTGCCGATGCTTATGGCAACATTGCTTACACCAGAGCCATGTATCTTAAGAAATGTTCCAAACCTTCTCGATACAGGTCTTACGCTTGGACTCTTAGAGCACTTCGGAGCGAATTGTTCTTATTCAAATAGCATAGCCAAAATATGTGTTCCAAAACTTCGTGCAACTGAAGCTAGCTATAGCTTAGTAAAAGCATTACGCGCCTCTTTTTGGGTGCTGGGCCCACTTTTGGCCAGAGGTGGTGCCGCGAGAGTTGCGCTTCCTGGTGGTGATGCAATCGGCACTCGACCTGTGGATATTCATTTAAAAGCACTTGAAAAAATGGGTGCAGAGGTAAAGCTTAAGCATGGAGTAGTTTATGCTACGGCTCCACATGGCTTACATCCAGCTGAGATAAAATTTCACTTCCCCTCTGTCGGAGCAACTCACCAGCTAATGATGGCCGCAGCACTGACTCCAGGAATTACAACGCTGAGCAATGTTGCAAGGGAGCCAGAAGTTAGTGCCCTAGCTGACATGCTTAATCAGATGGGTGCTAAGATTGAAGGTGCAGGTACAGATAGAATTGTTATTGAGGGATGCTCTGAGTTAACGGGCGTTGATGTCACTATGATTGGCGACCGCATCGAGGCAGGGACTTATTTAATGGCAGCTATAGCAACTGCTGGTGAGATCACGATTACCGGGATAAATCCTGAGCATCTTCGAGCAGTCTTAGATCTATTGGTTCACATGGGTGTTGAAGTTAAGACAACCACTGATTCAATTAGTGTTAAAACAGTTTCTGTTCCAAACGCTCAAAAAGTTACGACACAACCATTTCCTGGGTTTCCAACTGATCTACAGGCCCCACTTATGGCGCTTTTAACCATCGCTAATGGTGAAAGCAAGATTGAAGAGAAGATCTTTGAAGGACGCTATGGTCACGTCCCAGAGCTTAATCGAATGGGTGCAAAAATTACGGTAAACGATCGTGAGGCTATAATTGAAGGAGTGATGAAGCTAAGTGCTGCTCCGGTCGACGGTGGCGATATCAGAGCTGCAGCTGCCCTTGTTGTTGCTGGACTTGCTGCAGATGGAATTACTCAGATTCACGAGATCGAACATCTCAGGCGTGGTTATGAAAACCTAGAGCAAAAGTTTAGAAGTTTAGGTGCACAGATCGGATGTGTGCCTGAAGAAATTGAAGACGCTGTCGCAACGGGATGTTAAATGGAGCAGGTTGGGTTAAACATTGTCCCACGCTTAAGATACACACCTGAGAATTTTGTTTTCCATTCAGGAACTGAACAAGCTTGGGATGCCTGTATCTCTCAATTGCCGTTAGATAGTTTTCAGATCTGCTACCTGCATGCTGCAAATCGTTACGGCAAAACTCATTTCTCGATAGCATTATCTGATTGGTTAGCAAAACGGGAAATGTTTCCAAAGCTGATGGATGGATTGAGCTTTGAGAAATGGTTGCTTCAGAATTTCTTAAACGACTCTAAGCATATTAGAACTGTAGATCCCTCAGAGGTTATTATAGTTGATGATGCAGATCTTTATTTTGATAAAATTACTCCTGGCTTATCTGGACCTTTTGTAAACTTTGTTGAAACCTACAGAACTGCTAAGGCAGGGATTGTGTTCCTGTCCTCGAAGTCGATTGATGCGCTTCCGTGCGATAATCATGTAATAAGCCGCTTAAAAGCTGGTGCTGGGCTTTCAATTTTAGCGCCATCTCCTGAAGAGTTACCAAAAATCTTGAGTGCGTTAGCGAAGCAGCGGGGAGTGAAGTTAACTGAGAGAAATATTCTATTTTTAGAAAAACGCTTAGCGCGGGATATTACTTCGTTAGAGCATTATTTAGATAGATTGCTGCATCTCTCGCAGGCATTAGGGAAATCGATTAAATTTCGACTCATAGCAGATGCTGTCTAGATAAAAAGATTAGCGCAATCAAAACCTTGGAGCTCACTTATAGTGTCGGTAGATCTAGATTATTTTGAAGGATATGTTAAGGTATCAGGCACTTAAGTAAATATTTTACGAGTTGAGACATGTCAAAAAGAAGAGTTGTAATCTCAGGTATTGGAATAATTTCTCCCGTTGGGAACACCACGGCTGAAACCTGGGACGCGGTCCTATCTGGAAAATCAGGTGTAGCAGAGATTACACGGTTTGACAGTACAGAATTTTCTACAAAAATTGCTGCCGAAGTAAAAAACTTTGATCCAAAACAATACATTGAGGCAAAGGAAGTAAAAAAACACGATCTCTTCTCTCAGTACTCGATGGCTGCAGCAACTCAAGCTTGGGAAGATGCAAAATTAGATTCTCATTCTTTCAGCCCCTCTAGAATGGCTTGTATCCTTGGAGTAGGAATTGGTGGATTGACTACTTTAGAGCAATACCATGAAGCCTACCTAAATGGCGGACCACGCAAGATCTCTCCATTTTTGATCCCAAGAATGATTAGTAACCTTGGACCTGGAAACATAGCTATTCGATATGGCTTAAAGGGACCAAACTACACGATTACGAGCGCATGTACTTCGGCTACTCATTCCATTGGTGAGGCTTACAGATTGATAGCAGATGGCAGACAGGATCTAGTCTTAACTGGGGGTTCTGAGAGCTCAGTAACTCCGATCGGAGTCGGTGGATTCTGTGCTATGAAAGCTTTATCCACTCGTAATGAAGATCCTACACGTGCCTCTAGACCTTTTGATAAAGACAGAGATGGGTTTGTGCTTGGTGAAGGTTCTGCTGTATTGGCTCTTGAAACACTCGAATCTGCTGAAAAACGTGGGGCAAACATTTACGCTGAAGTTGTAGGATATGGAAGCTCTTGCGATGCTTATCATATCACTGCACCAACAGAGGGTGGCGAAGGAGCAGTTTCTTGTATGACAGAAGCTATTAAAGATGCGGGCATCGATCCTTCACAGGTTACCTATGTTAATGCTCATGGAACCTCTACGCCAATAAACGATCCTGCCGAGACAGCAGCAATCAAAGCTGTCTTTGGTGACTATGCAAAAAATGGTTTAGTGGTTAGTTCAACTAAATCGATGACAGGTCACTTGCTTGGAGCTGCCGGTGGTATTGAAGCAGCTTTTTGTGCGTTAGCAATTCATCATGGCAAAGTGCCACCAACTACTAACTTTGATGAAGCAGATCCTGCCTGTGATCTAGATTACGTACCAAACACTTATAGAGAGATGCCTGTAGAAGTTGCAATTTCAAACTCGTTTGGATTCGGTGGAACTAACGGAACAGTTGCAATCGCTAGATTGAAATAGTATCTCAGCATACTATGAAAGATGACTTCCTAGATGAGAGAATACGAGCTCAGGATATTTTACTAGGAGCATTGGGATTTGGTGAGGAAGCATCAATTCTATCTTTAGAGCCGACTGAAGATGGGTATCGAGGTATCGGTGCCTGGGAGGATGGCGAGCAATTTGAGTTCGAAAGTGAAGAATCTTTAACAGATTTAGAGCGTTGGGCCATTTCAATTCTTAGTTAAATTTATAAAATCAATAGAATTCAAGCATTTACGTTCATAGAGGGGCAATAAAGAGATTTAAGATTTAGCCTAGATCTGTCGTCTTATATTTAAGGCTTTTATTTATCAGGGGATTTTATCCTGTAAGCCAGTTGTTTTTTCTCACGACAGGGGAGTCGAATTTTAAATGTATAATGCTTTAATCGTAGATCCAGATAGTAAGGCGCGCGTTCGCCTGAAGGAAGCTGCTAAGATACAGCGGATCTTCGGTCGGATTAATGTTTCAAGCTCTCTACTCCATGCAAAACAGCGACTTCAAGAGGGTGAAACAGAATGTGATGTTGTGTTTTTAGCTGAGCAATTTGATATGGAGGATATTGCTGAATTTATCAAAGTGGCTAAGAAAACCGAATTCGGTGAAGATTGTGCTTATATTCTAGTAATCAAATCAGAAGATACTGAAGGTACAACAGAAGCTACAAGCGTACTTGCTGGTGTGCACGGAATTTTACAAGCTCCATATTCTGTAAATAGACTCCAAGAGATTGTTTCAATTGCTTCTAGAGTTAAAGGGGAAAATGAAGTTCGCAGACGAAAGGATGCAATTCGAACCTTAATTCAAAAGCTTGTAAAAGAATACGATAAAATTACAAGCTATATGAGCAAAGGAATGAACGTTACACGTTCAGTCGAGCGCTTCCAAGAGCGTTGCCAGCAGCTTAAGAAATTCCAAGATGACGAAGCTTTTGCGATGTATTGTGACATTGCAATTGATGTTTTCCAGAAATCTAGACCTAAAAAACGAGATTACGGTGGTGCGAGCAAACGTATTCGAGATCGTATGATGAAAAAGCTGCAAGAGCAGTACGACAAAGATATGGCTGACGATGAGTCGGAAGAAAACGCTAGTCTTTAAGTGAGTAGTTCACTCTTCACGAGACGGACATATTTCCCGGATATCACAATCAGAACAAACTGGATTTTGAGCTTTGCATACTCTTCTGCCATGTAGAATTAGCCAATGGTGCAAATTACGCCAAAGGCTAGAATCAAATTGTGCTTTTAGTTCCTCTTCTACCTGATCTGTATTTTTGCCTGAGGCTAAGCCTAAGCGTTTTGATACTCTAAAGACATGTGTATCAACTGGTAGCGTATGAATTACGCCAAGTTCTCCTAAGACTACGTTTGCAGTTTTTCTGCCTACACCTGGGAGTTTAAGAATTTCTTCAAACTGTTTCGGAATCTTTCCTGAAAATTCAGCTTCTACCATCTTTGAGAGGTTTATCAGATTTTTAGACTTTGTTTTATAGTAGTTAATCGGACGAATAATTTTTTCAATATCAGTAAGCTTTGCGCTGGCGAGTGCTTTAAAATTTGGGTATTGATTGAATAGATGGGGAGTGACGTCGTTTACTTTTTTGTCCGTGCATTGTGCTGACAAAACTACAGAGACTAGTAGCTGAAAGTTGTTTTTAAAATTGAGCTCAGAAGCTGGCTTTGGGTAAAGCTTCGAAAGTGTCTGTAATAACTGTTCTTTCGTCTTTTTCTTCATTGAATACACTCAGCAAGAAATATCATCTAAAGCCTGAGACTTTCTTTAACATATTGAACTGTCTGGGAAAAGAATTCGTGGAGCGAGCAGACTTTGACATTAAAATACAAGCTTTTCAAAGCGGAGATCTTTCAGGGCTCGAGGATATTCGTGAATATCTGTTTGATAAGGTCATACTTACGCCAAGAGCATCTAGTGGCAGTAGTTCACTAGAACTTGAACTTAATCTGATTACCGGTTCTGAGTTGTGCACGCTATGGTTAGAAGATGAGGTTGATCAAGATTTCATTTACCTATTCCTCTCGCGCGACGCATTTAAGGAGTGGAAAGAGGAATACCTTCAAGATGTAGACCATTACATCTTACATGGCAGAGATCTGTTTGCTGCTGTTCCAAACAATTATGGAGTTAAGATAGTCTTGAGTGTTAGCGAAGAGCTACAGCTGACTGCTGAGCAGGTGATTACGCTTGTCTATGGCGACACGCAGACTAAAGCAGAGTCATCCTCTGAGCCTCTCTCCTCCGCTAGCGGGGAGGATGTCACTGAACAAACCGCGCAGGATTCAAAGCTCGTCCCGGATCCATTCTCCTCCGCTAGCGGGGGAGATGTCGCTGAACAAACCGCGCAGGATTCAAAGCTCGTTCCGGATCCGTTCTCCTCCGCTAGCAGGGAGGTTGTCGCTGAACAAACAGCGCAGGATTCAAAGCTCGTCCCGGATCCGTTCTCCTCCGCTAGCGGGGGAGATGTCGTCGAAGACGACAGAGGGGGTGATGTGTTCAAAAATGCAGAGCGTGACACACAAGGCTGGTACGTTGCCTCCTCAGTCGCTCACGGAGAAGACCTACTCGACCCTAAACCTCTCGAAGAAGCAATCCGCCGAAACACCGCCGAATTCAAACAAGCAAAACCTCACCCCAGCAATCCAGCTAAGTTAAATCAGGCAAGCGCTCAAGCTGCCCAAATTGCCTCAGAAAAGGTCTCTCGGGTGATATCAGCAGAGCCACAAAAAGCTGAAGCACGCGCTAGAAAGGGGACTTTCTCTCGTGTTATCGCAGCGTTAAGGATATTCAGAGATACTGATAGATAACTTGAAATAAGCAGAGCTTCTCTGCTACCGTTTGCCTGTAAGATACATCTACTAATTCTAAATAGTTACGAGCTACTGCTTGTCAGAGTTCAGTTCGAATTGGTGAGTATTTTAGGGTAAGCGTTTTACCAACAACGTAATTTAAAAGCATTTACTGAAAATTTTCGGGAGTGACTTACATGAAATCTTCTACTAAGCGCGTTACAGCGCCTTCGATCTATTCTAGAAAAGGATCCAAACAGAAAATCTCAGCTCTTACTGCCTATGATTATACCATGGCGAAGTTACTTGATGCTGCTGGAGTTGATATTCTTTTAGTTGGCGATTCGCTTGGAACTGTTATTCAAGGTCACGATACAACACTACCTGTTACCCTTGATGAAGTTATTTATCATTCACGTTGCGTTACACGTGGTGTGGAGCGAGCTCTAGTTGTAGCAGATCTTCCATTCATGTCATATCAAATATCAATTGAGAAGGCAGTTGAATCAGCTTGTAGATTGCTAAAAGAATCTGGAGTAAGCGCAGTTAAGCTTGAGGGAGGAGAGTTCATCTCAAAGACAGTTAAGCGACTTGTTGAAATCGATATACCAGTAATGGGGCATATCGGTTTAACACCACAGTCTTATCACCGCATGGGTGGAAATAAGATTCAGGGCAGCACTAACGATGGCGTAGCTGGCTCACGAGATCAGATCCTAAGAGATGCAATCGCACTTGAGCATGCTGGAGTTTTTGCAATGGTTATTGAGGGAGTTCCTGCCGAGCTCGCAGCTGATGTGACCTCTATGGTCTCAGTCCCAACTATAGGCATTGGTGCTGGTCCGAGCTGTGATGGCCAAATCCTTGTAACTCAAGATATGCTAGGAATGATCCCTGATTTTGCACCAAAATTTGTAAAGCGTTATGCTAACTTGTCACAGACAATTGATCAGGCTGTTAAGAGCTATATAGATGAGGTAAGTTCCTCTAACTTTCCTGGAGATGAGCATTCTTTTGTCTCAAAGGGCCCTGATCTCAAGCTTGCAAAAAAGGTAAGTTAAGCGAATGAATTGTTACAGAAAGATTTTAAAATCAAAAATTCATCGAGCGACCGTTACAGGTGCGGATGTTGAATATGAAGGGAGCATCACGATACCTCCTGAATTATTAGTGCTCTCTGATATCTGCGAATATGAAGCTGTTTCTGTTTGGAATGTTACATCAGGTACAAGGTTTGAAACTTATGCCATTGCTGGACAACCTGGTAGTAATGACATCTGCGTAAACGGCGCTGCCGCACACTTAGTCGAAGTTGGTGATACTATAATCATAGCATCGTTTTTTGATCTGCATGAATCAGAAGTTGCTAGTTACAGACAGAAGTTAGTCTTTGTTGATCACAAAAATCAGCCTAAAGAGCTTCGCAGTGAAGTACCCGGTCCCGCAGTTCTTTCTATCTAATTAAGCTTTCATTTAAAGATGTCAAAGAGTAACTCCAATCAAGCAGCCGGCAACTTTCAATTAATTGCCCAGAACAAGAAAGCTAAATTTAGTTATCATATACTAGAGACGTACGAAGCTGGGATTGTTCTGACTGGTTACGAGATTAAATCTATTCGTAATAAGGGTGCGAACATAAAAGAAGCGTATGTTGTTGCCAAGTCTGGCGAGCTGTGGCTTCAAGGAGCTCACATTACGCCATATTCCTATACTAAGGATAGGGAAATTAATCCGGTTCGATCTCGTAAGTTGCTGTTAAAAAAGATAGAAATTAATAAATTACAGGGCAAGGTAAACGAGCGCGGGTTCACAATCGTCCCATTAGAGCTATATGTTAAAAATGGTTGGGCTAAAGTAAAAATTGCTTTAGCAAAAGGTAAATCAGCTCCAGATAAGCGTCATTCAATTAAAGAGCGGGATGCTAAGCGTGAGATGGAGCGTGCTCTAAAAAGTAAATAGGAGATACTGATGAGATATTTTTTACTTTTAACCTCACTTTTATTTTCAGCTAGCCTTTATGCTCAGACCTTACGTTATGATATCGGTTTTTTGATAGGCGATGGTCAGCAGGGGCGAGTATATAAAAAATGGGAATCTCAAATTGAAAATAGGTCAGTGCGTTCTGTTTCAATTACTCTTAGAAAACAGAAAGGCGGAAATGATTCATTTGTAAACTTGAGATATGGCAGTGGCAATACGTTTGAAAATGGCAAAAGAGTTTATCTAAGAGATCGCGAAACCCACACAGTCTTTTTTAATGTTGGTGGAGAGTCACCAAATGGCAGACCTTTAGTTTTAAACGCATATAACTCAGAAGTTTATGTCGAGAAGGCTATCGTTGAATATGACGGGGCGAGCAATTCTGAATTTGATGGTCAGCCATCTGTTTCCTATGATGCTGCGTTTGATAGATGTCGAAGTAATTATCGAATTGGACGTCCTAGAATTGATATAGGAAGGACTAAGGCTACAGGGAATCTCTTCTCCAGCAAGAGCCGAGTTTCAGGTTCTATTTATGCTCAGTGCGTACAGGAAGCAGGCTACTTCGAATTTGGTCGATTAAAAGAGAAGATAGAATTTCCGCTTGATGATAGATATGTACGTAGAGAGTTTGAAGTTAGTGTGCGGGCGAACAGAAAAGGGGAGATTAGAGTCTACACAGTAGACGGTCAGCAAGATGTTATACCTGTAGACTAAGCTCGCGGCTTGATTTTTGGTGTTGCAACTGCGCTTCCACCACAATCAGCTACTGGCGATACTATTATCTTTGGTCTCATATCTGTTACCTCTGGTGAAGAAATATCAGGAAATTCCCCTGATGTGACAAAGATGTCGGTTTCTTCCCTTATTGTGTTTAAAGAACTGTGCTCTAAAGTAGTCTCTACTTCAGTCATTTCATTACCTATTTTATAACCTAAAGGACAACTAATGATAAACATTAAATGGTTAGTATTATGATACTAATCGGCTAGTTTTTGATTCAGGTTGATAAATGGGGCTTAAATGATGCTTCTGTTACAAAAGATTTATTCTTTAAATTCAAGCCTTTAAGCGAGGGCTACATAGGAAGTCAGGGGAACGCTTGCATGAATCTGCGTATCTTAGAGAAGTTTACTTCCAAAATGGGTTAAGGCTAAAGCTTTTCTCCTTTCTAATCCCTTTTCATTATTGAGATTTTCCATTTAACCGGAATTTGGCTTTTTCTTTGCATTATCTTCAATTAGGTATTCCGTCCCTATTTGCACAAACGTTATGGGCGCAGGGCATTTGGAGATCTTTTTGGAGGTTAACAGTTTTCGAACGGCTCGATGCTCATAACGTTTGTTATCTTTTCACGCATTTCAATGTGAGCATTGAACTGGGTCAACTAGGTCTATTCTTCTAAACCAAAAAAGTTTTCTTAGAATATATGCATAAGGTTTTGTTAGAAGACTGTTGTCTGAAATATGCTCTAGCGAAACAAGTTTGCCATTATGCCTATACTGAATATCCTTGTCTCGATATTCCGGTTTAGCAACGAGATTTACGAACTCAAAATAGCTTAGGATAATTTTACTATTTGCGTATCTCTCTAGCTCAGGGTCTGATGAAGCTAAAATCTCAACCGGTTCTTGTAGTGAAAAAAGTTTTAGATGATCTTTAATCAAAAAATGATTGGGTTTAGTTTCGGTTCTGAGATTGCTATACATCGCTAGTGAGGATTCTGTTTTAAGACCTAGATACGGACAGAGTCCATTTACGAAAAATACAAAGCAGAGACAGCTCAAAAAGCCTAATTTCTCATGTTTTTTATCGGTATCTTCTATTTTAGCAAAGACAAAGACCATAATTAGCGCTAGCCCATAGAGAACCCATGCAATTCTGTCTTGGCTAAATAGAACAATTAGAAAGGTTATTGGAAGTAGCTTTAGCTGTACTGCTATTTCATAGAAACTACCAAGTTTATCAACAATTCTATTCTGAATTGACTGGGTGTAATCGTTAGGCAGAAAAAGAAAATATGCGGCAAATAGCATCGAAGAGAAGTTGTAGTATGGTTGATAAGGATTTAGTGCAATTACGAAGTGAAAAACAGAGCCAAGCGCGACACCTAGATAACGAGTGCTCTTAAGCATAAGCAATCCAAATATCGCTAGTTCAATAAAAATTGTTAGCAGTATAATCAGGTACTCGACATGAGTACTAAATAGTCCATCTAAGTAACGCCATGAATAAAATAGCTCTAGTGCGCAGCTAGCTTTGGGGTTAAAGAAATCGTAGTTGAGCTTATGAAAAACGACCCAGAAGTAAGTAATCAATATTATCTTTTGAGTATACGTGCGAAAGATACTCAACCAATCTCTATCGACAACAACTACGTATCTAGCTTTCGTAATGAAATACGAGCCAATTAAGCCTAAGTTTATAAATGCTGTTATCCACCAATGATTTGAGCCACGTGGAAGGTCATACCCAAAATCAGCTAGCTGCACGCATGCTAATAAAACTAAAAGGATTCTCCGCTTTGGCCAAAAAAGGACTGCAATTGCACTCAGGAAGAGTGCTACTTTTAGGCTCGTCGCCGATTGATATGAATAGAAGTGAAATAGAGTGGCTGAGGCCCATAGATAGGAGAAAATAGTAAATGGGTTTAGTTGCTCTCTGTCCTCTTCTTGCATGGCACTAAGAGTAGCTAAAAAGCCTGACGATAGCATCAGTAAAATTAAGGGGTTACAAATTGCTAGGTTTTGGTATCTTTAAGAAATAGGCCAAGCTATGAAGTATATCCCTGACTGGCCGATATCACTCTAGGCGATAACTTGTCTTAGGAAGCTTGAGTTTTTATGTGGTGCCCTAAATGTCATACGGTTAATCAGGCAGCGAGCACTCACTGCCAATCCTGTGCGCACGACTTACGTCAGGTAGTTTCGACAGAGTACCAACAGACCGACCTTCCAAGCGAGGAGCCAAATCAGTTTATAGCTGCAAATTACAACTATGCTGGGTTTTGGATTAGAGTTTTTGCTGCACTGCTCGATGGGATTATCATATTCTTTGCGTACATCGGGATATCGATTGTCTTTTCATTTCTCGCTTTTTCAAATGATTCTCAAATTGGCGCAATTTTCTCATTCTTTAATCTGCTTGGAATTTTAATGCCATGGTTATATGCCGCACTTATGGAAAGTTCGGACTATCGTGCAACTTTTGGCAAACTTGCTCTAGGAATTTTTGTAACTGATATAGATGGAAATAAGATTTCGTTTTGGAGAGCTACGGCCAGACATTTTGGTAAAATCATTAGTTCAGCGTTGCTATGTATCGGCTTTCTAATGGTGGCTTTTACTTCGAAAAAGCAAGGTTTGCACGACATGATTGCAGATTGCTATGTACTGAGAAAACCATAAACAAACGAGGAAATAAACTATGGAAACATTAGCTATCTACGGAATGTTTTCCTTCTCATTTTTAATACTCTTATCTGTAGTGTTACTTGTGCAGATGGTGATCGTATGGATGGGGATGGTTTTTACTAAAGTTGGCACTAGTTTTGTTGGGTTATTTTTAATATCGTTGGGGATGACACTGCCTGGTATGATTATTCCTGGGATTCTGGGTTCTTTTGTCGGCCTGGTTCTTTTTTGGTTATTAACTGCTAAGCTTACAAATGCAGATGGGTTTACTGATATTATCCTCTTAGTTGTTGTGGTTAACATCTTTAGTGCTCTAACACTCGCAACGATTACAGCAAAAGTTCAGGACTTTCTTGCTCAGCAGGAGATTCTTGAGGTCGCTGGCGTAACATTACGCTATGTGCTTGGTTAGTTTTAGAAAAAAAATCAATCATATTAATACATTAACTCTCTTTTTGAACCCTTCTTGGGTGAATCGATGCCCCTGCGCTTGTAATCTAATAATGAAGCGCTAACCAACTTTTTAGGGATTTTAAATGGGGTTATTCGATTTCACTATCTCAGGTTATACGACTTCTCATAATTGTATTGAGATGAACTACCCATATCAGGAGTGTATTAACTCCTTGCTTCAGTTCTGTGATGAAGTAGTTGTTGTTGATTCCGGAAGTACCGATGGAAGTATTGAGGCACTTCAAAAAATCGCCCGCCAAGAATCGCGTCTGAAAGTTTTCGTTGAGCCAGTTGATTTTACTCATCCAAGATGGGCCATCATGAATGATGGTTTGTTAAAGAGAAAAGCTAGAGAGAAATGCAGCGCTCAGTTCTGTTGGCAAACCGACATGGATGAAATTGTCCCTGAAGAATGTATTCCAAACATTGCAAAGCTTCCACAGTTAATGGGGGATGCCCCTTTGATAATGTTGCCGATGGTTGAATTTTGGGGATCGTTTCAACAGATTAGAGGCGACTTTTTTACTTGGAAGTTGCGATTCAGTAAAAATGATAAGCGTATTATTCATGGAATTCCAAAAGAGCATAAACTTCTTGATGCAGATGGAAATCCGTATGTCAGAGCTTATTATTCTGATAGTTGTAATTACATCTGGAGTGATACTGAAAGTGATATTCCATACGTTTGTCCACTACCGGTGTCTTCTGAGCAGATCTCAAAAATGAGCGACTCTGAATACGATCAGATGTTTGCTTTCTGTCTCGATCAGTTGCCACATGTATTGCACGTCTCGTGGCTTGATATGCGTCGCAAGATAAACCATTACAAGAAATTTTGGCAGAAGTTTCATCAATCAATGTATAACCTAAACATCGAAGACAATGCTCAAACAAATGTAATGTTTGATAAGCCATGGTCTGAGGTGACAGATACCGAGATTGAAGAAAGGGCAAAACAGCTAGTAGCGATTGGCCCCCGTTCTTTTCATCACAAACTAGATCCAAATGTTAAGGGCCGAATGGTCCCTTACACTCGAGCAATTCCGCATGCATTAAAATCATGGGCTAAGCGAACAATTGAACCCTTAGAAAAGCAGGAGACGAAGATTCAGGTTCTAAGCAGTGAGCCTTTAGTTAGTGCGATAATTCCCTCCTATAATAAGGCTGAGTTTTTAAGAGAATCGATTGGAAGCATTATTGCTCAAGATTACCCAAACATTGAAATTCTTGTCGTTAATGATGGAAGCCCAGATAATACAGAGCAGGTTGTCTCTGAGCTTAAACGTGAAAATACACATAGGCCTATAACTCATTTACTTAAAGAAAATGGCGGAATCTCTGATGCCAGAAATTTTGGAATTTCTCGTGCACGTGGAGAATACGTAGTTGCGCTTGATGGTGATGATATTGCTGAACCAAGCTTTGTTTCAAAAGCTTATCAGGGGATGAAGGGTGGAAAAGCTAACCTCTCCTGTTGTGATGTGCAGGTCTTTGGAGCAGAGAATAAACACTGGTCTCCTAACGAGTATGATGTTTTAGGAATTAGATACGAAAATACTATTCCTACTTTGGTTATGTACGAAAAGGCACTTTGGGAAAAAGCTGGTGGCTACCGTGTTGCATTTCCAATAGTTGAGGACTGGGACTTTTTTCTACGTTGCTCTGCACATAGTTTAAAACTAAATCGTATTCGTGAACCATTATTTAGATATCGTGCTACGGATAGTGGCTTAGCTAGTATCTTTGAAGATAAGCATAATGAAGTTCAGTCGATGATTATGATTGCAAATGCCGATCTGTATCCGGTCTCTGAGATTATGTGGGCGCACGAGATCTTAGCTACGCAGATTCCAGATGGGTTTAGAGCTAAATTTTTAGAGCACGATAAAAAACACCCTGAAGAATGGTTACTTAAATTCTGGTTAGGACTCTCAGAGGAAAAGCTAGGTAATTTTAATGAAGCTTTAAACTACTACGCTGCAGCTGCAGAGTTTACTGACTATAAGGAGTGGCAAGCTGTCTACCGAATCGGCCTAATCTTTATGCGTGGCGGAAAGGTTCAGGAAGCTGAGAAGTATCTAACCACAGTTAGAATTTACAGACCCGATATGCTCTCTGTCATAAAATCACTCTATGATCAGCTCGAAGGATCTCATCTCCGAGCATAATCCTAGATAAATCAGTTGTGTATTGTCACCGCGAGACTAAATTCCAAGAGCTGCTGTCCCTTGTCATCACGAGGACTAGACGCGGAGCGGATAGGACGTGGTGATCTGTTGGAAGTGCCTTTGGGTTAACTGTAAAGATTGCCACAGTCGCTATCCCTTCGGGATCGCTTCCTCGCAATGACAGGGTATAAAAGCTAATTCCTCTTAATCATTTAGAAAAATCAGGATAAAGCAGATCTTTTTTGGTCACACCTTAGGCACATCTATCCATAACAGACTTATTACAATAGAGATTTTTAGCCAATTCGTTGTGTTGAGATTTAAGAGAGTTTAGCAAAAAAAGCGGGAAGTATAGTCATGCAAGATACAGTTATAGCAAGTGCTGAAGATGTTGATGAGGGCGGAGTTGGATTAGTTGAGGCTGGTCTTGAAGATGTAGAAAAAGTTTTTGGTACCTTTGAAGCTGCAACAGTAGCTACAGCAGACGATATTACACCAAACGACCTGCTAAAAACTGAGCATGGCCTAGTTCGAATCACTGCGACTGAACTTAATGAAACCACAGATCCATTTACTCACGATATCGAGTATCTCCTCTATAAAGAAGACGGATCTCTTGAAGCTGGGCAGATGAGCCTTGGAAGTGATGAATTAGTTCAAAGAGTCTTTACAGCACCAGCTGCTGTAAGCGTTAACGATAATTTTCCACTTAGATCATTAGCAGATCTTCAACCTGGAGACATCTGTTTTGTCAGTTTTACAGGCCAGGAATCAGATATAGAGCTTGTTGAGATTAAAGAAGTTGGTGAGCTTGGTGATGATAGCGTTGCTCTTAAATTTGTAACTCATGGAAAACCAAGCGCAGCTGAAGCCGACGCAGACCTCTCTGAAGGGTCGGAACCAACCGATTATGAGCTAAAAAAAGACAATATAGGATTCTTTAAGCGCGTAATTCGAGCTGGTGTAGAGGGAGTTGATGTAGGTGAATCGAAAAGAACAGAGGCAAAGGTCGATCGTACCGTTAGAGAAATCGAAAATGTTGGCGATCTTAAAACAGGAAATATAATTGTTGTTACTAAGGATGGTGGAAGAGAAGTTGAATCAACTGTGCTTGGAACCATTGCTAGCAAAGAATGTACCTATGTTACAGCTCTTCAAAAAGGCTCAGATGGGAAAGATAGACTAGGACTAATCAGAGCTAGCAACAAAACGCTTAAAAGCGATCAGGTCAGGGTCTTAGTTGGAATCAATCCAAGAGAACTCGCAAAGTTTAAATCGCACCAGCCACATACCAAGACTAGAGGATTAATTCCAGTTGATAACAGCGCAATAGAAGCTGGCAAGTTTACAATTGCTGGCCTTAGACATGGAGATGTTATTGCTTCAAAAGATGGTAGGCTTTTCTTTGTGCAAGAAACAAGAGTAATAGGTGGCGGAAGAGATGAGGGCAAGGTTCGGATGTTTGTATCTGAAATCTCTGGCCGTAGAGCAAGACCTCAAGTTCTTATGTTTGACCCGCAAGATCGTCCAGTTGCAGATGGAGATAAGAGAGAGCATATCTCAAATTACGATATTGCATGGGTAACACGAGAGAAGAGTCCTGGCTTTAAGTTCTCCGATCAATCCAGAACGGTAGTTATCGATAACCTTACTGATCTTAGGGCTGGAGATAGGATTGAGCGTGGTCCAATTTCAGGAATTGTGCAGGCTGTTCATACTAGAGACACTCAGCCGCCCTTTGCTGTTCGTGAGAAACCTCAGGTCGTAGTTGTCGGACGTAAAACATTAAATGGTCAACTTGAAACATTTGCATTCAGTGCACAAAACGAGGCTGGTAGAGGTTTAACTGTTCACCGTGGTATGTCTACCGGGTTATCTCATAGAGGAAAATTTGACCTAGTTAACTCAGCTACCGATACCAAGTTATCACAAGGAATCTTAGATAGTCTTCCAGCTGGAGCATTTGTTCGCTTAAAAGATGGAAGGCTCTACGAGGTTGATGCTCAGGTCAGTGCAGCAGGCATAAGAGGAAATCTGTACGATGCAATAAGACGCAGAGGAATTGAAGCCCCTGAGCTTATCGAGCAAGCAAGAATTAATAGAGCCAGAGATGGCATGGAAGGCGCTCCGCGCTATCGTGCTCCGCGCATTGTGCAGCTTCAAGTTTCATTTAATCTGGCTAACGTGCTTTCAGTGCATCTACCTAAGCAGGCAGAAGCAAGAACATCGGCAGCAGCTACAGCCGCAGATGTTGCAGCAGCATTGAAACAAGCTCAGAACGGAGGAGCAGAAGATACTCCAGCAGGAGCTTAAATCGAGCTCAATTTAACGTAGCTCTTGAACTAATTTAACTCTAAGCTTTCTTGTGGCCTGTTCAGGGTTTGTTGCAACCATATCGACAAACCACTGAATTAGAAACTTTTCAAACGTTCTACGCAGCTCTACTGTGCCGACGTTTTCAGCTTCATGGTCAAAGATATTATGCGAGATCTGTTTTATCGCCCTGACAGTTGATGCTGATGGGATTGCAAAAGCATCTAGGTCAAACTCTCTACTTGCATAGCCCTCTTGGAGTTGAAAGAGGCCTTTTGTTAGCTTTTCAAGGATACGGGTTAGATCTGTATCTTGAGTTACCCTTGTAGAGGTTGTGCTTATGTTAATAGCCTTCTCATGTTCTCTCGGAGTTGAGCTTGAAGCAAGGTTTACAGAGTGAGCTTCAAAATTTTTAAGTGCATCAAGACTTTGCTGAAAGTAAGCTTTCCATCTTTCAGGCTCCTTACTTGCTTTTACCATAGCCTGAGACACACGTACTGCAAGCTTTAGAGGAGTTACCTCTCCAGCTAAGACACTATCCATAATGCCTTCAAGCTTTTCAGCCTCAGCACGAGTTTCACGAATCGCAACAAATGCGCAGCCACTCTTAAGCTCTTTGGCTTCTTTTATAAAAGAGGTTGCAATTTCATCGCTGATCGAGGTTCCAATTAGACAAGCTTCAAAATCTTCTCGTCTAAATTTTTGGATAGCATTGATAATTGAAGTCGCAATTACTATCTGATCAAATAGATTTTGAGCTTCAATTGAATCAACGATCTCTTTTCTACTTGATATGCGGGAATCGATTACGACGCACTTACCACCAGGGGAGGGAAATTCAGGCACTACGGTACTACTCACAAAACATCCTTAAAGAAATACTAGTTCACCAAAAAACGTATGCCCTAGACTCCTCTTTATTGATATTCGACTAATTTGAGGAAAAAGTTAAGAGCTAATTTAGTTAGTAATATTAAGGTGTTGCGAGGGTTTGACCTTTTTCTTTTGAGAAATTTAACAGCTTTTCAGTTTTTCCATAACAATGTGTCGCTATTAGAGCTCAAAATGAGAGCCATTCTTTACCCTCTGAGGTTCTGCACCGATTAATATAGTAAGAACTAAGATTACTTAGCTGAGTATTTAACTGAGGCAACATCACTGAATGGATTTTGAAAAGATTCCAACATTAATTATCTCAAAGAAGCAATCGCTTGCTGAAGAGATCTCTGCAAGCTTAAAAAAGAAGCTTCAGATACAGGAATGTGATGGTGTAAGAACTCTCTTTCAGGGCATTAAGAAGCATCCGGATAATCTCTACGAGCTATGTATCATCACTGATGAATTTTCGCTCGGAGAAGCCAAAGAATTTTTTAATGATATGAAAAAGACTCGACACTCTGATGCCTGTGTTTGTGTTAGAGTTTATGAATCTTTACCTAAGAACTGGGATACAACTGAAGATCTAATGGTTGGGTTTCATGTTTCAATTGATAAAGCTCTAGAGATGAAAGATTTAGATCTTTTACAGAGAGCTCTACAAAAAGGTGAAGTGAAACGTCAGGGTAAAAAGAAGGTTTTAAAGATTGAAAAATCATTAGAAGAAGTTCTAGACGAGATCGATAAATCTGCAGAGGACTGGAAACGAGGATACCATAGAAGCGTTAAAACCATTGCTGATAGGGTAATTGCTGTTGAAACCTCACTTGATCCTGAACTTAGAGAGGTCTATTACGAACAGCTTATTGAGCGCTCTGTTGAAGCTGAAATACCTGCCGATTTCGTTGAATTGTGTATTCCAGAGGAGATCTTAGCCCGTAAGTTGCCTGGGATGACGGAGAAGGGTTATCAAGGTGCAAGCCATAGGGTTTGGGAGATCTTAAAAGAACGCTATGGTGCTGAGGCAAGTAAGCATGTCACAGCAGAGGATATTCAAGAGATCGTAGCTGAGGTAGGCGAAGAGCTTGTTGATCAAGATGAGGTTACTGAGGAGCATGCAGAAGAAGTTGCTCTTGAGGAGCAGTCAGAAGAAAATCAAGCTGAGAGTTAACTTGCTTGTTCCTGAAATGCAATTTCAATCTTTTCTTGCAATCTAACTGAATCAAACGGCTTTAATAGGTAGTGACAAATTCCTAATTCACGTGACTCGTGAATCTGTTCCATCGATGGGTCAGATGATATCATCACAAATGGAATTGTCTTAAGCTTATCATCAGATTTTACTTCTCTTAAGATCTGCACTGCGTCCATATCGCCAAGATTAAAATCACAGACAACGAGTTCATACTTGCCATTTTTAATCTTTTCAATTGCTTCACCACCACTTGGTGCTTCATCAAGCTTAGAGTAGCCAAGTTTCTTCAATAGGCGCTTCAATATCCTTCGTGTCGCGTACACGTCATCTACAATCAAAACATTAATCGAACTGCTTGACTCTGCGGGTTTAGTCACTGTCGATAATCCGTATTAATTAGCCCTATGTATTAGATATCGTGATTTTATAGTTAATGGTTGAGATTTATGAGCTAAAACAAAAGTCCTGTTTTGGTTCTAACTATTTGAATTTGCTTGGTTAATGTTGGTGGTGCTTGGGATGGTGATGCTTATGTCCCATTGAGGGGATGATTTGCCCACTTATAGCAAAGATACCAGCTGCTATAACTAATACTGCAGTTAGCATCGGCAAGCGTTTCCCAAGTAGATTAGTCAGCTGTTGTGAGAACGCTCCAATTGAAAGCATGATAGGCAAGGTTCCAAGCCAAAAGACGCTCATAATTAGTGCACCGTTAATAGGATCGGCACTAGCAGCAGCGATAGCGACGTATGTATATAGCCAACCACAAGGCAGAAAGGTTGTAAAAAGACCTATAAAAAATGCACGAAGATTCCAACTAATTTCAGTTTCATTTTTGACTAGGGCTTTAAGAGGCGTTTGAATTTTTCTCCAGATGTTAGAGCTGAGATCTTCTCCAAAGAAACTAAAGTTTGGAATCAGCAATGCTTTAAGACCCCAAAAGATCAGTAGGCTACCAGTTAGGATAGCCGCAAGGTTTTGAAAGCCAGCAACTTGGCCTGCTATGTTAAAAGTTTTTCCAACGTATCCTGCTAAGATGCCTAAAGTAATATAGGTTAGAAATCGGCCCAAGTTATAAGAAATATGCGAGATCTTTGGGGTAGTAGAGTTTCCGGAATAAAACACAACAAATCCGCCGCACATTCCTGCGCAGTGTGGGCTTCCTAGTAGACTTGCTATCAATATGCTTATAAGCGACATTTGTTTCAGTAAGTATAATCAGTTTAGCTTTATAACATATGGCAGAAGCGATCAAAGTCACACATACAGACAGATATTGTTTGCACTGTAATCTGCCTATCCCCACTGGTCTACTGGAAAATTCAGATAAAGAACCAGCAAAGTTTTGTTGTAAGGGTTGTGAGTCCGTTTATCAAATTTTAAATGACTCTGGCCTTGAAGCTTTCTATAAGGTTAAAGGTGATGCCTTTGATGATAAACCACAGGCGGCACTTGTAACTGGTGCACGTTATGAATATTTTGACGATCCTAAGTTCATCTCCTCAAACGTAACTCCTCAGCCGCAAGGTCTCTGTTCTGTTCAGTTTCTTTTAGATGGAGTTCATTGCAGCGCCTGTGTTTGGCTTTTAGAGAAGTTACCGATCCTAAATCAAGGTATCCTCAATTCTCAAGTTCAGTTCAGTAAATCCTCAATTGAGATTTTGTATGACCCACTTAAGATAAGTTTATCTAAGATTGCACAGCTGATTGATAGCTTAGGTTATAGACCCAGGATTTATCGTTTAGACATAAATCAAGATAGCTACAGTAAATCACTTCTATTAAGAATTGGTGTCGCTGGTTTTTGTGCCGGTAACACGATGCTTTTAGCGGTTTCGCTATATCAAGGTTTATTTACCGGGATTGAAGAGAGATATCGTCTATTGCTACATATTGTAAGCCTTGTCCTAACGCTACCTGCGATTTTTTATTCTGCAGCTCCGTTCTATCAGTCAGCAATAGCTGGGTTAAAACTTAAAATGTTGCATATCGATTTGCCCATCTCGCTTGGGATTTCAATAGGATTCCTTGCTAGCGCCTACAATACCTTTGTTGGTGCAGAGCACGTCTATTTTGACTCTGTCTGCATGTTGATTTTTTTACTTCTGATTGGCCGTTGGTTTCAGCACAAAGGAGTTAAGCAAGCAGCTGACAGCGCCAAGCTTCTGCCTAGCTTGCTACCGCACAGCGCAATCAAGGTAAATAATGATATCAGGGAAGAGGTATATATAGAGTCACTTCAGGAAACAGATCTAATTGAAGTAGGGCCAAACCAAGTTATGCCAGTAGATGGAACTGTAACTAATGGTGATTCGCAGATAGATCTTTCTATCCTTAGTGGAGAATCAAAAGCTCAACCTGTTGAGGTAGGCAGTAAGGTTTTTGCAGGTAGTTTAAATCTGGGGTCTAAGCTTCAGGTTCAGGTTGAAAGGGTTGGTGCTAAAACAAGAATGGGTTCAATTCTTGAGCTTGTGGATAAGGCCACTAATCAGAAATCACAGCTCATGCAGCTCACTGATAGAATTAGTGGCTATTTTGTATTTTTCGTTATTACTTTTGCTCTCTTTACTTTTGGTTTCTGGTACCAAGCAGGGTTTGAAGTTGCGTTTAATCATACCTTAGCATTTCTGGTGATTACCTGTCCCTGTGCTTTGGGATTAGCTGCTCCTGTTACATTAAGCGTAGCGATTTCAAAAGCTGCAAAGCTTGGAATTTTTATCCGCAGCGCTGAGGCACTAGAGCACTTAACTAAAGTTGTGACAGTTTATTTTGATAAAACAGGAACTCTAACTAAAGGACTTACGGCCGTAGTTGAAACCTATCCTCAACTCAACTCAATCAGCGTTGAAGATCTACAACTCCTAAAGCAACTTGAGCAGAATAGGGAACACCCAATTGCTTACGCCTTGTTAAATAAACTATCTGAAGTCATTAGCTCTGAGCGAGCTTTAGATCTTGATAGTATTAAAGAGTTAGCTGGTCGAGGAATCTCTGCTTATCACAAAGGAGATCGTTTCCTGGTAGGCTCTTATCAATTTCTGAAAGATAATGGAATTAAGTTAAATGAACCTCAGTCAAGCTTTGTTAAACAATCGCTACAAAATTGCTGCTCGCCAGTTTTCTTTGCGAAGCAGGACCAAGTTCTCACTGTGTTTGCAGTTGGCGATGCATTAAAAGAAGGTTTGCAGCAAGTTTTAAGTTCGGCATGTTTTAAGCAGAAGGTCTTAGGCGTGCTTTCTGGCGATAACAAGGAGATAGTTAGAAAAATCTCTAGTCAGCTTGGGCTTGAAAAGTATCACGCTGAACTTACCCCCGAAGATAAGGTGAGGTTTATTGAACAAGCAAAATCAGATGGAGCTGTCGCTTTTTTTGGTGATGGAGTTAACGATGTTGCAGCGCTTGCTGCAGCAGATATCGGAATTGGGGTTAGTGGGGGAGCTGAGGCCTCCTTGAAAGTAGCAGATATCTATCTTGCCGATCCTGATCCTAAACTCTTTTCTGAACTTTTTGAGGGAGCAGGTAGAACGCTTAGAACCGTTCAGAGGAATTTGTATTTCTCGCTGATTTATAATCTGATTGGTGGTAGCCTTGCGATTGCCGGGTACATTAACCCGCTAGCTGCTGCTATCATTATGCCGCTTAGCTCGCTAACAGTGGTGTTGTCATCAACGATGTCACATACGTTTAAGAAGTGACCTTATGGATATAATCTTTGTTCTTTTGCCAATATCTGTGTTTATCGCCGTCTGTGCGGTAATTGCTTACGTTTGGTCAGTGAGAAGCGGGCAGTATTCAGACCTAGATACCCCCTCAATTAGAATGCTACATGATGACGAGCCGCTTGATTTAAAACATGATCAAAAGACTCAAGAATAATCTTTGATAATCAAGGGCTTAGGCTTTTCAAGTGGCAATCTATTCGCTAAAATCTCGCCATAAGAAATAGCGCTTTGTGAAATCTAGGAAGCGTAAACAGAGTGAGGGATTTAGCTGCATGGCACAGAATGTAGAAACGTTTAGTTATGACGATGCAATCGTTAGGAAGTTTGTCTTAGTAACACTGCTCTGGGGAGTTGTGGGAATGTTGGTTGGTGTAATAGCTGCTGCGCAGTTGGCACATTGGCCATTTAACTTTGATCTTCCCTGGATAACATTTGGAAGACTTAGACCGTTACACACCAATGCCGTAATTTTTGCATTCGCAGGTAACACGATATTTGCTGGTATGTACTACTCGACTCAGCGTCTGCTCAAGACTCGCATGTGGAGTGATACATTAAGTGCAATTCACTTCTGGGGGTGGCAACTCATAATCGTTTCCGCTGCCATAACTCTACCTTTAGGTATCACTGTCTCTAAAGAATATGCTGAGCTTGAATGGCCAATTGACTTAGCGATTGCTGTAGTTTGGGTTTTGTTCGCTGTTAACTTCTTTATGACTATTGCTAGAAGAAGAGAGCGCCATATTTATGTTGCAATCTGGTTTTATATTGCAACACTTTTAACTATAGCGATGTTGCATGTCGTTAACTCTCTGGCACTTCCTGTCTCTTTTACTAAAAGTTATTCTGTTTTTGCTGGTGTACAGGATGCATTGGTTCAGTGGTGGTATGGCCATAATGCGGTTGCATTCTTTTTAACAACCCCTTTCTTAGGTCTGATGTATTATTTCTTGCCTAAGGCAGCGAATAGGCCTGTTTATTCATACAGATTGTCTATCATTCACTTCTGGTCTCTGATCTTTATCTATATCTGGGCCGGTCCACACCACTTGATGAATACCTCGCTCCCAGAGTGGGCGCAGACTATCGGAGTGGTATTTTCAATTACACTAATTGCTCCATCTTGGGGTGGAATGATTAACGGTCTTCTCACTCTGCGGGGTGCTTGGGATAAGTTGCGAACAGATCCTATCCTAAAATTCTTTGTAGTTGGGATTACTTTCTATGGAATGTCGACCTTTGAAGGTCCGATGATGTCAATTAAGCAGATTAACTCTCTTACACACTACACTGACTACACTATCGGTCACGTGCATGGCGGTGCCTTGGGTTGGAACGGTTTCTTATCATTTGGAATGATTTACTACCTGATGCCAAAGCTCTGGAAAACCGAGATGTGGAGTCCAAAGTTAGTCATGACACATTTCTGGCTTTCAACCATTGGTATCGTTCTATACATAGTTTCAATGTGGAGCGCTGGAATAACTCAGGCTCTAATGTGGTGGGCATTTACGGATGAAGGAACTCTACTTTATCCAGAGTTTATTGAGACTGTTACAAAGTTGATTCCATTTTATTGGGTCCGATTACTTGGTGGCTCAATGTATCTCTTTGGTCTACTGCTAATGTGTTACAACGTGCTTAAAACCATCGGTGTTTCTAAAGCCAAAGGAGCAGATCTTTCAGATCCAACTTATAAAGCAGTAGCTCTATCAGCACAGCCGGATGAGGAGGAGGCAAATCATCCATCTCCTTGGCATAGAAGGTTAGAAGGAAAGCCTGTTGCTTTTAGTATCTTAACCTTACTTGCCGTAATTATTGGCGGCCCTGCTCAGTACATTCCACTGGTTGCAATCAAGAGTAACATTGCAACTATCTCTTCAGTAAAACCATACACGGCTCTTCAGTTAGAGGGACGTGATATTTACATTAGAGAGGGATGTTACAACTGTCACTCGCAGATGGTTAGACCATTTAGAGATGAAACTGTCCGTTATGGAGAATACTCTAAGGCAGGAGAGTTTGTTTACGACCACCCATTTCAGTTTGGTTCTAAGAGAACAGGTCCTGATCTGCACAGAGTTGGAGGTAAGTATCCGCACTTTTGGCACTATCGACATATGGCAGAACCACAATCAACAACTCCGGGTTCAATTATGCCAAGGTATCCTTGGTTGTATAAGAACAACCTAGATACTTCGTTAACGTCTGATAAGCTTAAAGCGATGAGAACTTTAGGAGTTCCATATACAGATCAAGATATCTCCGGTGCTTCAGACTCTTTGAAAGCAGAAGCTCAATCATTAGTTGAGCAGCTACAATCTCAAGGGGTAACGGATACTACAGGGTTGGCTGAGAAAGAGATTATAGCACTAATCGCTTATCTGCAGCGACTTGGTACTGATATCAAAGGAGAGCACTAAATGAAGGAGATTCTCCCTTTTATTCATGAGTTGCCAACAAGAGTACTGTTGATAACTCCCGCATTTTTCCTGTTGTTTATGGGAATAGCTGTCTGGGTCTATCGAAAAGATCGAAAGGCTCAGTACGAGGAAACTGCGCATTTACCGCTCGAACAGGAATGATTTTTGATTTAGATGGATTAAGGCAATGACAGAAGAAGATAAGCTTTTAGAACATGACTACGATGGAATTCAAGAGTATGACAACGATCTTCCACGATGGTGGAGGAACATATTCTGGCTCACTGGAATCTTTGGGGTGTTTTATCTAGTCTGGACACATTTTGGATTTAAAGAACCACAGCATCAGCAACTTGCTCGTGAAATCCAAGAGCTTGAGCAGCACAAAGCTGAGATAGCTAAAAGTTCAGGTAGCGTAGAAGTGACTGACGAGCAGTTGATGAAGTTAGTAGCTATGCCTGAGCGTATCTCTAAAGGTAAAGAGATCTTTGTGGCTAAATGCGCTGCATGTCATGGCATAAACGGCGAGGGATTAGTTGGACCTAATCTCACGGATGATTTCTGGATTCATGGTGGTAAGCCAACTCAGATTAGAAAAGTCATCATGGAAGGTGTGCCTGAGAAGGGCATGATTTCATGGCAAGCATTAATGACCGCTGATGAGATAAATTCAGCATTGGCGTATATCTGGTCTTTGAACGGTACAAGTCCTCCAAATGGCAAGGCTCCTGAAGGAGATGAGTTTAAACGCAGCTAGTCTAAAGTCTAGCGAGGTTGTAAGATAAAAACATGACCGATACATTTCGGGATACGTTATACACGATTGACCATAGCGGACGTCGTAAGTGGGTTTACCCATCGTTAGTGAGGGGGAGGTTATATTGGCCTCGTTTCGTTGTTGCATATATCCTTATGCTAGTCTATTTGGTCATGCCCTGGATCAAGGTTGCTGGACAGCAGGCAATTTTCCTTAATATAGTTAATAGAAGATTTGTTTTCTTTGGAGTTGAGTTTTGGGCGACTGACACCTTTTATCTTTTTTTAGTTTTAGGTGGATTAGCGATAGCTTTATTCTTTTTTACCTCTTTGTTTGGAAGACTCTGGTGTGGTTGGGCCTGTCCTGAGACGGTATTTTTAGAATTTCTCTTTAGGCCAATCGAAAGAGCAATAGAAGGTAACTCTGCTCAACGTTTAAGGCTAGATCAACAGCCCTGGAACTTTACGAAAATCTGGAAGAAGCTGTTAAAACATGGCTTATGTGCTTTTTTTGCCTGGATACTAGCATCTACGTTTCTAGCTTACTTTATAGGTGCTGAAACCTTAATTCAGATGATGCAGGGCTCCCCAACTGATAATCTAGTTCCATTCTCATTAACAATTATCTTTATGGGATTAATGGGTTTTCAGTTTGGCTGGTTTAGAGAGCAGTTCTGCACAGTGCTCTGTCCATATGCAAGATTTCAATCTGTACTGATGGATTCAAATTCTCTTGTTGTAGGTTATGATTCAGTACGTGGAGAACCACGTGGTAAGGCTAAAAAGGGGCAATCTGATCAAGAGCTCGGCGATTGTGTTGATTGTGGATTATGTGTGCGTGTCTGTCCAACCGGTATTGATATTCGTAACGGTATGCAGCTGGAGTGCATTAACTGTACAGCATGTATCGATGCTTGTGATTCAATCATGCAAAAACTTGGACGGCCACTTGGTTTGATAAGATATGATACCGAAAATGGGTTGAATGGAGAACGTCGTAGGATTCTTAGACCAAGAGTATTTATCTATGGTTTCATATTGATTGCATTTCTCACAGCATTTGCTTTCAAACTAAACAACAGGGTTTTAAGCGAAACTCAAATTATCCGTGGGGCACGTGACGTTCCGTATAGTGCTTTAGCAAATGGCCAGATAACAAACCATCTGCACCTCAAGATCTCTAATAAAAGTAAGCAACTTAGACATTATTCTGTCTCCACATCTGAGCCAGGCATCTCTCTTTTAGTGCCGAATTCTCCATACCCAGTAGAGCCTGGATTAATTGTTACAACTCCATTGTTTGTAAATTTTGATAAGTCTAAGTTAAATGCAGGCAAACTTAAAATAGTTATTAAGATCTCTGACGATTCAGGCTACAGCGAGTTAAGAGAAGTAACATTGCTAGGTCCAGATGAATAATAGCTCTACTCTAAGTAAATTTCAGTACTATAAATGGCCGCTTGCTATTGTGTTGTTCTTTATCTGCTTAGCCATTTTTCATAGCTTTCTTTTAATGACTGCATTCTCAAAGCACCCTGATGCGGTAGATCAGGCCCCCTATGAAAAGGGAATTGCTTACCAGCAAGTTATAGACAAGATAGAAAATGCGTATGTTTGGGGTTTGAAAACAGAGATCTCAATTAGTTCTGCAGACCCAGACAATCAACGTGAAGTTTCAGTAAATATACTTGAAACAAAAACACCAAAATTAAGCATTGATAAGGTAACGATTAGATCTTTTCGAGCGAATGATAGTTCCTTAGATCAAGAAAAAGAGTTGAACTCTGTTGTTGGTGATTATGGAAACTATAGACAGATACTAAATCTACCTAAAGGTCTCTGGATCTTTGAGATTACGATTGTAACTCCACAGGGGGAAGCACTAGTTAAGAAGCAGAAATTTTTATCCTAAGCTGTAAGCTCTTTAATCGATTTGTATAATTCTTGTTTTTTGAGTGGCTTAGTAACATAGCCGTCCATCCCTTTGGCTAAGAATCTCTCTTTGTCTCCAGCCATGGCATGGGCAGTTAGTGCTAGTATAGGCACATGGTTACCAGTCTCTTTTTCCTGTTCTCTGATAATTTCAGTTGCCTCAATTCCATTCATCAAAGGCATCTCTATATCCATTAATATTAGATCAAAGGATTCAGAGCTATGCTCAAGTGCTTCAACGCCATTATGTGCGACTGTAATCAGATGTCCTACCTTCTTAAGTAAGGTTGCAGCAAGCTTCTGGTTTACAGGATTATCTTCAACCAACAAAATTTTAAGCTGTTTATCAAAAGTAACCTCAGCATTTTCCTCTTTTTTACTCTCTGCTTTCTCAACAACAGAGCAGGATTCAAGTCTTGAAGAAAAGTAAAATGTACTACCTTCGCCCTCCAAGCTCGAGAGTTTAAGCTCTCCCCCCATAAGTTTTGCAAGTTGTGATGAAATTGCAAGTCCTAAACCTGTTCCGCCATAGTGTCTAGTGGTATCTGCATCGGCTTGAGAGAATGCTTCGAAGATTTTAAATTGCTTTTCTTCTGAGATTCCGATCCCGGTATCAGTAACGCTGAATAGAATTTCTATATTTGAATTTTGCTGAGAGGATTTTTTAATCTCGAAAGTTATCTTTCCTTCATTTGGAGTAAACTTAACTGCATTTCCGATCAGATTATTCAAAATCTGGCGAAGTCTGTCAGGATCTCCCTTAACTCTTGCTGGTAAAGTTTGATCAAGTTTTACCTCAAACTCGATATCTTTTGATTCAATTCTAACTCTGTGTAGACCTTCAACCGAAGCAATAAACTCTTCTAGCTCAAAAACTGTAGGAACAATTTCAAGTTTGCCGGCTTCAATTTTAGAGAAGTCTAGGATGTCATTAATGATTGAGAGCAGGGATTCTGCTGAAATGCTTAGATTTTTGGCTAGTTCTTTCTGTTCATTGCAAAGATTGCTTTCTAGCAAAAGCTCACTCATTCCAAGTACCCCATTCATCGGAGTTCTAATTTCATGACTCATATTTGCGAGGAAGATGCTTTTCGCTTTTGTAGCTGTTTCTGCGGCATCTCGAGCGTGTTTTAACTCAATCGCCTGTTTAATAAGCGTATCAGCTTGCTCTTCTATTTGTAATCTTTGCAGTTCAAGCTCAATGACATGTTCTCTTAGTTTCTGTTCTGCAATAACTCTGTCAGAGATATCCAGTATAATTGAAACTATACAACGCGTATTTTTAAATCGTATTTTTTGTAGATGTGCCTCGATATCGTAAATTGTTCCATCTTTTCTTTGATGGAAAGAGGTGTAGGTAAGTTTTTCTACTTCGCCTAAGAGTAGCGGCTTAATTAGTTTATAAAATGAGTCGGGTGTATATTCAGGCGCAAGTTCAGGTAGAGATAAATTCAGGATCTCTTTATTAGAAAATTTCATGTTATAGAGAGCACCACGATTGGCATAGATGCACTTAAGTGACTCTAAATCAAAGATTAAGATCTCATTTAGAGATTGCTCAATTATCTTTGCATAGTCATCAAGCGCAGAGCTCTGCTCAATATGCTCTTGTGTGGACTTAATAGTCCCTTTGTCCTTCATGAATCCCTAGTCAAAAAACCTTCCCAAAACCTGCAAGAAACAAGGTTCGATTATTAGATCGGAATCCTGCGTGGAGCCCTGAAGGGCTATTTATTGTGTTGAAATATCAAGAAGTTACGCTTAAAAAAGCTTTCATTATGGCCTTGATCTTGAAGAGGATAGGGGCTACTTCTGGAGGTGAATTTAACAAAGAACTAAAGGTATATGATGGCTCACTCACTAACTGTAAAAGATGTTATGGAGAAAAATGTAATTACCCTTTCTCCAGAGATGTCACTTGAGCAGGCTTCTAAAGTGTTTAGTCAAAACACGATAAGTGGTGCTCCAGTTGTAGATCAAGGTGGAAATTTAAAAGGGGTACTTTCTCAAACAGATCTACTTCGCATTGCCACGTCAGATGATATCGCTGATTTTCCTTCCGGGACCTTTTATATCGGCATGCCTTATTGGAGAACTCCTCTATTAGAGACTATCTTTGAAAAGCTTGAGGATACCAATGTTGAGGAGACGATGAATACTGATGTCATCACCTGTTCACCCAATGATGATATTTCAGTTATAGCAACTACGATGAGACATAATAAGATTCATCGTGTAATTGTTGTTGAAGACCAAAAAGTTGTAGGAATTGTTTCTTCGCTTTGTTTGTTGCAGGTTCTAGAAAAGCATTAAAAAGATGCATTCGCACTGGTTCGGAGAGTGTGTTGATCGAGCTGAAGAGTAATTTCTGACTACATTCCCAAAAATTCTGACGTTGGCACCTCGCGGACGTATCTGTCGCGCGAGGTGCCTGTGTCAGCAGACCGTGGCGTGCTCAGGCGGTAACGAGCGTGCTCTTCCCGATCGCCTTGGCGAGCCGGCCCCAGAGCTTCGCGTCGCCGTGCACCTCGATCGAGAGGCCGTTCAGCGCGGGGAAGGGGCGTCCGTCGGCGATGCTCAGGCAGGTCGAGGCCACCATCAGGCGGCGATCGGTCGCGCTCTGGCCGTCGGGCGGCAGCTTCTCGAAGTGCAGCTTCTTGATGCAGACGGTCACACCGTCATCGCCGAGCTTGACGAAGATGCTCGGGTCACCCTGCTCGGGCAGATGCGGGGTGAAGATGAGCGTCTTTCCGCTGGCGTACTCGTGGAACAGCGTCCACAGCTCTCGTTCGTGTCCGACGTCCTTCAACAGACGCATCAGCGCCCAGAGAGCGCGCACGGTCGAGCGAACTTGTTCGCGAGTGGATTCGGGCAGGACGAGCTCGGCGCGGCTCTCGATGGAGCTCCGCAGTTCGGGGGTCTGGGTCATGGGCAAAAAGGAACAATCTGGTTCAGGATGTGACCAGGTTTGCACGACACCGGAGTGGTGCCGCGAAGGTTACACCCGTTTCCTAAAAGAGCGATCTCTTCTACGAAACGGGTGTAACCAAAGAGAAGCTCTCTTTAGCTATGCATTAACAGTCGTCTCATTCCATAAGCAACGACATATTTGCCATGATATTACTTTTCAAAAGAACCTTATAAACAACATCAATTGAAAACAGAGTTTTCCTTAATCGATCAACACATTACTCCTTTTACAATAGAGCTAGCTCTCCTTTTAAAAGAAGCAATATGCAGATATCTACACAGATAAAGTTGAATTTATAAGATTCACCAACACAGAAAAGATCGATTTATGACCTAGCGCTTATGATAGCAAAGCTTTCAATCTATAGAAAGCTGGTATAGCAAGAAAATCCTGTAGTGGTTTGCCATATGTTATCGGCTATAGCAGAATTCATTTCGCACTATGTTTAAACCCCTAACTTATGAAGAAACCTGAACATAAATCGATTGAACTCTGGCTCTGTCTACTGTATCTGATGGTGTTTGCCATGGTTATTGTTGGTGGTGTCACTCGCTTAACAGATTCTGGTCTCTCAATGGTTGAATGGAAGCCGTTAATTGGTGCAATTCCCCCACTGAGTAGTGAGGATTGGCAGGTAGTATTTCATAAGTACCAGCAGTTCCCTCAATACCAAAAATTGAATCACGGCATCTCGCTATCACAGTTTAAGTCTATCTTTTACTGGGAATATGCTCATCGTGTTTTAGGTAGGCTAATAGGTTTAGTTTTCTTTTTTCCGTTTTTATACTTTTGGGTGCGAGGTTATCTCGATTCAAAACTTAGAAATAGATTGATTATAGGATTACTACTTGGTGGCTCTCAGGGGTTGATGGGTTGGTATATGGTAAAAAGCGGTTTAGTTGATATCCCTTATGTTAGTCATTATCGCTTAGCGGCTCATCTAGGTTTGGCTTTTTTGATCTTAGGATATCTTTTGTGGTTGATCTTCGATCTCTCTGCTATCTCCGCTGCTAGAAAGAAAACGGTGAAGATTTTACCCGTGTTATTTTTTGCCGTGCTTTGTGTGCAGATTATATATGGAGCCTTTGTAGCGGGTAGAGATGCAGGAATTGGATTTAATACATATCCACTTATGGGTGAGGAGTTTCTACCTGCCGGCTCTTTTCATTTAGAGCCCTATTGGCACAACTTTCTTGAAAATAATGTTGTGATCCAGTTTGTACATAGGTGGATTCCACTCTTGTTGTTTTCTTTACTCACTCTGATTTGGACTAAGCGTTCTAAGTTTACTCAAGCTCAATCCAACGCATTAATTTATGTGACTCTTGCATTTCTAATTCAATTTCTTTTAGGAGTTTTAACATTGCTTTGGGTGGTGCCACTACGTTTAGCGAGCTTACATCAGGCCGGGGCAATAATACTTTTTTCAACAACACTATATTTTTGCTATTTAAATCGAGCTCTCAAGGTTGGATAAATTTTAGCCTAACTCTTCTTGATTGACATTGAAGGGATATTCCATAATGGTATCCTCTATAAAATTTCAAAGGTACGAATGATGAAAAAAATTCTAGCATTTTCAGGTAGCCCAAGTTCAAATTCTATAAACCACAAGCTGGTCGAAGCAGCAGTAGCTCTGTTGGATGGAGTTGATGCAACCGTGATAAGGCTCTCTGATTTTGAGCTTCCTTTTTATAGTGCAGATATTGAAGAGGATGGATATCCAACAGGGGTCGAAAAGTTAAAAGAACTTTTCTTAAGCCATGATGGTTTTCTTATTTCATCTCCCGAGTACAACGGCATGATGCCTGCAATGTTAAAGAACGTAATTGACTGGGTTTCAAGAGTTCAAAAGCCAATCTTTAATGATAAGCCGATTATGCTGATGAGTGCATCTCCAGGAGAGAGAGGTGGCATGACGAATCATGATAACATGAAGTCATTAATGAATTGGTGGGGAGGTAAGGTCGAAGGCTCTTACATGCTAGGAAAGTTTCATGAGCATTTTGATGCTGATGCTGTCACCTTGACTGAGCAGGAATCCTCAAAGCTTAAAGCTGAGTTAGAGAAGTTCAAAGCTTCGCTATAATTACCCTTGATACCCACCTTTAGCTTGTTCTATTAGCGTATCAACTGTTTCAGCAAGAGAATCGACTCTTGCTACTACTGCGCCTTTTGCAAGCAGATCTTCTGTGTAAACGCCTGATTCAAGCTCTTTTTTGGTCGGCTCAAACTTAAGAAAGTAGTAAGTGCCTAGCTGGTTTGTTTGATATCCAATCGAAAATGCCCGTGCTTCTCTCGTCGTGAATCTAATAACTATTCCCTTTGATTCAGGAGTAGTAAAAGGTGCGCATCTATATGGCGTGTCATTTAATACAAAATCTCTGACTCTGTTGATTAGTTGACCTAACGCATGTTTTGATTGCACTGCATATTGAAGTTCTAGTTCTTTATAGGCTGTTACAAGTGATGGATCTTCAAAAAGCAGGCTGGTTTCTCCATCTTCAAGTTTCACAACTTCGCAAGAATTATCATCTTTAAGTCGAAGTCCTAAGTAGGGATCTTCGCGGTCAAAGGGTTTTTTAAGGAAGAAATGCTCTCTACCCTCTATTACCATTTTTTCCCAACCTAGCAGATGGAATTTCTCAATCTCCCCCTCAATTAACTCTTTTTGTAGAAACATTATCTTTAGATTAGAAAATAATCTCTTTGCAACCTGACCTGTGATTGTTTCTGGCTCTGCATCAGGATGATATGAGCATGTTACGGAATATTCTCGGAGGCCCCCGTTAAACTCTCTTTCCTCAGCAGAGAAGGTAATTCCCTGATCGTAGCAATCATAGCTTGTCACTATAGACTCCTCATCTTCATCGGTAGAGCAACTTTCAACCCAAGATGTTAAGTTGGTTAAATCTGCAAGTGCTGCATTCATCCGTTCAGCAGCTATCCTCTCTCCCTCAAGTTTCGCAAAGATTGATTCTGCAAGCTCAGGTGAGATTGGGTATACCAGTGGTTCAGGCATATCTTGGTCTACGACACTATAATCAAGGATAAAGCCTTCCCAGTTTTGAAAAATCACTCTTCCACTAAAAATATCTCCAAGAGCATCAGAGGTGCGGCTTAATACAAGATATCCAGTCTCTAGTTCAACGCTATAAGAGGTTAAGCCCTCCTCCTCGCGTCTTATCCAGTCATCAGGATCAAGATGCTCCACTGCGAGGTGAATCAGCCTATCTGCTGAAAGTGGATCCTCTGGCATGTGGCCATCGAGTTCAGTAATCCACCCCGGCTCTATCAGCTCCGGTTCAGAATCGTGTTCAGTAAGATCAACAGTGATGCGTGCACCCATATTTAGGTGAAAATAAAAAGCTAAAAAGTTGAAAGATTCAGATAGATAAAATGCGAGACCTAACTACCAACAGTAGTTAATCTATCCCTTTTGAATATATAATCAAGGTTTAAGTTGTGCTAAGTGATTCAATTATGGTTTTTAATCGCCATCGGAACCGAAGTCAGGAGTTGATGCTTCACCACCTTTTCTGTAGTGACGCTCCTTTCTTTCGAGCTCTTCTTTTGCCTCAACAGTATACTTCGCCCAAGGACTGACCTCTAGGCGGGCGAAAGGAATGTCTTCGCCGCTGTATTCACAGATTCCGTAAGAACCGTCGGCAAGCTTTTTAATAGCATGATCAATAAGTTTCAAAACTTTCATTTCACGATTGCCAAGTTTAGAGAGTGACTCTTGAGCGATCTCTAGTGATGCGATATCTGCGCTATCACCAGTTAGTTCACTCATGTCTTGGCTTGCGTTGTCCTCAATCTTTTGGAGGTGAGCAAGGATCTTTGCTCTTTCTTCATGAAGCTTCTGCTCGAGAATTTTTAGCTCACGTTTTTTCAGGGACATTTTAGCTCTCCATAAAATTTGGATAGAGAAATATGCTTTTTCTGGTTGAAAATAGCAAGGTTTGAATGATCTGACTATAGATCTTATGTATTTTCAGGTGTTTTCGTCAAAATGAAGCATCTCTGAGAGCTTGAGCTGTCCTAGAATTCTACGACTACTTTATCAGTTCAGTCTGCAAATTCTAAGCTGTCAGTTGTATATCAGTTGTAGCAGTTCGCAGAATTGAAGCATTAGCTGAGCGCATGGTTGAGGCTTTAAAAGCATCAAAACGCAACGTGCCCAGCTATCTAGAAGCTTTACTGCTTAAGTGATTTCATATCAATTACAAACCGATACTTAACATCCCCTTCAAGCATGCGGCTATAAGCTTCATTAATCTTCTGAATTGGAATCATCTCAATATCTGAAGTGATATTATGTTCACCGCAGTAGTTAAGCATCTCTTGAGTTTCCTTGATCCCACCAATGCCTGAGCCTGCAAGTGATCTTCTAGGGAAGGCAATATTAAACACGCTTATAGGTTTATGCGGATGCTCGGGAATACCAACTAATACCATTGTACCATCACGCTTCAATAAAGAGATGTAGGGATTGATATCATGTGAGGCTGCAACTGTACTTATAATTAGATCAAAACTTCTAGTATGAGCCTCCATCTGTGCCTCATCTTTTGAAATAATTACGTGATCAGCTCCAAGTTTCTTAGCATCAGCTACCTTTGAATCAGAGCGCGTAAAAAGAGCAGTTTCAGCACCAAATGCATGAGAGAACTTTACACCCATGTGACCTAAACCACCGAGTCCCACAATTCCTACCTTTTTCCCAGGTCCAGCTTTCCAATGCTTAAGTGGAGAATAAAGAGTAATACCAGCGCATAGAAGCGGAGCTGTTCCAGCTGGATCTAAATTTTTTGGCACATTAAGTACAAAATGCTGATCGACAACTATTCTCTCTGAGTATCCACCATAGGTAACAGGCGCAGTTCCGTGTGGGTCTGGTGAGTTGTAGGTGAATACACCAGCGTTATTATCGCAATACTGTTCAAGCCCATCTTTGCAGCTTGCGCACTCTCTACATGAACCAACTAAACATCCAACTGCAGCTAGGTCTCCCTCCCTAAAGTTTGTTACTTTATTTCCAACCTTACTTACCCGTCCAACAATCTCATGACCAGGTACACAAGGGTAAACTGTTGGTACAACATCCCATTCGTTACGTGCCGTATGTAAATCTGAGTGGCAAACTCCACAGTATTCAATATCTATCTCTATATCGTTTGGTCCGACTTCTCGTCTTTCAATGTTTGCCGCGGCTAGCGCGTCGGTTGCTGAAGGTGCGGCAAAGGCTTTTGCTGTGCTCATTTATTTCTCCTAATTTATCTCTAGGTTTTGAAGGGAAGGGTATCGAATAAGTAGCAGATTTTCTATCTCTTTTTTTATGCTTACTAAATTCTAACTCAACGAAAACCTGCGAATAATTCGTAAAATTTCAACGATATCGAGAGTCTGCATTATAACACTATTGGTTGTGTATATGCATACCTGCTATATGCAAAGAGTGTTGGTTGTTTAGGAGTGTAAAATGAAGTTTTTATCGAGCTCTAGTAAGTTCTCTATCTTTCTTTTAGGTTTTCTTTTCATCGTAAATATTACAAACAGTTTTAGTGAAGATCTAAAACTAGATAAGCGAAAAATAATTCTAAAATCTAAAACCCCAATCCTAGTCAAATACGATGCCGATAGTGAGGAAGATTGTGAAGCGATGATCCCACAAATCCCCTTTAACGCACCACAACGTACACCTCAAGTATGTATAGATAAAAAGAACGAGATCCAGGCTACGATGAATGAGGATGGGCTTAAATGGAATTGTAGCGTCTCCTTAGATATAGCCTCAGGGGAAAGTATCGGTGGAGTTGAAATCTATGATGAAGAATTCAACTATTCGCACTTTCAATGTTATGTCCTGCTCTCTCAGTGTGTAGTTAGCTGTTGGAAGTACCCTGAAGAGGAAGGCTTAGATGAGCTTAGCGAGCTTTTTAACTAATTGTAACTTCATGCAGAATTTAAAAAGCTTCGAGAAGTCGAGCCAGATTCTGCTCTTCTTGTTGAAGATCTAAGATATCAGGCGTGGTGCCACCACCAGTGAAACTGCTGCTACCTTCTCCACTTCCACCTGTTCCACCAGGTGTGGTGCCACCTCCACTGGAGCCACCTTCAGCTTCAGTGCAAGTAA
>JACKAH010000009.1 GCA_020635175.1 Deltaproteobacteria bacterium
TCGGAGTTGTTGAGGCTGAAACACTGGAGCTTTCAACTGTGGATATCGCTGACCAGTTCGTAAAACTGATTACATATCAACGGGGTTTCCAAGCGAACTCACGAATTATTACGACTGTAAATGAGCTATTAAGTGCGATTATCCAGTTAGCGAACTAATAGCGCGAGAATAATCGACTAGTGTACAATTAACTCTTTTTTGACTAGGATATAGCTCCATAATCTGGAGAGTATATCTGTGAAGTTTTCGAACGAAGAATTAATTCAAAAAGTCCCTGCTCATGACTTAAGAGCTGTGGCAAGGCTAATCACACTTTCTGAAAATCGTTCAGCACGAGCGCGTGAAGTTCAATCAAAACTTTTTGAAAAAACAGGCAGGGCTCACATCATCGGTGTGACTGGATCGCCTGGTGCTGGCAAGTCAACTTTAGTTGATCAACTTGCATCGAATTATATCAAACTTGGTAAAAAGGTAGGGATTGTTGCAGTTGATCCTACTAGCCCTTTTACTGGTGGAGCCGTGCTTGGAGATCGGGTTAGGATGTCTAATGCAGCTGAGCTAGATGGTGTTTTTATCCGAAGCATGGCTACACGTGGTGCACTTGGCGGGCTTTCTCGTGCTACTTCAGACGCGATTCAAATTATGGATGCTGCTGGCTTTGACGTTGTTATCGTTGAGACTGTTGGGGTGGGTCAAGCTGAAGTTGATATTGTTCGTACAGCTGATACATGTTTTGTGGTGCTAGTTCCTGGAATGGGAGATGGTGTTCAGGCGATTAAAGCAGGAATTTTAGAGATAGCTGATGTATTTGTAATTAACAAAGCAGATCGTGAAGGTGCTGATGCTCTGCATAAAGACATAAGGGTCCTTTTAGGACTAGGTGACCATGATCAAGAGGCCTGGATGCCTCCAATTGTTAAGACAGTGGCGACGAAAGCTGAAGGTATTGGTGAATTAATAGAAGCTGGGAATAGTCATCGTGAATGGCTGACTACCTCAGGCCGTGGTGCTGAGAGAAGGTTGATGATGATGAAAGAGCACATAATTAAAACTGCTCATGATATTCTTGGCGAGAAGATTATTCTTGATCATGGAAAAGAGCTAGAAAAATCAGCGAAAGATTGTATCGAGCGAAAGGTGGATCCGTTTAGTGTTGCGCAAAAGTTGTTAGATTGAGTTATGGTTACAGAAGAGCAAGTAATTGAAGCTTTAAAGCAAGTTGAAGATCCAGAGCTTTTTTTAGATATCTGGTTCCTTGGGTTGATTTATAATATCGAGATAAATGACAGCGCTGTTAAATTGCAGATGACTTTTACGTCGCCTATGTGTCCAGCAGGTCCTCAGCTAGTTGGTGAAGTTGAGAAACAGGTTGGGGCGTTGAGTGGAGTTGATAAAGTTGAAGTTGAGGTCGTCTTCATCCCCCCATGGAAACCTTCTGACGAAGTAAAGGAGATGTTAGGAATAGAATGAGTTACAAACTAACAGCTGAGCAAAAGGAATTTAAATCAACTCTGCGTAGATTTTTTAATACAGAAGTTGACTCTGAATATCTTCGTACTCGTATTGAGAATAAGCAGGGTGCAGATCCAAAGCTCTCTGAAAAATTGCAAGAGTTAGGGATTGTGACCTCATTTGCACTAGATAAAGATGGTGGTTTTGATCTGGGAGTAAGAGAGTTATCTCTTGTTGCTTATGAATCCGGCCATGCAGCGTTGCCGGAGCCCCTAGTAGAGTCTGCACTGTTTGGTTCATATCTCTTGTCTCAGCTTTTAGGCCTAGAAGAGCTTAGTAAAGTTGGAGTAAAAAAAGAGATTTTAGAAGAGTTACTAAGTGGAAACGCTAGGATTTGTTATCTTGATCATGCCCATGCATCAGCTCTTAAGGTTAATGCTGGTAAAGTAAGTGGTAGTTTTGATTTTGTGAAAGGGGCTACTGGAGCGAAGTTAGCACTTCTTGTTGACCCATCAGATGCTAAGTCGCTTTACATTATTGATCTAGAAGCTAATTCGAAAGAGTTATCGATTTCTAAGCTTGATGCTTTGGATCTTACTCAAAGTTATTTTCAAGTTACGTTAAATGATGTGCCTGCTCAGAAGCTCGAGAGCGATGCGCTTGGGCTATTAAAGAACATTCACATTACCTTGTTAGCTTCTGAGATAGCTGGAGCCGCTCAGAAGGCCGTTGAAATGACAATTGAATATGTGAAGACACGTAAACAATTCGATCGAGAAATAGGCTCATTTCAAGCTGTTCAGCACAAATTAGCTGATATGTACCTTTATACCAGCGCAATGGAGGCTTTAACGGAATTTGCCGCTTGGTCAGCCGATCATTCGCCTTCTCAGTTAGAATTGGCGAGTAAGTCAGCTTTTGCTTTTGCCATTGAGAAGGGAGCTCAGATAATTGAAACTGCCATTCAGCTTCATGGTGGAACTGGATTTACTTGGGAGTTTGATCTGCATCTTTTCCTAAGGAGAGTAAAGATGCTTGAAGCTATTTTCGGTTCTGATGCTTCTATCTATGATGATATTATAAATGCAGCTTCGGCATGAGTTAGCCTTAGCCTAGAGTTTTCTCCGAGCTAAGGCTAAAATAACGCGTCTAATACTTAACTTCTTTTGCCGTTAGCGATTTTAAGAAGGTAACAATACTTGAAACTTGTTCGTCGCTTAAGTTTCTTCCAAGTTGATACTCGCCCATTGTCTTAACTGCGTCCTCAAGAGTTTTTATCGAACCATCATGAAAGTATGGGGCTGTCTTCTCAACGTTTCTAAGGGATGGCACTTTAAAGAAGTACTTATCAGCTTCATTGTTAGTGTGTTTAAAGCGTCCAGTGTCTTCAGTTGGATATGGTTTTACTAAACCAAGCTTCTGATACATCATGCCGCCGACAACCATTCCTGAGTGGCAAGTTATACATCCAGACTCAACAAATGTTTTTAGTCCCTCTTTTTCAGCCTGAGTTATGGCGTTATCGTCACCTTTTAAATAATCATCAAAGCGAGATGGAGTAATAAGTGTTCTTTCAAATGAACCTATTGCATTTCCAATATTTATATAGGTCAAAGGATTTGCCTCTCCCGGAAAAGCAGCTTTAAAAAGCTTCACATATTCAGGATCTGCTTCTAGTCTTTGCACTACCTCTTTTTCCGCAGGCATCGCCATTTCAACAGGATTTAAAATTGGCCCGATTGCCTGTTCTTCTACATCCTTTGCGCGACCATCCCAAAATTGAGCAATGTGAAAAGCAGCGTTTAGTACAGTTGGTGAGTTCCTATCTCCACGTTGCCCTTTGTGACCTGGAGAAGTTGGCTCGTTATCAACACCGTAGGTTTCTAAGTTATGACAGCTATTACAAGAGATATCTTGATCAATTGAGAGCTTCTTTTCAAAGTATAACTTTTTACCAAGCTCTATTTTAGCTGGTGAAGAAGGATTGTCTTTGTTTGGTGCTGAATCGCTTAGTGGTGCGAATATCGCCTTGTATGAATCAGGTACATCAGCATGCGCGTTTGTTAAGATTAAAAGGGGTATAAAAAAAAGTTTCTTCATATCTAGGTTACCTTAAAATAATGTATCTTCTACAATTTCACACAAAATATGCACAAATGTAATATGAGCTTCCTGTATTCGCTCAGTAGCATCTGATGGAACAACAATAGCTATATTACACAAATCTTTAGCTTCTCCGCCACCTTTGCCTAAAAATCCAATGGTTGTAGCACCTTTCTCGTTAGCAGCAATGATAGCGTTATTAATGTTCTCAGATTTTCCGGAGGTTGAAAAAGCAAACAATATGTCACCCTGCTCACAAAGTGTTTCAGCTTGTCTCGAAAAGACAGTGCTGTAATCGTAATCGTTAGTCCAGCAAGTTAAAGTGCCCGGATCTAAAAAGTGTTGAGCTTTAATCCCTGCGCGGTCTTTTTTATATCGAGCTAAAAGCTCTTCTGTGAAATGCATCGCATCACATGCAGATCCTCCATTGCCACAACAATAAACTTTTTTATTGCTTCTTGCGCAGGTAATTAATGCATTTGCCGCTGTCTCTAATGCGGTAATAAGCGTGCTATCTTCAACGATTTTCTGTTTGGTTTCGATTGAAGCTTGAACGTATGATTTTATTTTGTTTTGCATTGGAAAAAATGTCTTTGAATTAATTGCTATAATCTAAGATATCTTTGAATTGTTTGCCAGTAAAAGAGTATTCAGAGCAATTTTGAATAGATAGAGGCCGGGAGATTACGCCACTGGATGAACCAGTGTCGAAGCTTTCGCTTCGCAAATAACCCCCCGGCACTCACCACATCACCCTCACGGATCACCTGCCTCGATGGTGTTCGAGGTAGTTCTCAGCGAGGCCGAGCAGCTCTGGGTTGAAGTCAGGGTACCGATCGACGATCGGAATACCGTGACCGAGCTCGAAGCGGCTACGAACCGCATCGTTGAGCTCAGGCTGGGTGACGAGGGCCGGATTGCCCTGCACCGGCACGACCTTGATCAGGTTCTCCGTCATGATCTGGATCGGAGTGTAGGTCATGTCGGTGATCTGACGACCGGCCTGGTCGTATCCCAGCGGCAGAGGCTTGGCGATGTGGATCGCGTCGTTGATCACCTTGCGGCAGTACAGGTGCGCCTCGGCGATCACCTGTGAACGGTACGGTTCCTCCTGCGGGATCGGCTCCCGGTAGCGGAATCCGCTGTAGATGCAGAACCAGTACGCCGCGCTCAGAGCGCGACGCAGGTCACCTTCGCAGGCCTCGAGGACCTCATCGGTGAACTCGCCGTAGATGTTCTGCAGCAGGTTGCGCTGTCGGTTCTCGAGGGTGTTTCCAGGAAGGTAGCTGTAGAGCTCCTGCCCGGTGTCTCCTTGGATGGCAGCACCATCCTTGAAGGCCTTGAAGTACCGACCGAAGAAGCGCATGTCCAGCTCACCGCCGCTGCGAATCGCATCAAGGTAGCTGCGACCCCAGGGCGTGCACCGTTCGGGGTGATGCATGCGTTCGCTGTTCGACGAAGCGAAGGCCTCCCAGTTGTCCCGCTTCTCGATCGCGGCCTCGGGTGCGAGGTCAGCGATCAGCTTGGCGGTGTGCAGGAAGGCGTTCTCGCCGAGGAAGCCGGTCTTGCCCCCGAGAAGCCGTGAGTCTGCCTGACTCTGGGCCGCGTAGGGGATGAAGACCGGTCTGACGAGACCGTCGCTGCACACAGCGAGCGCGAAGCGCGGAGGCTGGTTGCCGGTTGTGCACGGCTGCTGGAGTGCGGCGCCGAGAACGACGTCGCTGTCGAGCTGTTGCCATTGGGGTTCGCGCGCCTGCATGAAGCTGACGCCCTTGCCCATCATCTGGTTGTACCAGGACGAACGGCTCAGGAAGAAGTCGTTGTCATGTTCCCAGCGTGCGTGCTGCAGGTTGAACCAGGGTGCCATCGCATCGGCGACCTCGCCGAGGTTGACCGACTCCTGAGGCACGAGCGTAGTCGTGCCGTCGGGCCTGACCGTGGTGGCCATCCTGTCCTCATCGGGCAGGTAGACCCAGGCCAGGAAGAGCAGGTTGTTGCTGATGGTCTGGCTCCTGACGAGATCCTCCGGCGCCGGCTGGTCGATTGAGACCTGTCCGGGATCGTTGTTGCTCGACTCTCGCTGCTCCATCGTGGGGACCACGACGACCGTCAGGTAGAGCGCGAGCAGTCCGCCAGCGACGACCCCGATCAGAGCCGAGATCAGCTTGGCCGAGCTCGGGTTCACCCAGCGCAGCTTGTAGGAGAGAGCTCGCATGGCGACGAAGAAGGTCACGATCGTGGCAGGGATGACCCAGTACCACGAGTTCAGAAGGAAGGTGTCGAATGCGTTCACGTTTTGCTCCGTGAGTTTGGGCGGTTTCCCGCCTGGATGGTGATGTGGTGTGTGTGGCCAACTTTTCAGAAGACCGCTGCTAGGCTTGCCTCAAGCGCAGCAGTGGTCTTCTGTAAAACCTATACAGTGGCGTATCTACCCGATATAATTAATAAAAATTCGATAAAAGAACTGCTTCTCTATAGTTATGGACCTTTAGCCACTTTAGGTCTCTCAGCGTCTCCTATGATTAAGCAAGTAGCTAAAACTACCGATATAACAAGTAACTAGGATGGGTTAGCTAGAATTAGCAGTATTTAGGGTTCAAGGTAATGAAAAAGGTTGAATGTGGGTTCTCGCATCTTGAGATGCTAGTAGTAGTTGCATTGGTAGGCATATTAGCGACTCTTGCAATTCCCGATTTTAGAGATTTCAAAAAATTAGCTCACAATTCAGCTGCGCAGAGTGATTATGTAAATATTAGATCAGCGATGCTTGCAGACAGAAACAATCAGAATCAAAAACATAGCTACCTGATATATCATAAAAGTGGCCCATCAAAATTACCCGTGCCATTTAACTCAATTTCACTTTCGCAGGGTGTTGAACTTAATTATGCCTACAAAGTTGATTTCAATTTAGGCCTCTTTGATTTTGACATTACTTTAATTCAACTTCGACATCGTCAAGGTTCAAAGATATTTAGATACCTTGATATAAATGGAAATGTGAATGAGAGGGTGATTAATCTTTAAGATTACTTCTATCAGTCTACTTGGGGTGAAGTAGGAAGTAGGGGAGAGATGGATAAAAAAGAAGCGCTATTAGAAGTTTTAATCAATGCTAATCTGCTCGGCGATCAGCCGCGTAAGGATATTTGGCGTAGTCCCGATATAGGTTTGCTACTTGCCTTACACAAAGCCAAGATCCTTGATGAGGAAAAAGCCTTCACTTTTTTATCAGAGAAGTTTCAAGTTCCATTCTACCGAAAAAAAGACGCAGAATTATTAGAAAAACTGAAAAATTACAAACTCGTTGAAAAGATTAGTGCAGATGCACTTTGGTCATTTAAGGTTTTTCCGCTCTGGGAGGAAGAAGACAAAGTAGTATTTGCATTTATGAATCCTCTAGATCTCGATGCACAGAACCACTTTCAGTTTTTGCTTTCCAAGCAGATTGGAATTGCTCTGATGCCAGAAGCTGATATTGAAAGCTTGCTTGTTGAGTACTTTCCAAAGCGTGAAATCAAATATGATGATCAAGATGAAGCACATGAGCAATATGTTGAAATCCTTGGAGAGGTTGAAAGTGAGAAGCCGATAGATCTTAGTGATACGTTAGCTCCTCCAATCGTTAGATTAGCAAACAAGATTCTTGTTGATGCAGTGAAGGCACGCGCTAGTGATATTCATATTGAGCCGATGTATGATGCTCTAGATGTGCGTTATAGAGTAGATGGTAAGATGAGTCACGTTGTAGCTGTACCAAAACGCTTGCAACCTTACCTGACTTCACGTTTTAAAATCTTGTCTGGAATGGATATCGCTGAGAAGCGTAAGACACAAGATGGTGGTTTTAGAATTCGAGTACAGAATGAAATTATAGATATTCGTGCTTCGGCAGTGCCTACTACATCTGGAGAGACCTTAGTTTTAAGACTTCTAAAATCTGACAAAGAGCTTATTAGCCTAGAAAATCTTGGCATGTCTGAAACTATCCGAAATGGAATTTTAAAGGCGCTCGATTCAGATGGAAAGATGCTGCTCGTTACGGGCCCTACTGGATCGGGAAAAACAACAACTCTATATGCATGTCTCAGGCACCTTAACGACGGAACTACAAATATTATAACTGTTGAGGATCCGATCGAATATCAGATTGATGATATTAATCAGATTCAGGTAAATCCCGCTAAAGATGTAACCTTTCCATCTGCACTTCGTTCTGTCCTAAGACAAGATCCAGATGTAATTATGGTGGGAGAGATTCGAGACGAGGAGACCGCTGAAATATCAATTCAGGCTGCTGAAACTGGTCATAAAGTCCTTTCAACGTTACATACTAATAGCGCAATATCTACTATCTCTAGATTAGAACACTTAGGCGTCTCTCTTCATCTGATGGGTAGTACCTTAGGTGGTATCTTGGCTCAGCGTTTAGTTAGGAAGATGTGCCCTGAATGTTTAGTTGAGTTTAAGCCTGAATCAGAAGAGATAGATGCTGAGGTGCGTCAACTTGGACTGGATCCAGCAGATCTTAAGGTTGGAGCAGGCTGTTCGGATTGTAAAAATACAGGCTACTTCGGACGAATTGGTGTTTATAGCTATCTCGAGATCTCTGATGCTGTTAGTAATCTGCTGCTCGAAGCAGGAGACCTAGGTCTTATTAGGCAAACAGCTAAAAGTGAAGGTTTTGTTTCTTTAAGAGACGCTGCTCTTGAACTTCTAGTTAACGGTGAGACCTCATATGAGGAGGTGCGTCCATACCTTATACAGCCTAAGCCAGATAGGCAGTTAAAAGAAGTTAGACTTGATTCTGAAGAGATTGATCTACATAAGAAATCTGGAAAAATAGAAAAGCCAAAGATACTATTGATTGAAGATGATGACGATGTCAGGTTTTCGCTAAGTGAATTGTTGAAGCGTGATATGTTTGAGGTTATCGAAGCTTCGAATGGCCTTGAAGGGTTAGAGCGTTTCTATGAAGATCCACCCGACATAGTGTTGTGTGACCTAATGATGCCGAAGGTTGATGGTAAGGAGTTCTTAAAAAAATTACGTGGAAATCGTGACACTCATGATACCCCAGTTATTATTTTAACTGCTGCCGATACAGCGGTGAATGAGGTTAGTCTTTTAGAGCTTGGTGCAAGAGACTTCGTAAGCAAAACTACTCCAGCTGAAGTTATGCTAACAAGGATTAGAAGGTTGCTTCAAGACTAAGCGATGATCGAATCACGCTGAACAAGCTCTTGTAGCCAGTTCGGCTCAACCTTTTTTGGTTTTGCAACTTTAAAAAGAAGATTCACGTTGCGATATCCAAGACTTGTAATTGCATCAGCAAGCTTTTCTTCAAACCGTTCAGCAAAATCTCTGATTTGATTATCTTGAAAATAAAGTTGTAGGTAAACCTGATCCAGTTTTCTCGAGATATCAACGCCAATTTCACCTATGCTGGGAAAGGTAAGCTGCAACTGGATTTTATCAAAATTTGAGCCGCTTTTATTGTTATGTTCTTCATCATCTACTTGTGGAGCTGAGACTGACATCTTCCATTTGCTTAGTAGTCCATCTGCTAAAAATGGAAAGAGGATAAATACTGGTTCGCCTAATGCTTGCATGACGGAGTTTAGTTTGCCCAATGATTCTTGCGCATCTACTAATTGCTCAAGGCCACGTAGTGCCTTTAGTGTCGCTTCCAGATCGTTGAATTCTTTTGTCTTAGAGCTATCGAAATTAAATTCTTCACGTATTGTTTTAATTGAGTTTGCAAGTACCTTATGTGTAAGCTCTTCCGGCGAATTTGTTGAAAGTAAAGCTTCAAATTCTTGGCTAAGGTGTGTAATAAACTTTCCAAGCGCACTATTTTGATTTAAATCGGGGTCGATTTTTAGCTGATTTAACACATCGGTTAGGTGTTTTAATCCTGTATATAGACTTCCCTCAGCTCCTGTAACTTTCGTAAAGAGAAGTTTCTCTAACTCGTGATTGAGTGTATCAAGCAGCTTGAAGTGCTCCGGCACGTTTTCTTTTTCAGATAAGCTCTGTAGTTTATCAAGATACTTAGTGATCTCAGTGCTGTTATCTCCGCCTGTTAGTTTGATCAGAAGTTGAGTCAGTTTCTCAGGGCTTGCTAGGATTTCATCGCTGATTAACTGATTGTTCTTAATTAATGCTTGAAAGATCTTTAAAATCTCTGCTTCGATATTGTTTGGTTGAGCTCTAAGTTGAGTAGACGCTAAGTTTTTGAAGGCTTCAATTGCTTCTTTGAGTGTAGGCAACGCAAGCCTGAGCTGGCCAGCAACTCTGCTATCTAAAGCTGTCTTAATGTCCTGTTCTAAGTTTTGGTATGGTGTACTGCTAGGGCTTGAGCTGGTTGGTCCATGTGCTCCGCCGCTCGATTCTGTAGGATTGCCCTTTACACTTTCAACGCTCGCTGTTTGGCCTACGTTTGAACTGCTTTTTACACGTTCGGCTTCAGTCCGAGTAGATCTCTCTCCAGAAATATTCCGTGATATGGGTGTAAGCCATGACATGGTAGTAGTTACCTCTCCTCGCTAATCTGTCCGTACACTTTCTTAATCGGCAAGTTGTTGGAATTATTAGAGGAAAATTTTCTAACTACCTGATTATATTATCTTCTTGCTCCGCTTTTGTCTTTCTTAGTAGGAGCATTTTCATTCTCTTGAGTAGGCTCTGCATCAGTTTCAGCTTCTTCCTCCTGATCCTGAGTCATCTGCTCAGAAGCAGTTTCGTTTTCAAGCTCAGACTCATTTTTCTTTTCATCCTCAAGAGCTGGCTCCTCCTGGTTCTGCTTTGAAAGTTGGTCCTCGCTGCATTGCACAGCTTGGTCTAGTCCAATGCCTTGTTCAGCAGCAGCAATCAAATCACTTATATCGTGATAGTCTTTAAGATAGTTGATTACGCTTGCCATGCAATCAAAGTTAAGTCCGAGTTCATAGAAATGTTTTTTGTATATATCCTTGAGCTCTTGATCTAACTTAGAATCTGCTTTGGTAGGATATGGACTTTTGCTCCTGTCTTTTAGATATCGCTTGATTGTTTCTTTTAGCTGTCCTTTGACTTCTTGAAATCTTTCTAAAAGCCCTTCTTCAAGGCCTGAGAGCTCTTCCTTTGCATATTCAGACCATGCTTTGCATGCATCTTCATCTTCAATGTGCTCTTGGCATAGGCTAGAGATCTCCTCAGTAAGTTCATCAACAGTGGGGTTTGCCGCTTGAGTAGGAGGTGTTTCGTCTTCATTATTTAATGATCCTTCCATACCTGATTCGATATCACCGCCTGTCTCAGGGGTCTCTGATTTTGGTTGATTGTCATTTTCATCAATTATCTTTGGCTTATTATCACCAATAGGGGTATCCTGTTGAGAGCCTATATTCTTTTTAGCTTCTCCACCTGTCGTAGGTTGAAAAAGAGGATCTATGTCTTTGTTGTCAGAGCTCTTTGATACATTTGATTGAATAATAGCGGAGCCGTCATCCATTAGTTCCACTTTTACGCTATCTTTTTCTAAAAGCTTACTTGAAACAGAGGTAAACTCTTTACCCTCGGCAGTTACTACTCTTAAGGCTAGAGTTTCAAATCCCGAGTCAGCAAACTTTAAATTTGTTAGACCGGTTATATCTGTATTGCCAGATGCGATTGAAAATTCATCTCCAAGTAGCTCAACAGAGGCTCCTACTTGAGGTTGATTGTTTTGTTGTACTTCAACTTCAAGGCTTCTAACGCCAGTACCATGGGTACCGCCACCTTTCTCAAAACCTCCTGCTCCGCCACATCCAATTATTGTGACGACAGAAATAGAAGTAAGAAGAATTCGTAGAAACGAATTAAATAACTTGAATTTTCTTGATATGACTAACGATGTTTGAAAAGCACCCATTTGAAATTACCCCAAACCTTATAAATTACCCAAATACATACATTCCAGAGCTGGTTTGTCGCCCTGCATCCCCATCTCTATCTTTTATATCTATCTGCTTCCAAAAAATTGTGCAAAAGTGACATTTATAGGTATAACCTACTGGAATTACTATTTTCACGTAGTGGAAATACGAAATTCTGGTATTTGAGTTACAGAAAAGTTCGCTTTTCGAATAACTCTACTGTTGGTGGAAGTGTTTATTTTGCACATGTTTCTAAAGCCGTTCTATTTTAGAACCGATTTCAAGTAGTAGACGGCAATTGTGTAAAGTGCACATTGCGGGTGGTGAGTAAAGATGAAAAGTACATTAATAGACTGTCTACGTTTTATGATGCGGCCGATTGCTCGGTTTTGCCTTAGACGTTCCCTTACAATTCAAGATTTCATAGAAAATGGAAAAGCTGTTTTCCTTGAGGTTGCTGCTGAAGAGCTTGAGCGCAACGGCCAAAAGGTAAATATCAGTAGGCTAAGTGTATCTACCGGTATGCATAGACGCGATGTCATGAGAATCCATAGAGATAAGGATATAAAGCAACAGGAAACAGGATTTGTTAGCCGAGTTATTGGGCAGTGGCAGCAGAATAAGCGCTTTTTAACAAAGACAAAGAAACCAAAAGTTCTGACGATTGACGGTGATAACTGTGAGTTTAATAGACTTGTGAGAACAATTAGTAGAGACATTCACCCTGGGACTGTCCTTTTTGAGCTTGAGAGAATAAATGCTGTAGAAAGGACGCCTAACGGAGTGAAGTTGATTGCTCGTTCCTATGTTCCAAAGCATAACCCAGCAGAGGGTTTTAGATTGTTAGCTGAAGATACATCAGATCTGATGATGACGATTGAGGATAACATCTTCCTCGATGATAATGTTGAACCTAATCTACATGCTAAAACTGAATATGATAGTGTGCCAGCTGAGGACGCAGAGAAGATCCGTTCTTGGCTTGTAAAGGAGGGTTCGGCATTGCATCAAAAGGCACGAAATTATCTAGCTCAATTTGATACCGACATAAATCCTAAGAAAAAAGGGACTGGCAAGTTGGTTAGAGTCGTTTTAGGCAGCTACGGACGAGTAGCACCACCAGAGTAACTTTACAATTCTTCATAAGCGTGAAAAACTCCTAGGAAATTTTCAGGAGTTATCATGTTATATTCATTTGCTCTTCATATAATTGGAATAGTGCTTTGGATGGGCGCTCTATTTGCTGTTGCTCAGATTCTAAAAATTGGTTCGGAGGAATCGCTATCTGCCGCAATGCAGAAGTTGCTGAAAAAAGTATGGGTTGGATACATGGTTCCAGGTGTAGTTTTAGTGTTGCTGACCGGCTTCTACCAGTTTGCAGTTGGAGGAATTGGTGTTTATATGAAGCAGGGCTGGATGCATGCAAAACTTACACTCGTAGTTTTGTTGCTTATCGTAACAGCACTTTCATTTATCCAAACACAAAAAATCTTTTCTGGTGAACGTGCTTCACGTAAGGTAGTTTCATTAGTGCATGCAGTTTCCGGATTCGTGCTGCTTGTAGTTGTCTTTTTGGCTAAACTAAAACCTTTCTAGTTTGATATTTTATGGCAAGCCCTAAATCTTTCGTTTCTTGGATTGCAGCTGCAGCTCTAGGAATATTTATCCTGTTTGTCGTTTTGCCGGTCTTTGCGATCTTTACCTTCTCTGGCTTAGCCAGCTTTATGTCTCCTGAGATATCAGCGAGCGACAAATTAGTTTCGGTGGTTGAATTAGAAGGGATGATCACTGATTCAAGGGAGATAGTAGAAGAGCTTTATACTCAAGCAGCAAATAAGCATGTAAAGGGCATAGTTTTAAGGGTAAATTCTCCTGGTGGCGCTGTCGGCCCATCTCAGGAGATATATTCCGCAATTAAAAAGATTAGAGAGCAAAAACCAGTTGTTGCCTCTATGGGAGCAGTTGCTGCTTCCGGAGGGCTATACGCATCATTAGCTGCTGATAGAATTTTCTGTCAGCCTGGAACTTTAACAGGCTCAATTGGTGTCGTTTTACAACTTCCAAACGTACATAAGATAACTGATAAGTTTGGTTTTGAGATGGTCACTATTACAAGTGGTGAGCTAAAGGATGCAGGAAATGCATTTAGAGCAACCACTAAAAAAGAGCTAGATTACTTTCAGGACACTGTAAACCAAGCGTATGCAGAGTTCGTTGAAGCAGTTGCATCTAGCCGAGGTCTTGAACGAAATGATGTAAAGGCATTTGCTGATGGACGGGTCTTATTAGGCTCTCAGGCGCTTCAATACGGCGTGGTCGATTCTTTTGGCGACGTTTACGATGCGGCACGCGCTGCCTTAGAGTTGAGCGGTTCTCCTATCGCTGCTAGTGAGATGCCAGATCTGATGTATCCAAGTGATAAGATGAAGTTTTTCAAGAAGATCCTTGAGAGCGTTACGAATATTTCCTACTTTTTACAAGGGAATGCTCGTATTCAATATCTGTAATTGCTCTATTTTGCTAACTTTTTGAATTTCTTGTGCAAAGTCATGCTTTTGATCTGAAGCAGAATCCGTATTCTTCATGATAAGGGGTTAGAAGATTTTACTACCTTAGAAGAAGTGCGGGTTAAAAACATGAGCAATAAGCAAAGACAAGCTCTGAACATGCTTCAAAATTACATAGAATGGTACAAGACCTGGAAAGCTATTCCTGTTGTTGCTTGGGTTCGCGCTGCTGAGAATTTTAAGCAAGGCAAATTTCAAGAGGCAAGAGAGCTCTATCTAAAAGGCCTTAACAAGAATCAAAAGCACATAGCATCTTACTGTGCTCGACTTGATTTGGCGCATTGTCATTTTCGTTTAGGTGAGTTTGCCAAAGCGACTGATCAGCTACGCCAGGTTATGCATCAAATTCCTAATCTTAAGGAAGCCTACATTCGCATGGCGAGAATGCAGATGTGGACAGGCGAGTACATGGAAGCAGTCTGGACTATGAGAAAAGCTTTGCGTGAACTTGAACATGATAGTGAGCTCGTAGCATTATTTTTAACATCAGTGTTAGAGAACAATGGACCAGGCTATCTTTTAGACGAAGGAGAAGAGGCCTACAAATCGCTTAGCGAAGAGGAAAAGCAAAACGAAAAGCTAGAGGTAGCTGTTGCACGACTTGAAATTTATCGAGGTGATTATCGTAAAGGTCGTAGTCGTCTTTCTACCTTAGCATCAGGAAGCAGTGCCCCATTCGAAGCCGTAGTGGCATACGGCGAAATACTATTGAAGGAAGGACGGGTCTCAATTGCACGCCAGCAATTGAGACGTGCTTTAATAGTAGCTCCAAACCATCCAAAGGTCTTATCACTTTTTGCTTGGACATATTTGAAAAGTGGACCTTATTACAATGCTGATTTTGCCAAGCAAACAGCTATCTCAGCTGCTCAGCATTCTGGATGGAGAAGTCCTGAGGCTTTGCATGTATTAGCAGAAAGCTACTATGCGCTTGGCGATAATATTACTGCATTGGCTACAGCTGTGAGTGCTAAAGAGGCAGGCGGGAAGCTACTCTCTCACTATAAAGATGCTCGCTCAATTGACATGTTGATTGAGTCTATCTCTGCAGAAGCTGAGCAGAAATCAGCTTCTTGATTATAGCTGCTAACTTACCTATGCTTCCCTTGTGGAAGCAGAATTAATCATACAAAAGTTGCATGCTTACGTTTTAAGTAAGCCAGAGAAATTTTCTGTATTTGACTGTACTGTTAAATTTACTATCGATAATGTAAAAAGCTGGATCTTTATCTTAAAAGAGACCCTCTCAGTTCAGCAGTCAGATCATGATGCAGATGTTGAGATTTTTATGTCAAAATCTACATTTCAGTCGTTAACAAGTGAGCATCAGAATGCGCAGGCTGCGTTTCGAGAGGGCAAGATCTCCGTTAGGGGAGATACGATATTAGCTATGCGAGCAGTTGAGATTTTAGAGGGATTTAGATGATCCACCTAATATCAGTAGGACCTGACTTGACCCCTAAGGAGGTTTCTAAGCTTGCACGTAAGTACGCAATGACGGGTGGCGTAGAGTTTGGATTAAATCAGGAGTTAAGCGCTTTGGATTTAGAGAACTTAGCTCAGCTTTGGATGAAAGAATTAAGTGAATTAGATCTTGATCTGCATAGAAAGAAAACCTCGAATGCAGGCAGGATACTAGATCTTATTTCTGAATCAGTATTATGTCCTGCAGAACTACGATTTCGTATTAGGGGTTTGCTTGAGAAAAATTAGTATCTGTGGCAGTTTATCAACATGTTAGATGAGCTTTACCAAGAAATTATACTTGATCACCACAAGCATCCACGTTGTCGTGGAAGTATTGCTGAACCAGATGCTCAGACGAAGGTCTTTAACCCTCTCTGTGGTGATGAAGTAACCGTGTATATAAAGGTAGATCAAGGTAAGATTTCTGACTTAAAATTTGAAGGGAAAGGTTGCTCAATTAGCCAGGCCTCCGCTTCAATTATGACTGAGCTTTGTCTTGGTAAAAGTTTAGAGCAGGTTTCTAATTTGCATCATGAGTTTGACCAGATGCTTAAAGGAGCGCTTGATGCGGAGAAGCATCCAGAGTTAGAAGATGCAGTTGCTCTTGAGGGGGTAAAAAACTTTCCAGCTAGGGTACGCTGCGCAATCATTGCTTGGGAAGCGCTACAAAACTCAATTGAAAGTTTGCCATCTAACTGATCTTGCAGCTAAACGTTCAGTTATAAATTTTACAATATTTTGATCTTTTCCTAGTTCTTCTGGAGCAGACAAACCAACCTTTGTAAATTTGCCGTTTAAAATTGCTTCAGCTACAGATGTGGCAGTATAGCCAGTTGTACGTGCCATTGAAGTGGTCTCAGTTTTTGAATCGTACTCATCGTAAAGTTCATAATGGAATATTTTGCTCTGTCCTTTAGATTCTCCCTCTACAATGATACGCATAACTGTAAAATCCTCTTCGGTTTTTTGTAATTTCCATAGAGGTAGTAAAAGCTTTGCAGTTAAATCAACCGGCGTTATCTGATGCTTGCCAATAATTAATGGCTCTGAGCTAAAATAGCCAATTTCTCTCAGAAGTTTAACCTTATCTAGATGGCCAGGGTAACGTAAAGTCTTCTCTGACATGTTCGTAGCTTTGATCGAATCAATCAGAGTCCTAAGCCCGTCTGTATTAAAGGCTTGCAGAGTGCCAATTTTATCGAATTCTAAATCTTCAGGCTCTGTTAAGGCTTGCTTTGAAACTAGCTCTCCATTTTCAACCAATCGAGCTGGACGCACGTATTCTTCAATCACATCAATAGGGGAGAAGACAGCACGATACTGAAAAATAGAATCTTCTGGTAGGGTTTCTAGCTTAGGTAGTCCGCCTACGTAGATCTTCACTGATTCGATCTGATCAAGTTGTTGAGCAGTGGAAGAGACCAGTATGTTGCTTAAACCAGGAGCAACTCCAGCATCGACGACTCCAATGACTTGATTGCTCAGCGCTAAGTTTTTCAAGTTCGTAGGATCTTCTGGGAAAAAAGCTATATCAACGAAATTTATCTTGGATTCGATAATAGTTTTACAGGCATTGTATCCTAAGAAGCCAGGTAGAGCGTTTATTACAAGATCTGATTCAGCAATGGCAGTATTAATGTTTAAAACATTAGATAGGTCGGAGGTAATTGTTGTAATATTGTTGAACGTGTTCAGTTTAGCAAAATTATGCTCTGATATATCTACAATCTGAATCTGGTAGTTTTCCTTTGCTAGGTCAATCGCCATAGCTGTACCAACAACACCAGCACCTAAGATCGTTATGACCGTCTCGCTTTTCATATGCGAGATACTAGCAAATTCAAAGTTACTTTTAAAAGAGAAAGTTAATCTATCCGATTCGAAGTTTCTGCTACTGTATAGTGAAAACTTCCTCCCTCTAGCATCTTAATCTCTAAAATTGAGCCATCAGGATATGAACCCCCAGCATTTCCAAACCTAAAATGGGGCCTAAATCCATTGTTTATGCCATCATATTTGCCTTCGGCGATCTCTTTGCCTTGCGGATTTATAATATTCACCTCTGCGACCTTGCCGATAAAGGAAGAGGGTAGTAGGACTACGAGTTTCCCATCCTTTTCTGAAACTGGCTTCCAGACAAAGCCGTTTAGTACAGATTTATCAACGGAGATGGCTTCTTCCGACGCATTTACTTCTGCGCTCGGTGATGGATCTGCAATATTTTTTTGTTGAGCTATCTCTTTTAAAGGAGCTAAATGTTTGAGGTCAAAGTCCTGCATGACCTCCGGTGTTGCAGCTTGATTTACTTCAAAGCTATTTATAGCGTTTGATAAACTCCTTAATGCGCTTGTGTCACCGGAACTTTCAACTCTTTCTTTTGAAAGCAGTGTTGGATCTTGATCAAGTTGTGCCTTTCCAAAAGCATAGGCCTTAATCTCATTGTAGCTTTCCTCTGAGATTTTGTTTCTTCGATAGAAACCTCGTAGTAATTTGTTTGAGGCTTTAAGAACGGAGGCCTCTCCAAGGTTGCGCTTTGTTCTTCCAATTAGCTTTGTCAGTCTTTCTTCATATTTTTGTGCTAGCTCTGGATGATCTTTCTTTAAACGTCGATGTATAATTGCTGCAAACATCTCTTCTTCGTTAACTCGTGAGAGAGGAGTCAGGTCTGCGGATGAAATCTCCTTTTTACGTTCAGCCCCAAGAACAAATGCGATTGAGTCTTTTAATTCCGGTTCTGAGATCTGTGGTTGTGGAGTGTTTAGACTGTAACTCTTTGAAATATTTGATGTATTCATCTTAAAGCCCTGCTAGTTTTCACTGTTCAGTAAGTTAATCGATGAACTTAGAAATATGTTGCGTGAAATCTTGCTTCGATGGTTTATTGAAGCAAATTGAGAAAACAAGGATTGTTAATGAATCAAGATGTTTCTTTTCCCCGGGATAAAATTAAGATTTTGCTATTAGAGGGGATTAGTCCAAGAGCTGTGCAATCATTTGAGGTTGCGGGATATTCGGTGCAGCAGGAAAGCTCAGCTTTGTCTGAGGATGAATTAGTTAAGAGGATAGAAGATGTTCATGTCTTAGGCATTAGATCTAAGACCACTGTCTCTGAGAAGGTCCTAGATGCTGCAAATAAACTTTTGTCTGTCGGATGTTTTTGTATTGGAACTAACCAAGTGCGTCTAGGCCAAGCTGAGCTAGCAGGTATTCCAGTCTTTAATGCTCCTTTTGCTAACACTAGAAGTGTTGCAGAACTTACGATGGCCGAGATTGTAATGTTATCTCGTCGTGCTTCTTGGAGAAGTAAATTGCTGCATGAAGGAGTTTGGCAAAAATCAGCAAAGAATAGCTATGAAGTTAGAACAAAAACTCTTGGTATTGTTGGTTATGGTCATATTGGGCAACAGGTTGGAATTTTAGCTGAATCTTTCGGTATGAATGTAGTTTTTTATGACATTATTAAAAAACTACCCTTAGGAAATTCGACTAGCTTGGCAAGTCTCGATGAACTTTTGGAGATTTCTGATTTTGTAACTTTGCATGTTCCTGAAACTCCAATTACTAAAGAGATGATTGGTGCTGAGCAATTGCAGCGAATGAAGCAGGGCTCTTATCTTTTAAATCTCTCAAGAGGAAGTGTCGTTCAGATTGAGCCTCTAGTAGAAGCCTTAAGGTCAAAACATCTGGCTGGTGCTGCTCTCGATGTTTATCCGGTTGAGCCTAAGTCTAACGATGAGAAGTTCGTAAGTGACCTGTGTGGTTTAGAGAATGTTATCCTTACCCCACATATAGGAGGCAGCACGCTTGAGGCTCAAGAGAATATAGGGCTAGAGGTTAGCTCTGCTTTGCTAGATTTTCTAGAGAACGGAAGCACTGTCGGTGCCGTTAACTTTCCGAAGATCAGGCTTCCCCTTGTTGATGGGGTTCATCGTGTATTGAATGTGCATAAGAACGTGCCAGGTGTTCTCGGAAGTATCAACCAAATCATGTCCGAAATTGGAGCCAATATTCGAGCTCAATACCTTGATACCAGTTCGGATATTGGCTACCTGATAATGGACGTTGATATGGACGTTTCAAAAGAGGTGAAAGAGAAGATTAACTTGTTGCCTGCGACAATTCGAACACGACTGCTTTATTAGCAGCCCTGCTAGCTTTTATTCGAGTCCAGTTCTGAGAAGCTCTATCTCAATCTCAGCTTGTTCTTCTGTCGGAACTTCGTAAGTTCTATCGTCAGGGTGGATATTTTGACCATGCTGAAGTCCCTGTCTGGCTATTCTCCATAGTCCAAAATAGTTTAGATTTTTCTCTAAAGCAGTCGTTATCAAATTTTTAGTTTGCTCAATCGATACTCCTGCTTGCTTTTCGCCAGCGAACTTATAGCTTGCTCCATCTAGGGTGTATCCATCTCCTTGCTCAAGTTTTGCCAGATCGGGCGTTTCATGAAGTTCCTTGATATCTCCAAATGAATCGTCTTCGTTTCCAGGGTAACATTTAGGACATGGGTTTCGAACGAACTGTACTAAATTGCCCAAAACCTCTTCTGCGATATCACGCATCGCTTGATAAGATCTGTTATCTAAATTGTCCTCAAGCATTACTGCTGCATAATTTACATTACGTACATTAAGTGAGCTGTTTAGTTCGAAAATTGGTCGTACCTCCTTAACTAGGTTTCTGAATGCTTCTCTAGTCGCTGGGTTAAACTTAATCAAATTGCGAAACTCTTTAGGTTCTATTCTATTAAATGAAGTGCTAATCGGTGTTCGATCGTAATTTCTCATGGTAGGTCCATTAGTTAAGTACAACAAAAGGTGTACATTCCTACCATCAACGTTTAAACGTCTTATAACTGACGAAAGATATGAAAAATCCTTTCTAAATGTTCCATCTGTTAGGACTGCTAAGAATACATTTTCAATCTCAGCCTTCAAAAGTATTTCAATTTGAGCCTCGACTGTTTGTCTTGCCCTAGGGTGCATTAAGTAAAGCATGGAGTATCCGCGCGCCTGCCCGCTAACCCTTGTAAGTGAATTTACAGTGTCATTCGTGCCATCAAAGGAGAAGGTTGCAGAGCTTTCGATCTTTGGCTTTCTAATCTGAACAGAGGTAGCCCTTGCTCCGAAGATTCTATCAGACTGGCCTGTTGATTTTCTTTGAGAGTCTGACTGTTCGCTAGTGTTAAGGTTGCCTAACTCCTGAAAAATTCCCTGATCGTTACTTGCTTGCTCTGTTGCCTCGCTTAATTTTGCTTCAGCTTTTGCCGCTTCTTTATTCGCTTTATCGACTTCTTTTGCTAGTTTTGCAGCAGTAATTAGCTCTTCCTCATCTACCGAGCTTTCTGAAGATTCATCTTTTGGCTTAGTTGGCGGCGGAATAAATGTAATGTCAGCAACTAATGGCTTTTTTTTATTCTCAGCAGAAGCGCTAGTGTTAGTTTGCGGAATTTCAGCAAAGATAAATTCAGTTTTTGGATTGTTATTGAGCTTTGCTTTACCTTGAACTTCTTTGGGTTCCTTGGTTTGAAGGTTTTTTGTCAGAGTTGTGCTTGTAGATTTAGGCTCTTGTTTTGCCTCATCTTTCTTGGATTTTGTACAGCTGCTCAGTGCGATGACGAGAGCAATTAAAAAAACAAATCGTTTCAACATTATTTAATATCGAAAATTTTTCCAGGATTTAGGATCCCATTTGGATCAAACACTTTCTTTATCTTTCTCATTAACTCAATTTCTTCGTTGGTTCTAGAATAGTGTAACTGGGCTTTTTTGAGAAGACCAATGCCATGCTCGGCTGAGATACTTCCCTGAAATGATTGAACAAGTTGAAACAGCTCGGTATCAAGCTCTTTGGCTAAGGTTAGAAAATCATCAATTTTCATCTGGCCTGGTTTGAGCGTGTTAACATGAAGATTTCCATCCCCTATATGTCCGAAGACAATTGTCTCAAAATTTGAATACTCTTTAGCCAGAAGTTGATCGAGGGAAGCGACGAAATTCGGAATCGCAGATATTGGCACTGCGACATCATTTTTGTGTGGTACTTCGTGTGCAGCAAGTGTTTCGCTTATTCTCTCACGATAAGCCCAAAAATCTTTATACTGCTTTGAGTTCTGGCTAACGACAGCATCCCTTATGATTTCATCGGAAAGAAGTTTTTGAAAGAAATCATCTACTATCTGTTCCTGCTCACTAATAGATTCAATTTCTACGAGACCGTAGGCAGGGTATGTCTCTGAAAATGGATTACTCAGATCTGTATGCTTCAAGACAAGCTTAAGACATCGATCTGTAAAGCATTCAAAAGCAGAGATTGTAAAAGGTGTTTCTCTAAAAGCAGCGTATAATTCAACTATATGCTGAAGGCTCGAGCATCCAAACAATATTACAGCTGGATTCTTGGGCGGTGTAGTAAGCTTCATTGTTGCTTCTACTACTATCCCCAAAGTTCCTTCAGAGCCTATAAAAAGAGATCTCAGATCATATCCAGTCTGATTTTTGTAAAGACTGCCATTTAGATTAAGCGTTGTGCCGTCAGCCAGGATTACTTTTAGTCCAAGAATCCAAGAGTGAGTGCTGCCATATCTAATGACTCTAACACCACCTGCATTCGTAGCTATATTGCCACCAATATGAGAGGAGCCTTTTGGAGCAAGATCGACTGGATAGTAAAATCCATTTTCTAACGCTGCTTGTTGAATCTTTTCTGTTACAACCCCTGCTTGGCAGGTAATTGTTCGATCGATCTTGTTTACTTCGATTATTTTATTAAGCTTCTCAAGGGAGAGCACTACTTCTTTGTCTGTTGCGTAAGCGGCACCGGAATAGCCTGTTCTACCACCTGATGGGACGATCGAAATCTTATTTTCATTGCAGTAGGATAATATCTCTTTTATCTGCTGCTCATCTTTTGGTAGTAGAATACAGCTAGGGTTTGCCGTGAATTCCTTAGAATGATCTTTGCCATAAAATTGAAGCTCACTTGACTCTGTAAGTACTGAGTCAGCGCCAAGCAATTTTTTAAAATGCTCAATCATTATGCCGCTTGTAGGCGTTTAGTTACTGTATTCAATGCGTCGTCTATACTGATTCTTTCCTGCGCTGTTGTATCTCTGTCTCTAATCGTGACAGTGCTGTCATCTTTAGTCTGGTGATCGACAGTTATACAATACGGAGTTCCAGCTTCATCATGTCTAGCATAGCGTTTTCCAATTGAATGCTGCTCGTCATAGCTTGCATTGATTCCAGCTTTAAAGAATTTATCAACTATCTCTCGACCGATATCAGGTAATCCATCCTTTTTCACAAGCGGTAAGATTGCTGCTTTGATAGGGGAGAGGCGTGGGTGCAGCTTTAAGACAAGTCTTGTCTTTTCAGCGCCACTCGCATCACTGCCTGTTTCTTCGGTAAATGCATCAAGCAGGTAACACAGCACACCTCTTGTTAGTCCTGCAGCAGGCTCAATAACGTATGGCACATAACGCCATCCGTTTTTTCCTGTCTTAGGATCGGCTTTAGATTGATCAAAATAACTTAACTTAGCTCCTGAATGTTCAGAATGCTTCTTTAGATCGTAATCTGTGCGTGAAGCCACTCCCTCAAGTTCATCCCATCCCCAAGGGTACTTATACTCTATGTCATAACAGTCAGATGCGTAGTGTGCTAGTTCATCTTCATCGTGCTGTCGAAGTTTGAAAGCATCTTTGTTGTTTGCATAGCGTTGCCACCAGCTAAGCCTTAGATTGCACCATTTTTCGAGCCATTCAGCTTCGGTACCAGGTTCAACAAAGAACTCCATCTCCATCTGTTCAAATTCACATGAACGAAAGATGAAGTGTTCAACTGTAACCTCGTTTCTAAATGATTTTCCCTGCTGTGCAATTCCAAAAGGAACTTTCATTGACATTGTTTGCTGGCAATTTAAGAACTGAACGAACATGGCTTGGGCTGTTTCAGGTCGCAAATAAACTGCACTTTCAGCAATGTTTTCCTCAATTATTTCTCGAAGCTCTTTTTTGGTGAGATTATTTTTGCCATGAAGTGTCTGGACTACTTTCTCAATCGGGTCTACGGGCCCAAGGGATGTACGAAACATTAAGTTAAACTGACGTTCATCAGAGTAGTCGGGGCTTCCACAGTTAGGGCAAAGGTAACCAGCTTCGGGAACAAGACCGGAAAGCTTTTCACCTTTCTCTTTGCCACCTTTCTTGTAATTAACTTCAGTTCCTGCTTCTGCCTGTGGTGCTTTGTCTGCACGGAAGCGTTCTTTACAGTTATGACAGTCGACTAATGGATCAGAGAACCCAGCAAGGTGTCCACTTGCTCTCCAAACATTTGGGTGCATGATAATAGATGCGTCAATTCCGATTACATCTTCACGCTCATGGACCATTGCTCTCCACCATTCGGATGCAACGTTACGTTTTAGTTCTACCCCAAGAGGACCGTAATCATACGCGCTTCTCAGTCCACCGTAGATTTCGCTACTTTGAAATATGAAACCTCTTTGCTTACAAAGAGAGATGAGTTTCTGCATTTTGTCCGATTCCGCCAATGTCTAGCTCCAGAGAAAAAGTCCAAATATATCGTATCTGCTTGAATTAAAGATAGCAATATGATTCAGGATTCTGGTGGGGGAGCTATCATCTCCTGAAGGACATGAAAATTGCTTTTTACTCCGAGTCCGATAATTGTAGAGCCTGACTCGATTGCTGTTGATCCTGATGGATTAAAGTGCATTTTGCCATCTGCTGATATAATTGCAGCAACGATGATATTAGCTCTCTGTCTTATCTCAGATTGTTCTAATGACATTCCATTGATGGGAGAGTTGTCAGGAATGCGAATCTCCTCTATTTCTAAATCCACCGAGGTATTAGAGGTCGCAAGATCGATAAAGTCTGTAACGAAAGGTCTTAGGATTCCATCTGCAATTTTTTGACCTCCAACTCTGTATGGGGCAGTTATTTTATTTGCTCCAGCTTGTAAAAGTCTCTTCTCCCCTGATTCATCCTCTGCTCGACTAATTACATAAAGCTCTTTGTTTAACTCTCTAGCTGTCAGTACAACATAGAGATTTTGAGCATCTGAGGGGAGCAGGGAGATTAGTCTGCTTGCAGATTTAATGCCTGCTTCAAGTAGTGCTTCCTCGTGTGTCGCATCGCTTTTAATGACAAGCAGTCCATCGGCCTCTGCTTTTTTAACCGCTTCTTCATTATGATCGATTACTACGAGTGTGATGTTTGAACTATCAAGCGCGCCAGCCGCAATTCGGCTTAGCCTTCCGTATCCACAGATGATGGTATGCCCAGATAATGACTTAATTTTAGATTTCATGCTCTTTCTCTCGATAATCCAATATATTTGGTTTTCAATAAATATCTTTGCGATAGTAGAAAAGACGAATGTAACAGCTCCTACACCTAGAATGATAAGGATAATGGCAAAGGCTCTGCCTGCATCTGAGAGGGGATGAATTTCCTGAAAGCCGACAGTGCTAATTGTAATAACTGTCATGTACAGGGAGTCAAAGATGTTCCAGCCCTCGATTGCTGAAAATCCAAGTGTCCCTATACAAAGTATAGAGCTAATAGCAATTATGCCTGGCAGGATCTCCTTCGATTCAATTCTACTTTGCTGATGCGAACCGAATAACATTGAAAATTAAGATTTATGCTTTTTCAGCTCTTCAATTTTTGTCTTTAAATCTTTGTCAGTATTTCCTAATGCAAATGCTTTTTCATAAGCGATTAATGCATCATCAATATTTTTCATCGCTTCATAAGCGCTTCCAAGAGTTAGGTAAGCTTGATCACTGACTTCATGTTGTAATGATTTTTTGGCAGCAGCAATTGCCTCTTCTGGCTTATTGTTGGCTAAAAGGATTGAACTATAATTTGCTAATGTTTGGGCATCTTTTGGGTTCTGCTCAATCGCAGCTTTAAAGAATTCCTCCGCTTTTGGTAAGTTCTTAGTTAGCGAGTAAATCGTAGCAAGTTTAATTGCGAGGTTAGGTTGCTTTGGATCTAGCTGATAAGCATTTTCATATGACTTACGAGCACCTTTAATGTCTTGGTTAGAGAAATAGGCATCGCCTAATCTTACAAAGAGACCAGCATCTGACTTGTGATTCTTCACAACTTTTTCAAGTAGTTCAATCGCTGCCTTTTCTTTTTTATTAGCAACATATGCTCCCGCTAAGTTGTAGATCGCGGTCACATTTGCAGAATCAACGTCGATTGCTTGTTTGAGTAGTTTTTCAGCTTTTGCAAAATCGTTCGCCTGTAGCGCAGCAACTCCCTGTTCATTCAATTGTACAGATTTCGATTTAGTTTGAGGTGCAGCATAACTGCTAGTAACAAGACATAGTGTAAAAAGAATTGAAACAAAAGCTCTCATAAATACTCCACGAATAAAACTCTGAGTTAGGTAAAGATTAAGAGAAACTGGTTAAAAGAGCAACAATTAGTAAAAGCAAGGCGCAAATTGTAGTATTTCTTATCTTAACTTTCTCTATGCTCTCGATAATTTTTTTCTGCTTCATTTTTTCGTCACTGAGCACATTTTGAAACGAGGCAAGCAACTTAGGGCTTAGAAACAAAGGCACTAACATAAGGACATAATTTTTGGGAAGTTGTCGTAAGATACTGAGAGAAGCCATTAACATTGGCCCTCCGAGTAGGCAAAGCGTGTAGAGTTTATGAAGATGTTTTACTGTAAGTTTGTTTGAGTCCTGCAGTAACATCAAGCTGTAGTTTAAGAGAGTTATGCTTGATAGCAAAATTGAGTAGCCAAGACTAATTACAAGTGGTTGCCAATCCCAACGCCCGGTTAACACCACAAACGACAGGTATCCGATAAAAAACAGTGGTAGTGTGAGGGTAAGTAAGAAATAGGGGAGTTTCTTTTTAGCACCAGAGCCTTTATGCAGGCTAAGTAAAGCGACAGAGAGAAGAGTTAGAAACAGAAATTCCTGAGTGAAGGTCTCTTGAATTTTGTGAATTAAGCCTAAAATTATTAGGCCCAAAAGAATTAAGGAGATGATAAATCCAAAGTTAACTTTCTTTGATCTAACCTGAGTAATATTTTTACCTTTCGTAGCGTTCTTCTCTAAAGAAGGCATTAAATAACTTCTCAAGAGTCGCTCGTAGCATAGTGTTAGGGCAAAAAAGGAGAGGAAAATTAGATAACGCTCAATGCTGTGCAGGCTGCTCTCTTTTGAAAAAGACTGAATTCCAAATAGCGGGGCTAGAAAAAAAGGTGTGCAAAATAATAGATATTCTAGAAGTTTCAATAGGTTATCCCTAGTCTCATTTCTAAACCCAAGCTCAAAAAAAGCCGATATATCAATAAGGCGGTTAGTTCAAATATGCCTACAGTGGCATCGAGTTGTAAAAGGTTTTTTTACGCTTTTCTAAATTATCCTCGGGGTTTGTGTGTTGTTGGTTGTCGCCTGGATTTTGGGTGAGTTTGTCTGTTGCAATGAGTTTTGAAGTTTATAGGACTCATTGGAGCAGACTCTGAAGACTTTGACGTTGGTTATAACGAAGAGGTTATTGCAGGGGTTATATATAGGTATTTTGTCGGAGTGTGAGTAAGTGCTCGGTCGGTGTCCTAGCCAAAGTTTATTTCTCTTAGTGAACTTTGTCTAGGATGCCTCCGTAGCCGGTTAGTTCACCATTTTGACTGGTTCATTGTTTCGGTTTCCTTGCGCTTCATGTCATTTAGAGTCTCTCCTACTGAGAGTGTTTAGATCCAAGAAAGAGAAAGTTCAGCGAGGCTTTCTCTTTTTTTTTGTTCTATTCTGATTTTCAAATACTGAAATTAAAATCGCAGCTCAGAACGACTACAGCCGTTAGCAATTTTAATTGAGGGCTCGCCAGAAGCAGTTTGTACTAAACGCCCTTGGCTATCATAAAACTCAAGCGTAGCGCTTCCATAAGAGCATCCAGAGAATGGATACCTGATTGTTGCACCGTAGCCGTTACTCGGTCCGCCGTTATCGCCTTTGCTAGAAGAGGTTGCGCCGCTTATCTTGGCATTTACTCCGTAAGCGTCTACTAAGACTACAAGGTTGCCATCTTTTTCAGATTCTGGCTTCCAGAGAAAATGGCTAATAGTTAGAGGAGATATTTCGACTTCAACGTCAATTCCTGCGTAGCATCCAGCAAGTTGATCGCCGCCGCAGCTGCCAGACTCAGGAAGTGCAGCTCCATTTGCTATAAGCGCTTCATTGACGGATTTCATGTCACTGCTAAAGATTTGTCCAACTACTCCAGCACCACCACCAGGAAGAGTTGTTTCACAACCAGCACCTGCTGATAAGAAAAAACCGTTGAATCCAGCCATCTGCTCAATTAAATTTTTGCCTTTCTGTATCTTGAAAGGTTCAAGTCCTGAAGAGGTAATACCTTGAAGTTTAACAAGTTGCTCATTTCCTGCTTGTTCTCCCTCAGTGCGAGTAACAATTACTAGATCAGAGCTGATTGCTTCTACTCGTACGGGTTCAGCACTATCGAACGGAATTGGTTTGAGAAAAGTATTCTCAATTACAATCCCACACTCAGAATTAACGCTAGTTTCAGATTCTGAAAAAGTACTACTTTGATCGCTACTAGTTGAATCGGATGTTGATTGAGTACAGCCAGATAGTACTAAAAAGATTAGTGATGTTAGGAAAATAACGCGCATAAATATAACCTCCTCGCTCTCTATACTTATCTGCCTATTTTGGTAAAGTGCTTCAGTCAATTTAGTGAAAACCCGATGTCTCAATTTGTTGAAAATACAGCATATTCTCCGAAGCTTGTCTCTGTCAGCCAGATGTTTAGCACTATTGCCGGTAGATATGATCTTACGAACACAGTACTAAGCGGAGGTATGCATCATATCTGGAAGCGTAATCTGGTCAAGATGATTCCAAAAGATGGCAGCTCAACGATTTTAGATCTTTGCACCGGTACAGGAGATCTGCTTGTTCCGCTTGCAAAAAGATCAGGCACTGTATGCGGAGCAGATTTTTGTGTACCGATGCTTGAGCAAGCATCTCCTAAAGTAGATAGACGCACAAATATCTCAATTATTCAGGCAGATGCACATAAATTACCTTTTGAGGATGGTGCTTTCGATGCCGTGACAGTCTCTTTTGGGGTTAGAAACTTCAAAGATCTTGAGCAGGGTCTCTCAGAGATCTTCAGAATCTTGAAGAAAAATGGTGAGATAATCATTCTAGAGTTTGGGCAGCCTCAAAATCGATTTTTTAGAGCCTTTTATGATTTTTATTCAGCTTGGATTATGCCTCTGATTGGTGGAATCTTAACAGGGAATAAAGAGGCTTATAGATACCTGCCAAGCACATCTAAAAACTTTCCTTGTGGTCAAGAATTTTGCCAAAAGCTTACCCAAATTGGCTTTAAGAATCCTAAGTATAAGCTTCAGACTTTTGGAATCGCGTATCTTTATAGTGCAGAAAAATAAATTTCTATGTTACCGCTAAGAAATCTTACCAGATAACGCTTTTAACAGAGGCACGTTTGACAGAATTGCTGTCATAGATCGAAACACTTAACGAGGAGTAGGCTATTCTCCAATTGCACGAGAGAATAGCTCTTTTTGCTCGCCAGACATCGGCAGGGCAGGGCAGCTCTTTTGAATCTCTCTGATATAACAGTCGAAACATGTGGGGAAGTATTTCTCTTCTGCTCCTAGATCTACGCTAGGACCTTCTACGGTAGCAATACCATTTACATGTTTAAGATTTGAGATAGCTTTTTTATTGCAAAACGCGCAGGTCGTTTTAATTTCTTCAATTGAGTCTGATAGCTCGAGTAGTCTTTTTGATCCTTCAAATAGGTCAGATCTGAAATCAGCTCTTAGTCCATAGCATATAACAGGAATGTTCAAATCAATGGTGATACGTCTGAATTGCTCGATTACGTATGCGCTGATAAACTGTGCTTCATCAACAAGAATACAGTTGACTCCCTGAAGTAGATTACTTTCAATCTTTGAGTTCTCACTTACTAGAAGATCGGCCTTCTGTTCCAGTCCAGCACGAGAAATTATACTTGTTGTGCTAAAACGATTATCGATACGTGGTTTGATTAGCAGAACTTTTTTGCCTTGCTGCTTATAGTTGTGAGCCACCGCTAATAAGTTTAACGTCTTAGCGCTACCAACAGTTCCGTAACGAAAATAGAGTTTTGCCATGGTCGAGCAGACTATCCTATTTTTAAACCTAAATCTAGTTTGGACTTCTAAATGAATCAAATTTTATTCTAAGCATTCAAGATTTTTATGAAGCTAGATCATCAAAAAGAGTAGTGGAAACGCACTAGACGACACTGTTCAGATAGGTTATCGTTCCGCTTTCAAAAATACCACTTTAAGATTTAAGTAACATTTCTTTTCCTATGTTTGAAGGATCGTCAACAGGAGATTCAAAGCTACAGCAGCAAAAATCTAAATTCTCATACCGTAAAGAAGATTACAAAATTACCTGGGACGAATTTTTGATAGAGACTAGTGAAGAAGAGAGAAGAATAATCTCCTTTGGTATTAGCTCAGTAGTTTCAGATTCAATCATAGAAGGCCGTCCAGTTTTTCTCGAGGGATTTGGCGTTCTATATCATAAAGATCAGATCTGCGAAAAAGTAGATTCTATTCAAAAAGAATTTGAGCTTTATTCTGAAGATACTCGAACAATTCAATTTGAACGTTGTAGTGATCTAGTCTCCTACCAACGAGAAAAATATAAAGGCATAATAGAGCTTTCTGATTTGGCAGTTCTCGTTAGGGAGAAGATCTCATTTTTTGTTGATTGGAATGAGCGGATTGTACAGAGATATATTCGAGGTTTTATTCAGTTAATCAAATACGAAGCCATTCAGTTTGGAATTTCACGGCGCTTATCTCAGATAGGTGTCTTTTATGCTTTGCACAACCGTCAGGGACAGGAGTTTTTTGATTGGTATTCTGGTGCAGACATTTTCCTAATCTCGCATTTTTCACACTGCATTAGCTCTAAGAAAGTTGGTCGCTTTGTCAGGCCTGTTTTTGTAAACGCATGGGAGCCTTTTGAGGCTTGTTGTGGGAAAGCAATCGCAATGCTCTCGATTGATTTGGTAAGAGAGTTAAATGAGCTTGGCTATGATCAGTCTGCTTTGAATGCAAACTTAGCACCTGCTGAGAGAATGATGCTTGTTTCAGTTTTTCAAGCCGAATCAAAGAATCCGAATAAACGAAAGTTGATCTTTGTAACTGATGGTTTGAGACAACTTGGTATCGATATGTCTGAAGTGGGCACTGAATTGATCTTGCAAATTGAAGTACCACTTGATGGTTCAAATGAAGGAAATGAGCTTTCGATGATATGCTCAAGGCCTCTTGTTCTCTCCTGGGTTCTCTTGCAAGGCGCAAAAAATAAGACGCTTTGGTCAGGAGCTGGACTCTCTGCTTCCGTCCCGCTTTTTAAGGATTGTACAAATCAATTACTCAATACAGTTTTTATTACTCCATTTACCCTAATCGATGGGGTACAGTTTGCAACCCAAGGTAAATTTCGTTATTGGAACATTACTGCCTTAACTGAAAATGAATCAGATATTGTCCCTATAGTTTCTCCAAAAGATATGCTCGAGATCTTAAAAACAAGAAATCTTGATCAGGTAGTAAGACTTGAGCGTTCCTGTCTCTTAGCAAAATCTGGTGTGATGATGCGACCCCAGCATAGTTTAGCCGCGGTGCATACTGTGCTCTAAGCACTGAAGATATGCCTCGCAATTTTGGAAGGGTTGTTTTACCAATGTGATTGGGCTATCTTTTCTAACGCTACGATATTACTGAGATAATAATTATGAGTTCAATTTTAGCAAAGAAAAGCTTTCACATACTTCTAGGGTGGGTCGTTAGCGTTGTTCTGCTTTACTGGGTTTTCTCGCAGCTCGAATGGGGAGTCTTGGTGAGTGAACTTAAGAACATGAATCTAGTTGTTCTAATTCCACTTACTCTAATCTTTGTTCTTCATCTATTTCTTAGAGCATATAGATGGCGCTTTCTTCTGCCAGATGGAGACAAGGTTTCTATTAGAGTTTTGTTTGACTCCTTGATGATCGGTAATTTTGCTACCTTTGTTTTGCCACTTAGGGCTGGTGAATTTATACGTCCTTTAATGTTGATAAAGGAGTCAAAGCACTCTTATGCAACTGCATTTTCATCAGTTGTTATTGAAAGATTTTTTGATCTCTCAGTTGTTCTTATTTTATTTGCATTTATGACCTTCTATGTCCCAGGTTTGCCTGAATGGGCTACTCAAGGGGCTTATGCTTTGACACTTCTAGCTTCAGGGATCTTAGTTTTTGTAATTTTAGGCATCTTGCTGCCGAAGACCTTATTGCGAGTTAGTGGGTTTTTCTTAAAACCAATCCCTGAAAAAATTCGCCAAAAAATCCTAGATTTGATTGAGAATTTCCTAGCTGGAGCTAAGGTTTTACACAATCTTAAGAATTTAAGTATGACAGTCTTATTATCAGGTTTAGTTTGGTTAACCTGCTATTTTCAGTTTCAAATTGGAATTTCTCTGTTTGAGATAGAGCCGTCTTATTGGCTCGGGCTCAGCATCGTTGTTGTGTTAGCTTTAGCAGTTGCTGCACCTAGTGCTCCTGGCTTTATTGGAGTGTTTCAAACTGCATGTATTGCCGCGATGGCTATTTTTGGTATTCCAAAAGAGCAGGCGCTTGCATATTCCTTAGTCATGCATGCACACCAATATTTAATAATATGCCTTTATGGGATTTATGCTTTAAGTCGTAAGCATTTAACTTTGGCTAAGCTTCAAAAAGAACCGGTTCCGCAGGCGTGAGTCTTAGTGCTTGAGGGCTCGCTTTTTGTAAGCGAGATGTCTTAGTGCAATCTCTTCTAATTCTTTTACTCTGGATACACGAATCTGTAAGACATCACTTATCTCCTCATGATCCATTGGTGCTCCAGTTTCAAGACCATAACGCATTCTTAGTACCATTCTTGAGAAGATGCTTAGCTTGTCTAACGAGGATTCCACTCTATCGATCGTCTTTTGGGGAGTTGTAGAAAGATTTGGAGAAGAGGAAGCAGTTTCCTTTTTATCTAGGTCATCTTTCCTAGGGGTTCGGAGATCTTTGAGGTTACTACTCATACCTCAAGGTTAACAACACAAAAATCGATAATCAAACCCCTATCTGTTAGTTTTTTATTTTTTAGAAAATACAATCTCTCCCTGCCAATCTTCATCTGGAGGCTCGGATGAAAATTGCTCAATCTGAGCTTTATATAATTCAAGTGGTTTCAATAGTATACCAAAGTTTTCCGCAGCATCTTTTAGGAGTTGAAGAGCCTTTTCCCACTCCCTGTCTTTAAAAGCCTCTAATCCAGCTCCCCAATTTTCTGCTACAGATTTAGGGGGTTGGCTACTAAAGAGCATATATAGTTCTACAACCTCTTTTTTCCCAACTACTGTAATTGCTCCTGCAGGAAGAGTAGCGATGGCTCCGCCAATCTCTTTCTTTACTGAGTCTGTAATTAAAATAGTCGTTCCAAAATATTTGTTAATTCCTTCGACCCTTGAGGCTAGGTTTACCGAGTCTCCTATAGCAGTGTAGTCGAACCGTTTTTCAGAGCCGAGGTTCCCAACAACCATAGGTCCAGTGTGAACTCCTATTCGTGTATGTAGCGGTGGAAATCTCTTTGAGGCATTAAATCTAGCAACTTCTCTGTCGATTGCGATAGCAGTCTCGCAAGCTTTTAATGCATGGTCGTTAATTTGAATTGGCGCACCCCAAATTACAAATACTGCGTCACCGATAAATTTTATCAGCGTGCCTTGGTTTTCGAATACAACATCCATTACTTCCGTAAAGTATGCATTAAGCATTGCTGAAACTTGCTCAGCAGGCATATCTTCAGTAATTGATGTAAAACCAGCAATGTCAGTGAATAGTGCTGTTGCCCAAACTTTTTCTCCTCCTAAACCAAGTTTTTTAGAATTCTGCGCAATGCTTTTCGCCATCTCTGGTGAAACATATAGTTGGAAGGCGCTTTCCATTTTCAGTTGTGCTTTTCTAGTGACAAAATAGAAATACAATGTGCTCGCTAAGAAAGTGACTGGGAATATCACTGTGGTCATGATTGTTCCCGGTATAAAGAGATCGTTAATAAAGCAGAGATAGGATGCAACTACCCAGACGATTATCGCTCCTACAAGAAGGAGCACGCCCCACTGAGGGCGTAGAGCCAACAATGCTAAAGAGATAAGTAAGGTTATCGAGCCTAAGATCAGCGCCTCAGCCCATTTTGGTAAACGGACAATCCAGTCCTGGTTCAGTAGGTTTAATGTTGAGGTAACGTGGATCTCAGTTCCAAAGATTCGACCATATGGAGTTAGGAATATGTCTTTTTGCGCTGGACCTAAGTCTGTTTGAAGTACGAGTCCAACGAATACAATCTTGTTTTTTAACAGGGCTTCAGGCAACGGTTTGTCTGGATCTATTACCTGATAATAAGAATATGTAGGGATAGTTCCACGTGGGCCATAGAATTTTACAAAATCTCTTTCTGAAGGAAGAACTGATGTTTTTCTATCAATCTCGGCAGCAGCTTCGGAGAGAGTTCTAAAATCTTTGGTTAAGGAGCTCCTCTTGCTTAGAAACCTTCTTAGATATCCATAGTCTTCGGGAAAGCCAACAAGAGCTGGAGTTTCTGCTGCGTTTAGGAAAGGTTCATAGGGAAGTAGCACTTCTTCTAACTTAAAACTTCCGCTGGCAGAGCTATGATCTCTTACGATCGAATCGGCTCCAAGTACAGTTGGTAACAATGCAAATGCCTTTGCAAGTTCCTTATCAGTTTCTTTGCTGCGACTTTCACCTAAGAACAATACGTCAAAAATAACACGCTTAGCCCCGACTTCTGCTAATCGTTTTAGTAGCTTTACGTGCTGAGACCTAGGCCAGGCTTGGTTGAGGGGGATATCTAAAACACCATAACTCTGTTCGTCCATTGCTATCAGCAAGGCCCCATCTGGTGGTTCCAGTGAGCCTCTAACCTGATACCAAACGTCCATTGCTAGTGGCTCAATCCTATCTCCCCAGGAAGAATAGAATAACAAGACATGAGTAACAGTAATAATAAGTGAAAGTAGGGAGATGATTATCCAACGAGTCATGCAGGTTATGCTACCTCATCTGCTTTAGTTTGACGATAAAAAACCAATTGCTATACAGATCCAAAGATACTAAATATATCTTTATGAAATTTAAATCACTCAGTCTATTGTTCGTTGCCTTGTGTGCTTGCAACAGTTCTTCAGGCAATATGGTTATCACTGACTATTCCGGTATTTGGGATGTGCGATATAACTTTGCTAATGACGAATGCGGTCTCGTTACTGATGGTATTATTGGCTTTGTTGAGCAAGACACCATTGAGCAGAGTGGTTCCACAGCATCTTTTTCCTCTCTAAGTGGAATCTTATCAACTGATTCTGCAACTCTCGAAAGTGACGGTTCACTTTTAGCGATAGAAGAGTTTTCTGGCGATCTGTTTGGTGATGGAACTTTCTGCGTTCAGACTGCGCAAATTCGTTACCAAAATGGAATCGATAACTCCGCTGAGTCAGTTTTTAGTTTCTCAATTGAATGTGACGACGGCTTCGCATGTTCGTCTGATGCATTAGGCTCTGCCGAAAGACAAGTATAGTTTACTGAATTGTAAACTCGTCTGTTTCAGGACTCCTGTTTGTGCGTCGCTTGATTTTTACACCAAATAGATTTCTCTTTGATTTCGTATGAGTAATTTGCGTTGATAGCTTTATACGTTTTTTCGTCTTTGTAACATCTGTGTTTGACAAGTTCTTTTGAAGGCGATTCAGTCTTTTAGTTAGCTTTCCATATGATGTAGAAGCGTTTGGCTGCTTTCTATTAACCACGATTGCAGCCTTATAACTCGCAGTCCAGGTGCCTGTTTTTAGTTGAACAGTTGCTTTGTTAGTTTTTGTTACGCTATTTCTTGTGATTCCGTCTGAGCGAGTAGCTGTTACGATGTAGCGAGCCTGGGGTGATTTATCGACCAGAGCTGGTGTCAGAGGTTGTCCCTGTGCAGTTAGTGTAACATCAGAGAATTCTTGTAAAGTTAGAGTAACTGTTTTATCAACCTGACTTACCGCATCGATTGTAGGTGGTTGAGTTATTGACGTAACTGGATTTAAGACAGGAGGCGTTGCGCTAGCAGTTGGAGTTGCTGTCGGCGTTGCTGTCGGAGTTACCGTCGGCGAAGGACTAGGAGTTGGTGTCGGGGTTGGTGTCGGAGTAGAAAGATCGAGCTCCAATGCGACATCTTCAGCAGTTGCTGTTGAGGTTAGTACGGTTTGAGCTTGTGTAGCTATGTTGATGGCTGAAATAGTTGATGAGCCAGCAATGATTAATCGATTTGCATCTTTATCAACGTCAAGCCCTAGGCCACTAAACGTTACTGTCGTTGTTTGGTTTGTTCCAGCAAAGTCAACTTGTTGAATATTTCCACCACTTTGATCAGACCAATAAACTATGGAGCCACTAACATCTAGAGCAATACCAGGCATAGAAGTTGAAAAGCCATCAAAGATCGTTGTTAGGTTTGTTCCAGCAGTATCTATTCGTCGAATATCTCCAAGTAGTGGAGCTGTAAAGTAAAGATGACCATTAAGTTGATCTAGTTCGATATCTGCAGGTGCAAATGCTCCCATAACTGTTGTAACTACTGTGATATTTGAATCAGTGGCATTGGCATCGGCTGATTTAATGTCAAACTGAGTTGACATGCCGGCTGCCTCTATCCAGTAAACCTTATTGTTTGACTCATCTAATGTCAGTCCATAGCCATCCTGTACGACTGAGACAACTGTTTGTACGTTGGTTCCGTCTAAGTTGGCACGTTTGATTGACCCTGTAGACATGTTGTTTTCAAGCCAATACATAACATCAGTGTTTGAATTGATTGCTATTCCTTTTGGCGTTGTTAAACTGGATAGTATAGTAACTTTGTTTGTGCCATCAGGATCGATCCTCTCAATTGTGGCGGTCGAACTATCTGTAAAGAAAATGTGCTGCACGGGGGCAGCTAGCATTGATTGCAATGGAATAGTTGTGGAGAGGATAAGTGCTAGTATTTTTTTCATGTTTTAAAAGTTTAGAGAAAACAATAACTCTGCGGCAACATCAGTGCTAATAAACTCATCAAAGCCGAGAGATTGATCAAAAGTAAAATCTCTATCAAAAAGATTTGTAACTTTAAAGACGACGCTACCATGTCTATCTGGAATTCGGTAGCCAAGGCCGGCATCAATTATCCAGAAGTTGTTGTTCCCATCTTCAAAGAAGAAGCTGCCATTTCTATCTTGCTGGCGCCAAGTGGCGGTAGAGAATGTAAACCAGCCAGATGGATCAAAATATTTCAAGCCCAAAGCTACCTTATGCAGCTCAATTTCTTGAAATGCGTCAGAATCTGTCGTCTCTGACATGCTCCAGGCATAATCGATTGTTCCGACTACTCTGCTAGTAAATACATGATACAGATAGGCTGAAACGAATTCTTGATTAAAGTGTGTGTCAAATTGATCTAGCAAGGATAGATCGATGTCTTCAGCAAGGGTGTCAAAGTCGAGAGTAACTAAAGTGCGTGTTAGGGTGCTCTCTTCAATTGTGTCGCGATGAAGACCTTCTGCACCGAAGTAAGTTGAGCCAGAAAATTTATAATCAAAACCAGCGCCGTAGTTTCTTGATTCAGTACCGGAGAAGTCGGTAAATGTTTGGTTAAAACCACCGACAAGTGTTGGTTCTAGATCGCCTACATCCTCTAATGCAGATTTTCTTAGGCCTTCAAAGTAGGCAGTCCTGATAGTAAGTTCTGGGGTAGCATACACGGTGGCTCCGAGTTTAGGGTTCCATCTATTTTTGCCACGTTTGTCATCTAAAAACGGAAGAACTTCTCTACGTTCAAGCTCGAGGTTTGTATAACTTCCGCCTGCTGTAAAATCTAACCAGTCAGTCACATGAAATGTTGGATAGAGATATAGATCTTGGGATGAGATATTCTGTTTCGTTTCAGATCTAATAATTCTATTTAAATCAGTAAAAACACTAAAATCATCATCTTTGATAGTTGATATCTCTCTTCTGTGAGGTTTAGCAAAGTAAGCTTCTCCTCCAAAGACAATAGAAGCAATTTCAGTACTATTATAGTATTGCAAACTCAATCTAGTATCACGAACATCTTCTCTAGCGAACTCTCGCAAAAATAGGGTTTCGCCAGTTTCAAAGGTGTCTCCAAATTTTACAAGATCTAAGTCTACTATTCTTGAATCATCACCACCAAGATGATCGCGAGTGTCTCTAAATGTGGCTTGCGCAATCACCTTTGAAGTAGGGGAGAGGACCCTGCTATATCCAAGCTCTCCTTCCCAGACCTCAAACTTAGTATCGTCTATCTCAGCATTGCTGTTTATGCGAGTTTGGTGCTTGTATCTTCCTTCAACAATAAACCTGTCCTCGTAGGTAGGTTGATATTGGCCTGAGGCCCTGAACCTGTAATCTCTTGAGTAGTTGTTATCCTTACTTCCATCAGCTGCAGCAGATTCAAAACCAAAAAAGTAGCCAAACTTTTCAGTTCTTCCCGCATGGAAAATCTCAGGTATTAGACGATCGTCAAGTGAAGAGGCTGTAAATGCTAAATTAGTTCTATCCTCTGGTCGTTCAAAAAGTGAATTAAATTCATTCACAGAAGCTTCTGTACCAGGGTTGTTAAATAAGTTGAAGCTGAGCGGAGCGATTAAGTTAGCAATTGATCTTTCTGAAAGGCTCGCATCGTTAAGTAAGATAGTGTTGTAGCTATCAGATAGGAAACGGTGTGCTGAATAGTTTCCATAGTCTTTATTGATTGACTTGATCGCTTCAATTACAGCAACTCGATTAAATCCAAGAGAATTAAAAACCTCAGCTAGTCCAGCACTTCTGACTGCGGCGTCTTGGTCCAAAAGGAGTCTTGACCTAAAAACCGCTCTATTATCATTTAGCTCAATTGATTTTTCAGTATCTTTTAATGCATCAACCACGCGGTTGTTAGCTAAGTGATCATAGGCTCGATAAAGATAAGGAGTTGGGTCTTTCTGGTCTAAATTGATAGCGCGATTATATTCTCGACTTGCTAGTTCAGATTTGTCTTCTTCAAAAAATGCCTTACCTAGGTAACTTCTATATAGGGAGATATTTGGCTCAATTATTACAGCTTCCTCAAGTAGTTTGCGGCCTGATTCAAGATCTCCTGTTCTAATTGTTGCTAAGCCCATGCCTAAAAAAGTTAGACCGTTTGTATCGTTTGTTTTAAGTGCCTCAGAAAAAGCACTTAGAGCCTCTTTTGCTTTGTACTTAACTAAATATGCAAATCCTAATGTGTTTTGAGAGATGTTGTTATATGGGTTGATTTGGTAAGCCTTTTGAGCTGACTCTAAAGCTTGATCAATCTCTCCAAACGCAAGTTGCAGTTCTGCAAGTCTTGAGAGCGCAAACTCGTTTTGTGGATCAGTCTCAAGTAATTTTTCAATATAATTTTTAGCATGTTCGAGTTCGAAATATCCCTGTGCAACATAAGAAGAAGCAACTAATGCAGCTGACGAACTGCCATTAGCACTTCGTGATTTCTCTGCAAGCTGTCTTGCTAGTTCTTTGTCTCCTGAGACCAGAGCAATTATTGCTTTTTGTGCAAAATAGTTTGCCGACAATGCGCCAGCTTGAGTTTTGTTTGATTTATCAATTTGCTGCAAAGCTTTTTCTAGCAAGGCATTTGCCTTATCTACGTTTCCAACCGAAAGGTTCAATGAGGCTGCATACAATAAAGTATCAGCATTTAGATTTTGCTCCGAAAGCTCAGCAAACGCACTCTGTGTGTCTCCTTGTATATAGGCTGTAAAAGATCTGCCCATTTGGCTTTGCCATGAGCTATCATCAAAGGCTTGCTTGGCTTTTTTTAAGTCACGAGCATTTAGCAAACTAATGCCTTCCTTTTGTTTAGCAGATGAGCTGCTGGTTAATCCTGGAAAATCAGATAGAGAAACTACAGCAGGGTAGTTTAGTGCCCACTGCACTGCGTCGGTTGGATTCGCAACGAGTTGTTTTGTCGGAGCCTGGCCATTTTTAGTTAGTGCCAGCTCCCCACTTTTCAATTGAACCTGACCATGCTGGTTAGAAGCTTCAACAGATCCCTCTAGAACTGTAATGCTAGTTGTAGATGAATCTGTTCTAACTACGAACTCCGTTCCTCGCACTGCCGCACTTACGTTCGAGGTGTCAATTTTAGGAAATCTTTTGGGCTTTCTACTAAAAAAGAACGCTTCTCCGGATACAAGTTCAAGCTCCCTCTCGTCTCCCTGCTGAGTGATATCCTTAAATGAGAGTAGAGAGTTTTCATTTAGACGAATTAAGGTTCCGTCAGTTAAGAGCAAGCCTGCGCGGCTATTGGCAAGAGTTCGAACCGTGTGGTGTGTTTCAAATTTGTCTCCTTTAACGACCGCCTTCCAGCTGTTAGAATTTGCAGATTTAGCTTCAACAGTTCCCTGTGCTGAGAAGAGGGATGCGACCTGCTCGGCAATTGCAAAGTTTGGGATTAGAAATATGAAAGTTAGGAGGAGGACATTTTTGAGCTGTTTATTCATTGGTGAACATATATAAATAGTTTGCACAGTAACTGGCCGAAATAATTACATCACGGCTAGATATAACTGTATGTTATATATAAAGTCTGAGTTGCTATTGATGCAACACGAAACTGTTGAGAATTGAGCAGTTAGGCTGAATCAAAACGGCGTTTGTGAAGCTGATTTGAGTTTGCTTATTTTCTCGTCGATGGAATAGATAATGTCTGCTAAATAAAGATTACATGAATAAAGACGAGCTCTGTGAGCAATTTAAAAAGCAACCGATAATCGCCTCAATCTTGAAGCGCTTACATGCTGAACTGCCAAAGAATTTAACTTATCATTCCGCACAACATGCAGAAGAGGTTCTTAGTGAAGTAATCGATCTAGCCCTGCATGATTCATTATCAGATAGAGAGGTACAGTTGCTTGCTGTTGCTGCTGCATACCACGATGCTGGGTTCATAATTCAATATTTCAAAAATGAAATTATTGGTGCACAGATGGCTCGTGAAGCTATGCAGACCTCCGGCGAGTATAGCAAAGAGGAAATTGAGCAGGTCGTAAAGATGATCCTTGATACTGAGTTAAAGCCATCTGAAACCGGTGCCTTTAAGCAATTTCCAACTACTGAACTATCCAAATATCTGCTAGATGCAGACGTTGGAAATCTTGGTCGAGATGATTTTTTTGAAAAAGGTAAACTTCTGTTGCAAGAGTTAAAAGAGGTAACCTTAACTGGTTTTTATAAAAATTCAGTAGCATTACTTAAAGCACATGAATGGCACACAAAAGCTGCTAAAGAATTACGTGAACAAAAGAAACAGGAAAATTTACGTTTGCTTCAAGACATGATCTCAGAAGGGATCTAGTCTTCAAAATCCCAGGGATCGAAACCGTCAAAGTCTTCTTCTTCTGCTAAGATATCATCTATTATAAAAGCAACCTGCTCATTTTCAGCTACTTCATCTTCAGTAAAAAAGTGCCTAGCTCTTTGAGGTGGAGTTAGCTGATGTTCTAATGCAAAAAGAATAAAGCCACCTAGTGTGTTTGGATCCATCCAATCTGAATCTGTCATGAAGTACGAAAAGCCTAGTTGTAATTCACAACGCTGAAAAAAATCTAGGCGAGAAAGTCCATCCTCAGACCAAAATTCTGGGAGGCATGCATTTAGTGGAATTCTTGTATTTGGTTGTATTTGAAAGAAATCGCCAAAAACATCTCTATAGATTTCAACAATATCAGGAGTCAGCTCTGATCTATCAAAATCCTGATACCAAGTTCCACTATGAAGAATTTCATATGCCTCGCGGTCCCAATGACTTCCGAACCCTTCCTCAACAGTGTGGATTTGATGATGCAGATCTTTTCTCTCGTGCATTAAGGTAACAACGTAATTATTTTGAATTTTTTCTGAACAACAAAGAACTACATGAAGCTGAACGTCTTGCAATGTGTAATATACACGTTTATAGTTCCAATTCAAGTTATGCCTCTGGCAAATTTGATTTGTAGTTCTTTAAATCAAATATCTAACTAGTAAGGTACAGAGGTTTTTCTATCTCTTTTCAAACTCCTAATTTTCGGTTGTTTTTCACAGATTAAATTGTGCTGAATCATTTTTTTCTGTGAAAAACATACCTTGAGAATTAGGGGTATCAAATGACGCGTGGAGACATTAAGTCGAAGGAATTCGCTGTTCCAGAGAAAGATGCAAGTGGCGAGATCGTCATCATCTCGCTTAAGATCGAAGAGGTTCGTCCTTGCGAGGATCAGATCCGTCGGTTCTTCGATGATGAGAAGATTCGCCAACTCGCGATGGGTCTTCAGATCTCGGGACAGGTGGAGCCCGTCAAGGTCTACAGGCTGCCTGAGGGCGAAGACCACAAGTATGAGCTGATCGACGGCGAACGGCGCTACCGAGCACATCTGCTTGCTGGACGAGAGACTATCTCGGCGGTCATCTACACGATCAGTGGCCGAGAGGCTCTTGATCGAACACAGATCATCTCCAACATGAATCGTGAAAGTCATACTCCGATGGAGATGGCCCGAGCGATCCTCCTGCTCAAGGGGCACGGGGATTCCTTGGAGGAGATCGCTGAGCAGCTCGGTTGTTCTGTCAGTAGTGTTAGCAACTATCTGCTTTTGAACAACTTACACCCTGAACTTCAGCGGCGAGTTGAGCCTTCGGAACCGAAAGCAACGAGGATTTCTCCGACTGCGGCAATTAAGCTTGCTGTCCTTTCTCCTGCGAAGCAGATTCAAGCTTTCCAGAGAGCTCAGGCGCATGCTGCAAGCTCAGCTCGCAAGCTTCGAGTTCACGACGTTCAGGCAGCGGTCGAGGGGGAGCTCAGAACAAATCCTGAAAGCCGTCATCGAAATGTGAGTTATCGCGCTGGAGGTGCACGGCGGCGAGATGGTCATCACGTTCGCGAATCGCTCGATCTCAATCTCGAACGGCTGCTGGTCACCTTCGAGAAGTACGGTGAGGTTGATTGGAAATCGGTCTTTGCTGTTTCACATGAGGCGCTTCTTCTTCAGGTGATCCGGAAGGGGGTTGGCGTCAGGGACGAGCTGAACCGTCTCCTTGCCGAGCTTGATCAAATCCTTCAGGGCAAGTACGAGCTCCTCGGAAAGGAGGCTCCCTATCTTGGTGTCCCTCGCGAGTGATACAACCGTTTTTTACAATGTTGCGGACTTCTTTGTGGGAGCTGTCTTTCCGCTGTGCCGAAAAAGACAGCTCCCACGATAATTGATCAAAACTTTGATTTGATGGCTATCCTTCTTTTCAACTCATGATATTTGAGGATATTATAACTCAACTTCAAGTTCCTGGCCTTGCCGAATTCTAAACAGATTTTATGAGTATTAGTGACAAAGGGTACCTACGGTTACTCAACATTCATTACATCTTTCATTTCTTTGCTTATAGTATTATCGATCTTTTTGGCCCGATTTATTTGTATAAACATGGTATTCCTCTGCCGTTTGTATTCTTTTATGTCAGCGCGTTCTGTTCGGCTCGTTTAGTGTTGAGAATTTATGTGCTCAAACTTTGCAGTCGTTTTGGCACAAGAAAATTGTTTCTATCTGGAATTGTGTCTGCAGCTATCGTTTATCCCATGTACCAAAACGTTCAGGGATTAAATTTTTGGTTGCTTGCAATCTTAATTGTTAACTCTTACGCCAGCACAAGTTATTGGACAATTTATCATGCTTATTTTGCCTCTGCAGGTACAAGTGTAAACAGAGGTAAGGAGGTTGCAGTTAGGGAGGGTATTAACCAGTTTGTTAAATTTGTTTCGCCGATCTGCACAGGTTTTTTGTTTGAGCATGTAGGTGCTGCAAGTGCATTTTGGCTCGGATGTCTAAGCGCTATATTAAGTCTTTTCCCAGTTTTAAAATTTCCAGATCTTACATTTGATACTGAACCCTCAGCGAAGGTGATTTGGAGGAATGTTGATAAAACAGGCTTTCGAGTTTCTGTTGCTGGATCTATGCAGCATTATGGCCATGTCTTTGCGTGGAATTTAATAATCTTTCTGACTGTAGATAATTATGTTGGTTTTGGAAGTTTGCTTGGTTTGGCGGTGTTGTTTCAGATCGTAGGCTTTTATGTTGTTGGGCATTATTTTGATAGAGGGAAGTCTTATCTGACCTCACAGTTAGCATCGCTGCTTTTTTTGTTGGCAATAATCCTTAGAACTCAATATGGGTATGATTACGTAACAATTCTCTGTTTTGATGTTGTATATACAATTGGTGCAGTCTTATTGCTCCCGGTCTATGCCTCAATCTGTTATAACGCTGCGCAAAAAAGTGGGGATGTGGTCTCTTTTCAATATCTCTCAGAAAGCGGTTGGGATGTTGGAACTGTGCTATCAACACTGATTGGGGGACTGCTTTTGCTGCATGGAGTTAACATTAGAAATATCCCATTTCTTGGTATAGTTGGAATCGTACTGCTTCTATATGTTATCCACAGGTACCATCCTGAGAATTTTAATTCGAAAAAATTAAAAACCATTTAAATTTAGTAGCTTACCTCGATTTATCACGCTTTTTGATTAATTTATCCACAGGGTGTAATGTCCCAACTGGTCGCCCGTTGGGGGTCTTTTCATAACTAGAAATTAAATTAGCGAGGACAATTTATGCAAAGTTTTCGTCATATCATGTTCGCTTTGATCGCAAGCGTCGTGTTAGTGGTAGGGCCGGCGTATGCTACCTTTTGCCAGGATTCGATCGAGCCGATTGTTGAGGTAGAGAACAACTGTGATGGTACAGTTACTGCTCACTTCGGTTACATTAATCACAACCCATCTTGGTGTGGAGATGCACAGATTCAGATCTCTGAGTTTTATTCTGAGATTGATGGTATTTTCCCATTTTTACATTTCTACTCAAACTGGGTAACACCTGAGCCGATGCCTAGTGATTTTGTTTACGGCCAGCAGCCAACGACATTTCATCCAGGGACTAATACTCATGTATTCGGTCTTCAGATGCCTGCCGACACAAACTCACCGTTTGGTTGGCAGATCCTTTATAGAAGACTTTATTTCAACTTTGAATCAGTAACATCTGATCCACTTGATGCTCCTGCAACATGCCCAGTTGTACCTGAAGTTACATGTATGGAGTCAGTACCAGGTTCAACCCCTTCGTATAAGGCGCACTTTTTGGTTACTAACTATAATACTGTGCCTGTAAACATCCCAGCTGGTGGAGATAATAAATTCACTAGTATTGGAGATGATCAGGGGCAACCAACAAGTTTCCCTGCGTATCCCGATACTGCAACATTTACTTTAGAATGGGATGGTTTAGCTACGCAGTGGCAGTTAATTAATCCAAACTGTAGTAATCCAGAAGATTGTACAACTTCTGCTCCATCAGGAAGTCAGCAGTTGGATTTAAACTACTTCTTTGAGGTTACAGGGACACCACCGGATGAGCAGTTCGTCCATCAATGTGAAGGTAAACCTGTTAACCCTAGACTAAATTGTACTATCGAAAATAACGATGGAACAATGACAGCTTGGTTTGGTTACCATAATAAACGCCCGCAAGATGCAACTATACCAGTTGGTACAATCCTTAATGGTGGTAATGAGTTTGCCTCTGATGGATCAGTATCAGTTAACTTTGATCAAGGTCAGGGTTCATACTTCTTAGCTGGAAGACCTCAGGATGGAACAGTTAATGTGACATGGGATCCAGCAGTTCATGGAGACAATGTAAACTGGTTGCTATTCTATGGTTATGATCAGATTAATCCATTTAGCGTTGCAACAGCTCATCCTCAATGCGTGCCATGTGCTACTATTGAGCCTTTTGTAAGATGTATTGAGCAAACAACAGAGGGTAATCAACAGGGCTACTTAACTGCTCATTTCGGTTATCGTAACGACAATAACTTCGAAATTGAGATACCAGTTGGTAATCCAAACAACTACGTTGATAATGGAACTGGAACTCCTGTTTCTACCTTTAGTCCGAAAGGACATGGTAATGCTTTTACCGCTACGTTCCCTGATGCAGGCTCTGTATCTTGGATCCTAAATGGTGAGCAAGCATCCGCTTCAATGACTAGATCTAGACTTTGTTTCGAAAATGAACCACCAACATGTAGTATTCTTGGAAATACTCAAGCTGGATGTTCAGGTGAGACTACTGAAGTTGTCTTAACTGGTTCTGGGACTGATGAAGAGGGAAGAGCGGTTGGTTACAGCTGGGTAGTTGACTGTGGTACAGAAAGCTATGTTGTTTCTGGTACAGATGGTGAGGTGCTTACTTTATCACTTCAACAGCCTGGTGATGGAATCGAAATAGCTAGTGGTAACTGTACAGTAACACTCGAAACAAATGATGGCTTTGATGGTTCGTCGTGCTCCGTTGAGGTAACTGCAAATGCCTGTGACCTCGATTGTGCAAGTAATCCAATCGTTGGTGAGCCAGATGTCGTAGTTGACCAGTGTGGAGTCTGCGGCGGTGACAATACGCAGTGTGCTGACTGTGCAGGCTTCCCTAACGGAACAAGTGTGCTCGATTCAGTTGGTGGATGTTGTCTAACTGAGCAGATTGACGCATGTGGTGTCTGTTTCGGAGATGGATCATCTTGTGCAGACTGTGCTGGTACACCGAATGGTGTTGCTACCTTTGATCAATTCAGTAATTGCTGTTTGCCATCTGAAATTGACGCCTGTGGACTGTGCGGAGGTAATAACGATAGTTGTCTAGGCTGTACAGACATTAGCGTCCAAGAGACTCAGTTCATGCTTGATGGTGGCTCACAGGTGCTATCAAGCTTGGCTAAGCGTTCAGGGCGCAAGCTTAAGAAGAAATCCAAAGAAGTTTTTGGACGCGTAACTAAGTCAATTAAGAAACTGTACAACAATACTGTGCAAGAAGCGGAAGCGCTGCTTAACACAAACTGGCACCTTGCTTGGTCAACACCACCGACTGTTCAAAGCTGCAACAATACTGTGTTGTGTGTAAGTGTGAGCAACGTAAGTCTGCAGACTCAGTATATTCAGAATTCTGAATTGATGAAGCAGCTTGTTGAAAATAACGTGAGTAAGCTCAGAGAGATTACCAATAGTAGTAAGATTGGTAAGAAACTGCTTAAGAAAGCAAGCAGTGTACATGAGCAGAATACAACAAATGCTCTTGCTTACCCAAGCGAGACAAGCGTATGTAACTAGTCGAATCAGATAGATTCGATGAAAATAAAAAAGGGAGCGCTTAGCGCTCCCTTTTTTTATGCAGCTCTATGCACTTTCTATAGCTGGGAGTGAAACTTGCGAGCTGCCAAGGTAAACTTCTCAGCAGTGAAATCCTCAGGATTTGCTAGCGCATCATAAATTCCATCCTCAAAAGGCTTATATTTTTCGCTGTTAATTGATGGAAGAGCAAGAATTGCAGATATTCCCATTGCTAGCTGTTCTGCTTCTTCGTACTGGAAGTGAGGGGTATCTGCAGCAACATTGACAATTTTTTTCAATAGCTTTTTAGCGTCAATTTTATTGTAGTTAGCGGTTTTTAAGAAAGGTAAAACTTTCTTATCAATTGTATCTTGAATTGAATTTACAATCTCTTTGCCGTTTCCGCTTTTATACGCTTCATGGAGCTTATCCATATTGCCAAGAAGTGCAGAGGCATATTCAGGCTTAATTACTGAAAGTGCTTCGCTTAAAGTGATTAGTGAGGAGACATTTAGTCTAAGTTGACCAGGCCTTGCGTAGCGACGCTTCTTCCATTGATCTTCTACTAAACTATGGTGACATGAGTAGCATGTAAAAAGTGTTAGTTCTGGCCAGATACCATCTTTTGAACGCTTAGCAGAGTTAAGTGCTTTCATATTTTCAGAAGCAATTACCGCTTGGCCCACGAGCCAGGTGCGAGTTGAAACATAATCAACCTTTCGCTTTATGTAATCAGCGTCATATTCCCAGTGCCTTGGTTGAATCATGCTGAATGTATCAAGTTCGAAACTTAGTCGCGGGTGACCAGCGCCGATCATCTTATGATTGACTGTCTTTTCCTCATTTCCATAGTGACAGCTTAGGCAGAGCTTAGCTCTCTCTCCGATGTCATTCAGGTCGTTCAGCCCAAGCTCAACATTCTTTTGATGCGATGCATCTTGGTCGGTATGAGCTTTAATCCATTGTTCTGCGGCTCCATGGCAGCTTTCACAACTAACTCCTTCATCTATGTTGTACTTGTCGCCGTGTAGAGCAGCATCAGGCACATATGTTGAGTGACACTTTAAGCAAAGAGGCTCCTTTGAAGCGTCAGCTATGCCTAGATGTTCAGCGATCTTCTTTGAGTCACTATTCGTAAGAACTTGCCATGCTTTAGAGTGGCTTCCATGCTTATACCAAGTAACGTATTCGTTTTGCATTACGTTGGTACCTTTTCTCGCTGATGTACCACCGTGGCAGTTTGATGAAGAGCATGAACCTACCCCCATAAATTTGTTTTGAGCGATTGATGTTCCAGGTACTAGGGTTAAACCTAAAGTGCTGACGATGAGGTAACGATAAATTTTATTCATGCAAAATCCCGGCACGAGAATGTTACTTATTATTTTCATGCATCCCTAATAAATTTTGCACATCTACTTTACAGTTCATAGGGATGTAAACACAGAAGATGAGTCGCTCGCGAACAAAGTTGCAAAGTTTGATCATTCTTAAAATTTGATTAAAGTCCGATCATCCATGTTGACATTTCTGTGACATTGACTATTTAATGACATCATATCATTGGATCTTCAACTATAAGATCATACAAACGATGTTATAAGTTGGTTTCTTTTTAATTGTTGCTTCTTCTTGTAGCGGACTCTATAGTCAAAACACGAAGCACAGTAGATTGAGGTAAATAGCGTACTTTTCATATGGCGGAACACTTTAAAGTTGCCATTATCGGTGCTGGGCCTGGAGGTCTGGGTGCCGCCACCAATGCCGCTCACCATGGCTTATCACACGTTCTCTTTGAAAAATCTGAGATAGGTAACACCATTTTCGATTACCAGTTACGTAAACATGTGATGGATGAGCCAGGTAAATTGCCGTTGCGCTCTAAGGTAGGCTTTAAAGCAGGAACACGTGAAGAGGTTCTTCAGGTTTGGAATGATGCCCTCACAGAACATAAAGTTAATGTAAACAAAGCTGCCGTTACCGGCTTAAGAAAAGTAGGTGATAAGTTTGAGATTCAATATGGATCTCAAATGGTAACAGCGGATCATGTTGTTTTAGCGATCGGCTTGCAGGGTTCGCCTCGAAGGCTTGCATGTCCCGGAGCAGAATCTGAACATGTTGCTTATACGCTAAGTGATCCTGATGCTTTTGAAGATCAAGACATATTGGTGGTTGGAGCAGGAGACGCAGCGATTGAGAATGCTGTTGCTCTATGCGAAAAAAACCGTGTTTCCATACTAAACAGAAGTGATGAATTTGCTCGAGCAAAAGATGGTAACATCGCTTTGATTACTAAGGCGATTGAATCTAAAAAGATCAGATGTTTCTACAACTCTGATATGAGTCGCATCGAAGGAGAAACAGCATATATTGAAACTGCTGAGAAAGGTGAAGTTTCAATTAAGGCTACTCATATTATTGCACGGATCGGTGCAATAATGCCTCGTAAGTTTCTAGAGGATTGTGGAATTGAGTTTCCAAATGCAGATATGAACTCTGTGCCCGTAGTAGATAAGACATATCAGTGTAATGTTCCCGGACTACATATCGTAGGAGCGTTGATTGGTTATCCTTTGATTAAGCAGGCAATTAATCAGGGTTTCGAAGTGATTGAGCACTTGATGGGAAATGATATCGAGCCTGCAGATCAAGTCTTGATTGATGAGCGCTTGTCTCATCTGCCTGGATCGATCGCTGATAATTTCGAAATGATCAGAAATAGTGTGCCTCTGTTTAAGGAGCTTAGC